>JALDYH010000219.1:0-6703 GCA_032154175.1 Sphingopyxis sp. | reverse complement strand
GGCGCATCGAGCACCGTCTGCCATTTGATGCCGGTCGGGAAGCCCGCGCCGCCCCGGCCGCGCAGCCCGCTGGTCTTGACGGCGTCGACGACGGCCTGCGGTTCCGCGCTGCGCGCGATGTCGAGACCGATCCAGCCGTCGTGTGCGGCATAGTCGGCAAGGCTCAGCGGATCGACGATACCGCAGCGGGCGAAGGTGAAACGCTGCTGCTTCGCGAAGAAGGGGAGGGCGGCGATGTCGCCGAGGCGGTTCGGGTGGCTGCCGTCGAGGATGGTCGCAACATCGCCGGGCGTCGCCGGGCCATAGCCGATGCGGCCTTCTGCGGTCTCGACCTCGACCAGCGGTTCGATGCTGAACAGTCCGCGCGATCCGGTGCGGACAACCTCGCAACCTGTATCGGCAAAGGCGCGCGCGACATCGTCGGCGCCGATCGCGACCGACGCCATATCGCGGCTGATAAAGACCCGCGTCATGCCGCGACCTCGGCAGCGATGCGCTCGAGTGCGGCGGCGTCGATGCGCGCCACCGGGCGTCCGTCGACCAGCGCATTGGGGCCGATCGCGCACAGGCCGAGGCAATAGACGGGTTCGAGCGTCACTTGCCCGTCGCGTCGCGTCTCGCCCATCGCGACGCCGAGCCGCTCGGCGGCGGCCGCCTCGATCGCCGCGCCGCCGCGCGACTGGCAGCTTTCGGCGCGGCACAGCTTGACGATATGGCGCCCCGCCGGCTGGCGGCGATAATCGTGGTAGAAGGTCAGCACGCCATGGACGTCGGCGCGGCTGAGGTTCAGCGCCGTCGCAATGGCCGGGACGAGCGCGTCATCGATATATCCTATCTCGTCCTGCACCATGTGCAGCAACGGCAGCAGCCGGTCGCGCCCGGTGCCTTCGCGGCGGACCCAGCCGTCGATGAGCAGCTTCGCCTCTTCCAATCCCATTCAGGCCATCCTTTTAGGACAAGTTTGTGACGCAGCGGCGCATGCAGGTCAAATCGATCTGCGGCATACTTGATAGAATTTCTCTATCATCTCACAATCGCCCATCCTGAAATGTCATCCCGACGTTCATTAGGTCCCAAGACGCTTATGCAAATCGAATCCAGCAGGTCGTTCGGCTGACGTCTCCGATTACGAGATTGCTTCGGCCTCGAAGGGCAGAAGGTCCAAGGGGAAGCCCTGATAGCAGATCGGGCGAAGAAAACGGTCCACCGCGAGCAGGCCGACCGACGTTGATCGGTTGTCGGAGCTCGCGGGAAATGGTCCTCCATGCACCATGGCCTCGCTGACCTCGACGCCGGTCGGCCAGCCGTTCAGTAGCAAGCGTCCGGCCTTGCGTTCCAAGATTCGTATAAGCGGGCGGGCCGTCGCGAAGTCTTCCCGCTCACAATGAAGCGTAGCCGTTAGTTGGCCGGCCAAGCTTTCGGCGACTTCCATCATTTCCTCAAGGTCGGCGCACTTCACGATGATCGCCGAAGCACCGAACACCTCTTCGGCGAGGTCGGAATGGTTGAGGTAGTTTCGCGCCTCAGTGACGAAGAGCGTTGGGGCGCAGAAGTTTGGCGGTCCGACGTTTTTGCTTCGTGCCCAGATCGACAGTGCAGAAGACTGGCTTAAGCGCTCGACATTTTGATGAAAGGCACGGGCGATACCGGGCGTAAGCATTGGCGCGGCCGCCGTGGCCTCGATCGCCAGTCGAGAGGAAGCCAGAAACCGGTCGAGAGCGCCACCTTCGATTCCCAATAGCAAGCCTGGGTTGGTGCAGAACTGGCCGGCCCCGAGCGTGAGTGATCCGGCGAACTTCTGTCCCAAGGCTTCTGCCTGGCTTTCTAGAGCAGCCGGTAACAAAAGCACCGGATTGATACTGCCCATTTCAGCAAAGACAGGGATCGGTATTGGCCGTGCAGCGGCAAGCCGCATAAGGGTGGTACCGGCAAGATAAGATCCGGTGAAGGCCACGCCTTTGATAGCGGCGTGAACGACAAGCGCCGATCCGAGCGCGTAGTCGGCGCCGACGAGCAGGGAAAAAACGCCTTCGGGTAATCCGCATTCCTGGACAGCAGCGCGTACCGCACGTCCAACCATTTCGGAGGTTCCGGGATGGGCGGGGTGCCCCTTGAACACGACGGGACAACCCGCTGCGAGTGCTGAAGCAGTGTCGCCACCCGCCACCGAGAAGGCGAGAGGAAAGTTGCTCGCACCAAATATTGCTATTGGTCCGATGCCGATGTGACGCAACTTGAGGTCGGGTTTCGGAGGCTGGCGGTCGCTATCGGCCGGGTCGCTGATGATGGCGTTCCATCGTCCTGACTGGAGGGCGGACGCAAATCGCCTGAGTTGACCTGTCGTGCGTCCTCGTTCGCCTTCCAGTCGTTCACGAGGTAGGCCGCTTTCTTCGCAGGCCCGGCTTATCAAATCATCGCCCAAAAGTTCGATCTGCACTGCGATCCGATCAAGCAGATCAGCGCGTCTGTTGGGGGGCGTTTCTCGAAATGCATCGAATGCCGCCTCCGCAAGAAGGCAAGCGCGGTCGACATCGCTGGCCGTCCCGCCGGTGAACCGTGGGACGAGTTCAAGGTCCGTTGCGGGGTTCACTGCCGCGAAGTTGGTGCTAGTTCCAACAACGTCCGCATTGCCGATCAGCATCGCACCGGATAAAGTGGTTTGGGATTGCATGGTGCTCTTTACCTAGCGAACGCCGGGCGGGGGTGCCATCGGATATCGTCGCGCAACATAGTCAAATCCCTGGAGTTCCTGGCGCGAGAGATCGGGTGTCTGAGGAGCCGCATAATAGGCTCTGATTTCCTTTATCCGCTTCGCGGAGCGGTCGAACTCGTAAACCTCTATTCCTCGCAAAACCGTGGCCTGCTTGGTTTTGAAGTGCGTCCATTCCATGACTGCCTGCCATCCGCACGGCTCGACGATGAGCGTATCGACAGTCCAGTACGAGCCGATGGTTTCGACCATTTCCTTGAACTTTTCAGCGAGCGCCGGAGCACCCACGAAAGGCCCATTGTACATGCCCGGAGGAAAGTAGTGCACCGCATCCGGAACGAAACATTCCTGCATTTTCGCAAGGTTCGCTTCGTTACAGGCGTCAAAGTAGCGTCGGATAAGCTCATCCATATGGCGTGCGCGCGCGTTGAGTTCGGGATCGGTCCAATTTTGCATGCTATCGCTCCAACAGGAAGTCGATATGAATTCGGTTGAACGTCTCGACATCCTCGAATTGGGGCCAATGCCCACATTCGTTCATGACGACGTAACGGCTGCCAGGAATCATGTCGGCGATCTGCTTGCCTTCGTCAGGCGTGGCGGTGGGATCATGCGACGTCCAGAGGACTAAGGTCGGCGACCGGATCGCTCTATATTGCGCCTCGCTGATCATATTGCGACGTCGAATGTCCATTTCCTGGAGGCACATGATGCTTTCCATTGTGCGAGCGAAATCAGGTTGCCGATAAATCGCTTGTCGCACGGCAACCAGATCATCGGTGACCTTCGACTTGTCATGCATAAGGAACTCCAAACGCGCCTTGACCCGTTCCCAAGTCGGGTCGTTGACCGCTTCCATCGTCAGTGATTTGATTCGAGCCATTACCTCGGGGTGGGCCGTCCAACCGGCGGCTGTGTTGAGTACAAGACGGTCCACAACCTCGGGATGGTGGACAGCCATATAGCCGGCAATCCAGCCTCCCAGGGATTCACCGGAGATGTGCGCCTTATCACGGCCGAGCGCTTTGAGCACCGACAGGATATGAGCGGCATAACGAGGCAGTTCGTAATCGCCTTCGGGACGATCGGTCAGTCCATGACCGAGATAATCGATTGCCACAGTCCAGAAATGTTTGCCGTGCGCCTGAAGGTTGCGGGAATACGCCTCAACATGGCCACCGACGCCGTGGAGGAGCAGAAGAAGCGGCTTATCTTCAGAGCCGGTGCTCCAATACCTCGTTCGAATTCCGTCCGCATCGAGATAGCCCTGGGTAAAATTTGCACCCATCAAGTCGGTCCAGAAGCTTCGATAGACCATGAATCGCTCCCATTTTCTTTCAGATATGTCCTCCTAGTTTGAAATCTGCCGACGTGAATTATCTAAGGGGCAATCGTTCGCCAGGTGAACAGGCCCCCCATAGGCACATTCGCGAGCCTTGCCTCGACTGGCTGAAAAGGAAGCCTCCCATCCAGACCTGCTTTTTAACGCCTACGAGATCGCCAAAGTAAAAGCGCCTAAGAGCCGTCTTTGCCGGTCTCGACGATATCGCAGTGATGGGTCACGCGGTCGAGCAGCGCCGTGGTCATCTTGGGATCCTCGACGAACACATGACAGGTCGCGCACGAGCAGCACCCACCGCATAGTGCGAGAAGCTCGTCGACGCGCGCCTTGCGGATGTTCTTCATGACGCTGACGCCAATCCTCGCTTCTATTTCAAGGGTAGCACCCTCACGCGTCGTTACGTGCAGAACCGGCACTTCAATCTCCCGTTGTAGTAGTCGGGTGGAAATGGTCGGATCAGGATGGCAGTGGCGCGCGTGCGCCAGCATCGATCCGGATGGTCGTCGCGTTGATGTAGTCGTTTTCCACGATGTGAAGTGCGAGATCGGCGAAGCGTTGGGGATCCCCAGCCCGTCGCGGGAAGATCATGTGGCGGATCATCTCTTGGCGGACTGGCCCAGGCAGATGGCGCTGCATCGGAGTCTGGAACATACCAGGAGCGATTGCGCAAACCCGGATGCCGTGTGGTCCGAGATCGAGCGCGAGTGGCGCGGTCATCGCGGCGACACCCGCCTTGCTAGCGCTGTAGCCGGCGAAGGCCGCAGGACCATCCATGGCTGAGATCGAGGACGTGTTGATGATCACACCTCGTTCTCCGCCGTCGTCCGGTTCGTTGCCGATGAGCTTGGGTGCTGCGAAGCGGATGACGTTGTACGTTCCGACAAGATTGACATCGAGCAGCTTGCGCAGCGACTCTAGCCCGGCTGGCTTACCGTTCTGGACGATCGGCTCCATAAGGCCGATGCCCGCGCAGTTGAAAACGAAGTGAATCCGTCCGAGCTGCCGATGCGCGTCCTCGATTGCCTGCTCCACGGCGCTCTCGTCGGTAATGTCGACGACCAGCGAGAAATCGGCTAATGCTGACCGAGCCAGATCGAGGCTCGTCACCTTGGCGCCGCGCGCCTGCAGCGCGGCGACAAGCGCTTCGCCAAGCCCGGACGCGCCGCCCGTAACGATCGCGCCATGTTGAGCAATCTTCATTGTCCGCTTAACTCCTTCAAATTCGTTTGGGGATGGCCTCAGCGCTTGATCGAGAACTGAACCAGCACCATACGTCTCGGATCGGTTAAAGCATAGGCGCTTCCCGGTAGTGACGCAGTGTTGCGGAAGCCACCCGTTATCTTGTCGGTCAGGTTCTTGCCGATCACCGCAAGCTCCCAAAGACGGTCCGACGGCCCGATCGCGACCCGCATTTCGAACTTGGTATTTCCATCCTGCTTCAGGACCGGGGTCAGCCGTGGGAGTTTCGAAAAAGGAGGAAGAAATTCGACAAGGGCCACTGGGTCGATTATCGCTTTTTCGCTTCTGGTTCAAATTCGGTGATTTGAATCGATCGTCTCATCGCCGTGGCCAATTCGCGTTCCAGCACTGCCACCGCCTGTTGGACCTTCGGAAGTAGGTGGCGCCGCTCCGGGTAGACCGCCCAGATTGGTTCGTCGGCTGCCTGCAAGTCTTCGAGCACGAGTTCGACCAATCCGTGTTTGAGCATCGGATTAATGTAGAAATCGGGTAGTTGGCAGATACCTAGACCCGAAATGCATGCCTCGATCACCGCATGGCCGCTGTTACAACGAAAGCGTCCTTCGGGGCGAAACAGCACCACTTGCTGATCAAGTCCGAAGTGCCAGGTGTCGGATGTCCCAACAATGCACTCATGATCCGCAAGGTCTTGGACTTTCATAGGATGGCCTTTGCGAGTCAGGTAGTCTGGCGCAGCGCACGTCAAGAGCGTGCGCGACGCCACGCGAGTGGCAACCAGCCGCGGGTCGTTGGTACGTCCAGTGCGTATGGCCAAATCGAAATCTTCGGAGACGAGATCGATAACCCGGTTCGTCAGTTCGATGAAAAGGTTTAGACGTGGATGTTGCATGGCGAACCGGCGCAGGATGGGCGCAACAAATCTTTCGCCCATGGTTGTCGAACATGTCACCCGAAGCTCCCCTTGAGGCTCGCCCTTCTCACTGACTAGCGCAAAAGCCTCGTCCCGTTCCTGCAAGATGCGCTGGCAGCGATCCCGGAAAACGCGGCCGGTGTCGGTGAGCCGAACCGTTCGCGTTGTCCGGTAGAAGAGCGGTGCGGCCAGTCGCCGTTCGAGCGCCTTGATCGATCGGCTGACATGAGTTGGGGATTTGCCGATCTGGTGGGCAGCTTTCGTGAAAGAAGCTGCTGCCGCGACGGCTAGGAACTCATCGATGCCATCCCACCGCGACATATTATAACTCCTGATGACAAAGTGTATTGCAGAATATGGGTATTAACGCACAAATGGGATAATGATAGTTTGCTTTCTCTTATTCAGGGGGAAAGCATGAAGACCCGCGCCGCCGTTGCGTTCGAAGCGAAGAAGCCGCTCGAAATCGTCGAACTCGACCTCGAAGGCCCGAAGGCGGGCGAGGTGCTGGTCGAGATCATGGCGACGGGCATCTGCCACA
>JALDYH010000218.1:0-6703 GCA_032154175.1 Sphingopyxis sp. | reverse complement strand
TCGATAAGATTCTGCATCGTGACGACAGGTGCCGCCATAGTCTTTCTCCTTCCGGTTGGTCCTCTGGAAAGCAAGAACCGGGTGTCGCAAGCGACGGGTCCCGGCACCGGTTTATGTGCGCCTTCCATGTGGAATGGGCGGGCCGTTAGCCGCCCCGGCCGCCAAAAGCAAGAGGTATGCGGCTATTTTCGGTTTCGATGGAAACGGAATGCCCGCCTCAACTCGGCGACAAAGTGACTCCGTTCGTCGCAAAACCGTTGAGAACAAATCGGGAACATGGAACGAAAAGTCCAACGAAACCGTCGCTCGTCGACAAAAGGTTTCGCACAAAGAAGCCGAAAGGACAAGATCATGGTTCAGGTCGCAGCCGCTCTCCTCTTCACCCTCGCCGCCGGTCTCGGCGTCACGGTGATCCTGGCCATGCTCAAGAATAACGAGAATGCGATTCTCTCTGCGCTGCTTGGTGAAGGCGCCTTCCCGGTCGATGCCGCTCCGCAGTCGGGTCCGCTTCCGCAGAAGATGACGCTGCGCCGTTCGCCGGCGCGCCGCGATGCCCCGCGACCCATCCGCGCTGCGGCTCGCCTGCAGCCGGCGCTCAGCCGCGCCGCTTGACCCTGGCATAACTCGCAAGGCCGAAGGGCAGCATCACCAGATAGAGCGCGCACACCGCAAGCAGCGTTTGCCAGGGCGCGGTCACCAGCGCGGCGCCGAGCAGGCCCACCCCTGCCAGCGCGAACAGGCGCCACGACCGGCGAAGCCGGATTGACGACCAGCTGTAGGTCGGGATCGCCGAGATCATCAGCATCGCGATGGCGAGCGCCCATGGCATCACGACATACCATTCGCGGAACAGATCGTTCCCGGTAACCAGCCACAGATAGACGGGAACGAACGACAGCCCTGCACCAGCCGGCGCCGGAATACCGGTCATGAAGCCTGCCGATTTGTGCGGCTGGAAATCGGCATCCATGCGCGAATTGAAGCGGGCAAGGCGCAACGCACAGCACACAGCGAGCGCAAGCGCCGCAGTCCAGCCGAATTTGGGCGCGTCGGCAAGCGACCAGAGGAACAGGATCATCGCCGGCGCGACGCCGAAAGCGATCACGTCGGACAGCGAATCGAGTTCGGCACCGAATTTGCTCTGCGCGCGCAGCAAACGCGCGATGCGCCCGTCCATCCCGTCGAGCACCCCGGCGACGATGATCATTGTCACCGCCGCGGTCCATTCGCCGCCGATCGCGAAGCGGACGCCGGTCAGCCCCGAACAGAGCGCAAGGATGGTGATCGCGTTGGGCGCGAAGGCGCGCAGGCTGACTCCGGCGATGCGGCGTCCCGCGGCATCGGGAATGACCTGCTCGTCCCCGGTCATATTATTGACCGATTCCGTCGATCGTCTCGGCAATGCCGATCCGTGCGACGACCGTCTCCCCGGCGAGCGTGCGCTGGCCGAGCAGCACCTGCGGCGTCGTTCCCGCGGGCAGATAGACGTCGACGCGGCTGCCGAAGCGGATCAGCCCGACACGCTGGCCGGTCGCGAGTTCGTTGCCTATGGTGACGAAAGGCATGATGCGGCGGGCAACGAGGCCGGCGATCTGGGTGAAGCCGATACGCACGCCATCGGCGCGCTCGACGACGAAATGCTGGCGTTCATTCTCTTCGCTCGCCTTGTCGAGGTCGGCGTTCACGAACTTGCCCGGAATATAAACAAGCTTGCGCAGCGTCCCTGCGACGGGCGTGCGGTTGATATGGACGTCGAAGACGCTCATGAAAATCGACACGCGCAGCATCGGTGCAGCCCCCAAGCCGTCGGGCCCGGAGATTTCGGGCGGCGGCGGAACTTCGGCGATCTGGGTGACGAGCCCGTCGGCGGGCGCGATGACGACATCGTTCCCCGCCGGGGTCACACGCACCGGATCGCGAAAGAAGGCACCGACCCACAGCGTCACGCCGAACATCAGCCAGCCGAGGATTTCCCAGCCGAGCAGCCAGAAACAGAGCGTCACGATGCCGGCGATCAAAAGGAACTTGCGGCCTTCGGGATGGATCGACGGCCAGTGCCATTTGATACCGCCGCCGGGGCGGTTCGATGATATGATATTGGACATGGCCGTTCTTCTAGGGTGCCGCTTCTATAGTGACAATGGATAAGGCGCCGCGATCGTTGCCATCCGGGTGCAATGCGGGGAACGACGGGGCGGTTGATCAATCGGCCCGCTTTGCCTAAGGCCCGCTGCAACTCCGACTCCCCAAGGAAAAAGGCTGAACGCATGGGCAAGATCAAGGTAGCCAACCCGGTCGTCGAACTCGACGGCGACGAAATGACCCGGATCATCTGGCAGTGGATCCGCGAGCGGCTGATCCTCCCCTATCTCGACATCGACCTGCATTATTACGACCTCGGCATCGAGGAACGCGACCGCACCGACGACAAGATCACCGTCGAAGCCGCAAACGCAATCAAGAAGCATGGCGTCGGCGTGAAGTGCGCGACGATCACCCCGGACGAAGCCCGCGTCGAGGAATTCGGCCTGAAGAAGATGTGGAAGTCGCCGAACGGCACGATCCGCAACATCCTCGGCGGCGTCGTCTTCCGTGAGCCGATCGTGATGCGCAACGTGCCGCGTCTCGTCCCCGGCTGGACCGACCCGATCGTCGTCGGCCGCCACGCGTTCGGCGACCAGTACAAGGCAACCGACTTCCGCGTCCCCGGCCCCGGCAAGCTGCGTCTGGTGTTCGAAGGCGAAGACGGCACGCTGATCGACGAGGAAGTGTTTCAGTTCCCGACGTCAGGCGTCGCAATGGGCATGTACAATCTCGACGATTCGATCCGCGACTTCGCGCGCGCCAGCCTGAACTACGGCCTCGCGCGCCAGTGGCCGGTGTATCTGTCGACCAAGAACACGATCCTCAAGGCCTATGACGGCCGCTTCAAGGACTTGTTCGAAGAAGTGTTCAACGCCGAATTCAAGGCGAAGTTCGACGAGATCGGCATCGTTTACGAACACCGCCTGATCGACGACATGGTCGCCTCGGCGCTCAAGTGGAGCGGCAAGTTCGTCTGGGCCTGCAAGAATTACGACGGCGACGTCCAGTCGGACACCGTCGCGCAGGGCTTCGGCTCGCTCGGCCTGATGACCAGCGTGCTGATGACCCCCGACGGACAGACCGTCGAATCCGAAGCTGCGCACGGCACCGTCACGCGCCACTACCGCATGCACCAGCAGGGCAAGGCCACCTCGACCAACCCGATCGCGTCGATCTTTGCCTGGACTGGCGGCCTCAAGCATCGCGGCAAGCTCGACGGCAATGCCGAGCTGATCAAGTTCGCCGACGACCTTGAAAAAGTCTGCGTCGCGACGGTCGAAAGCGGCAAGATGACCAAGGATCTGGCGCTGCTGATCGGTCCCGATCAGAACTGGCTGACCACCGAGGGTTTCTTCGAGGCGATCGTCGAGAATCTCGAAGCCAAGATGGGTAGCTGATAACAACCAAAAAGGTTGGGATAGCTATCTAGCCAATCGGGGCCGGCCTGCATAAGGTCGGCCCTTATGGTATCGGAAACAGAAACCTCCGCCATCGGCAACGCGCTGGTGGTCCTTGGTGCCGCGGGCATCGTCATCCCGGCGTTCGCGCGGTTCCGCCTGCCGCCCGTCATCGGGTTCATTCTCGTCGGGCTGCTGGTAGGCCCCTCGGGGCTCGGCGCGCTTGCCGCCGACTATCCGTGGCTCAGACACGTCACCATCGCCTCAACCGAAGATATCGCGCTTTTCGCCGAATTCGGTATCATCCTGCTGCTGTTCTCGATCGGGCTCGAACTGTCGTTCCGCCGCCTGTGGCAGCTACGGAAGCTGGTGTTCGGCATCGGCGCGGCCGAATTGCTCCTCGGCGGACTGATCCTCGGCCTCGCTCTCAAGCTGATCGGCGGCTATTCGACGCCCGCAGCCTTTGGCCTCGGCATCGCGCTCGCTCTCTCCTCGACCGCGCTGGTCTTGCCGATCGCGGGGACCAAGTCGGCGGTCGGGCGCGCCTCCTTCTCGATGCTGCTGTTCGAGGATCTGGCGCTCGTACCGATTATCTTCATCCTCGCCGCGCTCTCGCCCGCGGCGTCGGGAGACAGCGCCGAACTGCTGCTGACGACATTATGGCAGGGCGCGGTAGTCGTCGCGGCGCTCGCGATCGGCGGCTGGTTTCTGCTGCCGCGCATCTTCGCGCAGGCCGCGCGCGCCAAGGATCCCGAACTCTTTCTTGCAGCGAGCCTGCTCGTCGTGATCGTCGCCGCGCTCGCGACCGCCGCGGTCGGCCTGTCGCCGATCGTCGGCGCGCTGCTCGCGGGCCTGATGATCGCCGAGACCGAATATCATGGCGAGGTCGAGGCGATCACCGCACCATTCAAGGGCCTCGCACTCGGGGTCTTCCTGATCAGCGTCGGCATGGGCCTCAATCTCAAGACGATCGCCGAGCAGTGGCCGCAACTGGCCCTCGCCGTCGTCGGGGTGGTCGCGATAAAGGCGATCGTCACCGCGGCGCTGCTCCGCTTTTCCAATGTGGCGCGGCGCGGCACGGCGGCCGAAGTCGGGCTGCTCATGTCGAGTCCGTCCGAAACGACGTTGATCGTGCTCGCAACCGCCTTGCAAGCACAGATCATCAGCCGCGATACCGCCGAATTCTGGCAACTCGTCACTGCGATCGGGCTGACGATCACGCCCCTGCTTGCCCGCATCGGCCACGACATCGCACGGCGGATCGAGATGCGCAGCGGCGACGCGCAGAGCGACGACACGCCTGAAGGCCGCACCGTCATCGTGGGGTTCGGTCGCGTGGGTCACACCGTCGCGGACCTGCTGCGCGAGCATGGCCGGCCCTATATCGCGGTCGACGCGGACATCGACACCGTCGCAGCGGCGCGGCGCGACGGCTTCATCGTCCGCTTCGCCGACGTCGCGCGGCCCGGCAGCCTTGACCGGCTGGGGATCGAGACGGCGAACGCGATCGTGCTGACAATGGACGACCCCGTCCAGCAGCTCCGCATGACGCGCCAACTGCGCCAGAAATACCCCGATCTGCCGATCATCAGCCGCGCCCGCGACGCCGACCACGCCGCCACCCTCTATCAGGCCGGCGCGAGCGACGCCGTTCCAGAGACGCTCGAAAGCTCGCTGCAACTCGCCGAGGCGGTGCTGATCGACCTCGGCGTCGCGATGGGGCCGGTGATCGCGTCGATCCACGACGTCCGCGCCAGGATGCGCCACGACATCATGACAAAAGGCAATCTCGAACACGAACCGCGCATCCGGCGGACACGGCGGCCCGTGACCGGCGGCGACGCGTAGATTTTTCCGGGAGATCGACGTGACCGCCAACCGCAAGACCCAGATCCTGATCGTGGGCGGCGGCGCGGGCGGGCTCGAACTCGCGCGGAAACTCGGCGCGCGCTACGGCCGCGCCCGGCACGACATCATCCTGATCGACAAGAACCGGACGCATGTGTGGAAGCCGCTGCTCCACGAGGTCGCGACCGGATCGCTCGACGCCAATCTCGACGAGGTCGGATATCGCAGCCACTGTCACCGCTGGGGCTATCGCTTCTTTCCCGGCACGCTCGAAAGCATCGACACCACGGCGCGCGAGATCGTAATCGCGCCGATGCTCGACGAAGATGGCAGCGAGCTGATCGCACGGCACCGGCTGCGTTTCGACTATCTGGTGCTCGCGATGGGCTCGGTCGGCAATGATTTCGGCACGCCCGGCGCGCGCGACCATTGCATCTTCCTCGACGAGCGACCGCAGGCGGACCGGTTCCGCAACAAGCTGCTCGACCATTGCCTGCGCGTGTCGCACGCGATGATGAGGGATCCGGCGAGCGACGCGCAGGTTCATATCGCGCTGGTCGGTGGCGGCGCGACGGGGGTCGAACTGGCGGCCGAACTGTTCAACGCCGCGGGCGGCCTTCGCCATTACGGTCTCGAAGTGTTCGACGAGAAGCGGCTGCGCGTCACGTTGATCGAAGCGGGGCCGCGTATCCTGCCGGCGCTTCCCGAGCGGCTCGCTGCGGCGGCGCAGCAGGAGCTGGAGGAACTGGGCGTCACCGTGCTGACCGACACGCCGGTAACGGAGGTGCGCGCCGACGCGATGGCCCTGAAGTCGGGTCGGATCATCCCCGCCGATCTGCGCGTCTGGGCGGCCGGGGTGAAGACCGCGCCGCTCGCCAACGAGCACGACGGGCTAGAACGCGCGCGCAGCGGGCAGTTCGTGGTCCGCCCGACGCTGCAAACCAGCGTCGACGACCATATTTTCGCGATCGGCGACTGCGCCTATTGCGTCCTGCCCGGCGACGAGCGGCCCGTACCGCCGCGCGCGCAATCGGCGCATCAGATGGCCTCGGCGGTGTTCCGCAACCTTGTCGCGATCGAGAAGGGCAAGCCGCTCCGCGATTTCATCTATCGCGATCATGGCTCGCTCGTGTCGCTCAGCCGCTTTTCGACGGTGGGCAGCCTGATGGGCAACCTGATCGGTGGCCGCATGGCGATCGAGGGCCGGCTCGCGCGCTTTGTCTACACCTCGCTGTACCGCATGCACCTCATCGCGATCCACGGCTGGCTCTATGGCTCGGCGCTCATCCTGATCGGACGGGTGAATGCGATCATCCGCCCGCGCCTCAAGCTGCACTAGGGCTTAGCGCCCCCCTGCTGCCGGCGCCCGCCCC
>JALDYH010000029.1:0-34371 GCA_032154175.1 Sphingopyxis sp. | reverse complement strand
TTTGCCCCCCCCCCCCCCCAACGATTACAATCTTATGCATCTGTTGCGACCAGCCGCAGGCAGGCAGAAGGATCGAGCGCCGCGCCCGGTCCCCGCCGCATTTTTCGTCAGCCGCTGAATCAGTTTCGCGAGCGTATCGCGGGCCCGTTTCGGGCTTGATCTCGCGGTCCGGCAAACTTTACCGAAGCTGCGAGAGCAGAAAATCGAGCGCGTATCGATCCGGATGACGGCGTTCGGGGCGCAACCGCTCTCGCAGTAATAATAGGACGTTCGCCGAACCCAGTGGCTGGTGTGACGGCAGCGCCGCGCGGGGGATCATGGGCATGCAAAGATCGAAACCTTCCAATCGGCCGGAGACCTGCGAGCCCTGCCCCGCCCCACCGTTCGGGGTGCCCGCTACCCGGTCCCATCGCAGAGGGAAGCCTTTCATGCACAAATCCATCGCCGCCGGTCTTTTGAGCTTCGCCCTCGCCGGAAACGCTTATGCCAGTCCTTCGACCGACGAAATGGCGGAGCGCTACTCGCGCGCCCTCGCAGTAACCGGCGCCGCGCTTGCGCCGCAAATCCTCAACGCGAGCATCGAGCCCACCTGGCTGAAGGGAGGCGGTTTCTGGTATCGGCGGGCGCGGCCGGATGGCGGCGAGTTTCGCCTGGTCGAACCCTCGGGCGCCTCTACGCCGGCCTTCGATCACGAGCGTCTGGCTGACGCGGCATCGCGCGAAGCCAAGGTAAAGGTCGGGATGTGGGCCCTGACCGTCACCGCGTTTGAGCCTGCCGAATGGGTCGAACTGAGCGTGGATGGCAAAAAACTGCGCTGCACCCTTGTCGACTATCGCTGCGCTGCACCCGGAACGACCAAGGCGCCCGACCCGCGCCAGGCCGTATCGCCCGACGGTCGCAAGGCCATCTTCACGAAGGACCATAATCTTTGGCTTCGCGATCTTGGCACCGGCAGTGAAACCGCGCTGACAACCGACGGCGCAGCCTATTTCGCCTGGGGCAAGCTTCCCGATTCAGCGCTGCTCACGCTCGTCAACGAACGCTATAATTTGCCACTGCCGCCTTTTGGCGCGAGCTGGTCGCCCGACAGCCGCCATGTGGTGGCAACCCGCATCGACGAACGGCCGATCAAGCCTTATCCGTTCCTCGAAGCGGCGCCGCCGGACGGCAGTTTCGCTCCGGTCGTGCGGACGGCGCGCATCACGCTGCTCGGAGAGCCGACGCCGGTGATGACCGGTGTCGTGATCGATACCGCGACCGGCAAGCAAACCCGGATCGCGCTTCCGGAAGGCTTTTCGAAATCCAACCTCATCGAGGTCTTCGGCTGGTCGGGCGACGGCAAGCGCTTCTATGCGCCCATGCCGGGCAATGGCCGCGATCTGGAACTGAGCGAGATCGACGCCGGGACCGGCGAGATGCGTACGATCATCACCGAGCGCGCCAAGGGGTTCCTTGGCCTCAACAGCGAGATGTACAACGCGCCGAATGTGCGCCTGATAAACGGCGGGCGCGAACTGATCTGGTTTTCGCAGCGCAGTGGCTGGGGGCATCTGTACCGCTATGACTTGAAGACGGGGAAACTGCGTAACCCGGTCACGCAGGGCAACTGGCTGGTGCGCGATATCCTGCAGGTCGACGAGACGCATCGCCGGATCATTTTCACCGCGTCAGGTCGCGAGGCCGGCGACCCCTATCGCCGGCGGGTCTATCGCGTGAATTTCGACGGATCGGATCTGACGCTGCTCACGCCGGAGGATGCTGATCATACGCTGTCGGGCCAGGCGACCGGTGCATTTGCGCTATTCTTCGGCATCAAACCCGGTGCGTCCAGAATATCGCCGGACGGAACGAGATTCATCGACACCTGGTCGACGCCGACCGCGCCCCCGGTCACCGTTCTGCGCAGCACCGCCGACGGTCGGATCATCACGCGGCTGGAATCCGCCGACGTGTCGGCACTGCGTGCGCACGACTGGCGCCCCCCGGAACATTTCGTGGTCAAGGCCGCCGACGGAAAGACCGACATCTACGGCGCAATATGGTGGCCCGATGCCGCGGCGGGCGAGCGCGTACCCCTGATCGACAATCTCTATGGCGGCCCGCAGTCGTCAATTGTCCCGCACGGCTTCACGGCCTCCGGCTGGAACGACTCATTCGCGATGACGAAACTCGGCTTTGCTGTCGTCACCGTCGATGGTCGCGGTACGCCCCTGCGTTCGCAGGCGTTCCAGGATGAAAGTTTCGTCAATTTTGGCGACACGATGGTCGACGATCACGCCGCCGTCATCAAACAGCTCGCCGCACGTTACCCGCGCCTCGACGTCGGCAAGGTGGGCGTCACGGGGCACAGCCTGGGAGGCTATGTTTCGACGCGCGCGATGCTGCGCTATCCCGAGGTCTTCAAAGTCGGCGTATCGTCTGCCGGCTCGCATATCTACGAGGCGCTTTACGGAACCTCCGGGGTCTTCGCCTATCCCGACTACGGCAACGGGCGCGAACTGAAGCCGACGCCCGACGCATCGCCCGCCAATTATCGCGCGATGAGTAACGCGCCGCTGGCTGACAGACTGCGCGGCCGCCTGCTGATCGGTTATGGCGAAATCGACGAGAACGCGCTCCCCGCAACGACGCTCCAGTTCATCGATGCGCTGACGAAGGCCGGGCGTCGCTACGACCTCGTCTACCTCCCCAATGTGACGCACCGCTTCGGCTCCGGGGGCGATTATTTCACGCTGCGGCGCTGGGATTATTTCACCCGGTATCTCCTCGGCACCGAGCCGCCGCTGCCTCCCTACCCGTCGAAATGATTCAAAGAGAAAGCCTGAAAATGCCTCATGATTTCAACCGGCGTGCATTCATCCACGGATCGCTCGCCGGCCTCACCGCCGGATCGGCGGCGCTGGCATCCACGGCCAGAGCCGCGTCGAGCGTGCCCGCCGGCAGGTGGAGTCCTCCATCGGCCGAAGAGCGCCGCGAGCTCGTCTCGACGGCGCGGTTCGGCCGCAAGAAGGGAGTATCAGGTCGGAAGGGAATGGCGATTTGCACGCACCCGCTGGCAGCGGCCGCGGCCGTCGATATGCTCAAGGCGGGCGGCAACGCATGCGACGCGATTTGCGCCGCCGCCCTCGCCCAGACCGTGGTGGAGCCGCACATGACGACGCTGTCGGGAATGTTCTCGATGCTCTATTACGATGCCCGGAGCGATGCCTACTCCTATATCTCGGGCGCGATGGGCACGCCGGCCGCGCATCCCGTCTTCACCGGCGGCGCGGAGGCTTTTGGCGCACTTGCCGCATCTGGCCAGTACAACGGCCAGCTGGTTCCGGTTCCCGGATTTTGGGGCGGCGTCGAAGCCTCGCACGGGAAACACGGCCGTCTGCCGATGAAAACGGTGATGGCGCCGGCGATCCATTACGCGCGGAACGGCTTCGAGATTCATCCTTTTTTGTGGGGGGAGATGTTCGTCGAATCCCCAAGCCTGGGATCGGCGGCGCAAGGCCAGGAAATGTATTTCAAGGACCGGCGGCTTTTGAACGTCGGGGACATGCTGGTCCAGAACCGGCACGCCGACACCCTGGAACGGCTCGCCGAAGAAGGCAGTGACTATTTCTACCGCGGGGCGTTCGCCCGCAAGTTTGTCGAGACAGTCCGGCAGGCCGGCGGCTATGTGACAATGGAAGACATGGCAGCGTGGCAGCCACTCGTCGGCGAGCCCGTCCGTTCCACCTACCGCGGATACGACGTGATCGGCGGAGCCGCTCCCGACTATGGAGGTCAGGCGCTCGTCGAAATCATGAACATGGTCGAGCTGCTCGACGTTCAGAAGCTCGGCCCCGCCTATGCATCTGCCGAAACGACCCGCAAGCTGATCGACATCATCAAGCTCGTCTATACCGAAGCGGTGACACAGCGCTGGAGCAATGCCATCGCGCCGACCCCGAAGATGATCTCGAAGGCCTTGGCTGCCGAACGCTTCGAAAAGCTCGAAAAAGCATCTGCCGCGGCGGGGCCGGCACTCGCGCCGCCCGGATCGACCCATGTGACCGTCGTTGATGGTGAAGGCAATGTTGCGACCGTACTCCATTCGGTGATGTCAGCACCCTACAAGACGGGCATCTTTGTGGACGGCGTCTACGCCTGCTCGGGCTTGCTCCACCTCGGCTCCGGGCTCCCCGGTCCGGATCGACGCGTCCATGCCCGTGTCGCGCCCAACATGTTCGCCCGAAACGGCAAGCCGGTACTGGCGTCGGGGTCACCGAGCATCTCGCTGACCGAAGCGATTGTCCAGAACACGATGAACATGCTCGATTTCGGGCTCGATATAGAAACTTCGGTTCACAAGCCACGCTTCGGGGGCGACGACCTGCGCGTCCCGGGTACGACGATGATCGAAGCCGATATGGGCGAAGGCTTGGTCGGCCAGCTGAAAGCGGGCGGCCAGAAGCTTACCCCGTCCGCTCCGTGGGACTGGATGCACGGATCGTTCGACGGCATCCGCATCGACGAAGACGGCACAGCATCGGCGTGCGGCGACCCGCGGCGCACAGCGCAGGCGATCGCCGCCTGAGCGCCGTACGACGGGATGAATTCCGGTCGACCGCGAAACCAATTCGGCGATGCTCGAAATCGGACCGGGCTATGGTGTGTGTGTTCGATAACGGCGCGGCCAAAATGGTCCGGGGACATGAATGCCCGCGCCGCCGGCCGATTTGCCATGAGGCAGCATAAGGGGAAACAGGTTGATGGAGATGAACAGGCGCATGGCGATGACCGCCCTTGCAGCGTCGGCGGCCGCGCTAGGTTGCGCGACCAGGGCGACAGCGGACGCGCTCCCGACTGCCGGCGCAAATCCGCCGCGCTCGCCGGTCGTGCGCCCGGAGGCCGAGCAATGGGATGTGACCTCCAGGATTACCGGCCGCACCTATCGCATTTTCGTTGCCCGCCCCTCGGGAACGAAGCCGCCGCCAGCCGACGGCTACCCCGTCGTTTATCTCAATGACGGTGATTTTGAGTTCCACACTGCCGCAGACGCACTGATGATGCAGACCGTGGGCCTGGAAGTGGCGCCAGCCTATATTGTCGGCATCGGCTACGGCAAGAACTGGGAATATGCTTCGCGCACCCGCTGCGCCGATCTCACCCCGTCCCAGCCTGATCCCGCCATGCTGGCGGGTCTCGAGGCTTCGCCGCTCACCAAGGGTGCGACGTATGGCGAAGCGGAGCTGTTCCACCGCTTTCTCATGGAAGAGTTGCGACCACAGATCGAGGCGGCCTATCCGGTAAGCCGCAGCGATCGAACGCTATGGGGTCATTCCTTCGGGGGCCTCTTTGCGCTTCATGTGTTGTTCAATCATCCTGAGGCCTATCGCAGCTATCTGATCAACAGCCCCTCGATCAACTGGGGCGGCGGCGCGATCCTGAAAGACGAGCCGAAACTGCTCGCACAGCTCAAGGCAGGCAAGGTCGCGCCGCGCGTTCTGTTCACCGCAGGCGAATATGAAGAGACGCTGGCCGACCATGTGAAACTCTATCCGGGGGTGACGCGCGAGCAGATGCAGGAGATGCTCAAAGCCTTCGGAATGGTGACGAACGTCGTGGCGCTTGCCGATCGACTGAGCGCCGCACACTCTCCGGCCGGCACGCAGATCGAAAAGATCATCTTCGGGGGAGAAACCCACCTCAGCGCGATCCTGCCGGCGATCGGACGTGGGCTCCGCTTCGCGCTGCCGCTGTAATCGGCGACCGGACGGGGCGGCGGATCATGAGCGACCACAAGGAGCGGTTGACGGCGCTGCGCCGGGAACTGGAGGTGCGCGGACTCGACGGATTCATGTTGTCTACAGGCGACGAGCATATCACCGAGTGGCCTGCCCCCTTCGCGCATCGCCTCGCCTGGCTGACCGGCTTCACCGGAACGGCCGGCGCGGCAATCGTGCTGAGCGACCACGCCGCCATGTTCATCGATGGCCGCTACGCTGCCGCAGTCCGCGATCAGGTCGACGGGCGTGAGTTCGTCTTTATCAACGTAGCGCAGACAAGCATTGGCGACTGGCTCGCCGCAACGGCGTCATCGGGTGCGCACATCGGCTATGATCCCCGGCTTCATTCGTGCGCTGCCGTTCGAGCGGTTCAAAGGAGTCTGGCACACGCCAGCGTCGTGCTCATAGCGGTCCCCGACAATCCCGTCGACGCAATCTGGCCCGACCGGCCGCCCCGCCCCGCTAGTCCGCTCTTCGCACAGCCGATACAGCTTGCTGGCAAGGCCAGCGAGGAGAAGATAGACGAAGTCGCAGCGTGGCTGAGATCCGCGGATATCGACGCGACAGTGTTCATCGCGCTCGATTCGATTGCGTGGCTCTTCAATATCAGGTCCAGCGACATCGCGGTCGCCCCGCTGGGCTATGCCTTCGCGATCTGCCGGCGCGACGGAACCTGCGATCTCTTCGTGGACGAAGCCAAGCTAGGCAGAGAAGTTCGCTATCATCTCGGCAACCGCGTCAGCCTGGCTCCCTATGACGATTTCTATGCCGCGCTCGGTGGGATGGGCGGGCAGCGCGTATCGATCGACCCGGAGCTCTCGCCAATTGCGATAGAGCAACTGCTGACCGCGGCAGGCGCCAGCGTGCGGGAGATCCGCGATCCGACGCAATTGCCGAAACAGATCAAAAACCCCGTCGAGATCGAAGGCATGCGGCAAGCGCACATTCGCGATGGCGCGGCCGTGACCCGCTTTCTCCACTGGCTGTCGATCGAAGGCCCCCGGGGCAAACAGACGGAATTGTCCGCAGCCGAGCGTCTGACTGCGTTCCGGCGCGAACTCGACGGATTTCACAGCGTCTCGTTCGAGCCGATCTCGGCGGCCGACGCCAACGGCGCCCGGCCTCATTACTGGCCCACCGCAGCGAGCAACCGGGCCATTCAGGCCGACAGCGTCTATCTGATCGATTCCGGCGGCCAATATTTCGACGGCACGACCGATGTGACCCGGACCGTCGCCATCGGAAGGCCGAGAAGCGAGGTACGGGATCGCTATACGCGCGTGCTCAAGGGCCATATCGCCATTGCGCGCGCGATATTTCCGGAAGGGACGCTGGGCAGCCGACTTGACCCGCTGGCGCGCTTGGCCCTGTGGGAAGCCGGTCTGGATTACAGTCACGGAACGGGCCACGGCGTCGGCCATTTCCTCAACGTCCATGAAGGACCGAACCATCTTCCAGCCTCGCCGCGACCGGGCGAGACCGGCATCGAGGCCGGTATGATCCTCTCCAATGAGCCGGGCTATTACAAGCCGAACGACTACGGGATCAGGATCGAGAATCTGATAGTCGCCGTTCCCCGCCAGGTTATGGGCGCCGAAATTCCCATGCTGGGCTTCGAGACGATCACCTGGGTCCCTCTGGACCGTGAGCTGATAGACACTGCCCTGCTTACTCGCGCCGAACTGGGCTGGATTGACGATTACCATGCCGAAGTCCTGACGCGCATCGCACCACTGGTGCCGCCGGACACGCGCGCTTGGCTCGAGCAGCGCACCGCACCGCTCACGCAGAATGCATAACCCCGTCACCCCTGCCCGCCGAAACGGCAGGCCAAGCAAAGCGGAGAACTGAACTTGGCTTGTCCATCGCGCCATATATCTGCAACGTCGGCCGCACGCCCTGCCCACAGGTTGGTCGCGCTGCATTTGGTGGCGGCAGCCCTCTCGATGACAGGAGCGGCGAATGCAGCGCCGCAAGCATTTTCGCCAGCAGCCACAAGCGGCGAAACGGAAAGCGCCCGGCTGACCGTGTGGCTCGACGCCAAATATGACGAGGAACTGGCATTCAGCCCGATCGCCCGATCCTATCGGGGCGATAAAGGGGATCAGGACAAGCTCGACGATATGTCCGAGGCCGCCGCCGAGCGCCGGCTCGAGTGGATGCGCCAGTCGGTTGACCAGCTCAAGGCAACATTCGACCGGGAAAAATTGTCGCCGGACGGTCGTCTTTCATATGATTTGTGGGTCTACCGCTGCGAGGATGCGACGCGTATGGCGCAGTTTACTCGCAATATTTACGTGTACGATCAACTGTTCGGCGCTCACACGCGGCTGGCGCAGGTCCTGATCGCGGCGCACAAGGTCGACGAGCCGGCCGATATCGCGGCTTATATCGCGCGGATCGGCGAGGTGCGGCGAGCGCAGCTGCAATTGCTCGATATCGCCAGACGCAACGCGGCAGCCGGCTCGCGGGTCCCCCGCTTTGCCTATGAAACCATGATCCGTCAGGCGCGCACGCTGATCAGTGGCGCGCCGTTCGACGGCGAAGGCACGAACGCAATCTGGGCCGACGCGCAGGCCAAGATCGACGGACTGGAAAAGGCCGGCAAGATCGACGCGGCGCAAGCCCGACGCTACAGGGAAGAAGTGCGCAACGCGCTGCTCGAGCAGTGGCTGCCAGCATATCGGGCGGTTATCGCATGGTTCGAATCCGAGCTTCCGAAAGCTGATGCGGTGGCGACGGGAGTCGGCAAGCAGCCGAACGGCACGGCCTATTATGCCGCGATGCTTGCCAGTTCGACCACGACCGACATGACGGCAGACCAGGTCCATCAGCTCGGCCTCGCCGAAGTTGCCCGCATCAGGGCCGAGATGGAGACCGTCAAGGCCAGGATCGGCTTCACCGGCACGTTACAGGCGTTTTTCAAGTTCCTGCGCGAGGATCCGCGTTTCTATTATCCCGACACCGATCAGGGGCGTCAGTCCTATATCGATGCCGCCACGGGGCACATCGACGTCATGAAGCGCAAGCTCCCCCGATACTTCGGAATTCTGCCGAAGGCCGACATCATCGTCAAACGCGTCGAGGCCTATCGAGAAATCCCGGGCGGGCCCCAGGAATATCAGATGGCGGCACCCGACGGCTCCCGGCCGGGGATCTTTTACGCGCACCTCTCCGATATGAGGGCGATGCCGATACCGCAAATGGAGGTAATCGCCTATCATGAGGCCCTGCCCGGCCATCACATGAATTTCGCCGTTGCACAGGAACTGGGAAACCTGCCGAAGTTTCGCCGGTTTCTCTCCATCAACGCGTATCAGGAAGGCTGGGGCCTTTACAGCGAGAAGCTTGCGAAGGAGATGGGGGCTTACCAGGATCCCTATTCGGACTTCGGCCGCCTGACGGCCGAGATCTGGCGAGCGATCAGGCTTGTTCTCGACACCGGGCTCCACTCGAAAGGCTGGACGGAAGAGCAGGCAGTCCGGTATTTCCTCGACAATTCGTCATTGACGGACGCACAGGCTCGTTCCGAGGTCCGCCGCTATATCGTCATGCCGGGTCAAGCAACCGGCTACACCATCGGCAAAATCAAGATCGCGGCGCTCCGCCACAAGGCGGAAACCGAACTCGGGGCCAGATTCGACATACGCGGCTTTCACGACAGGGTGCTGGGAAGCGGCCAGATGCCGCTCAACCTGCTCGACCGCCGGGTGAATGAATGGATTGCCGAGATGCAAGCTGGCTGAACCGGGCACCGGGCTTCGACATTCGCCGGGTAGCAGTGCGAACATCGATGGCCGGCGAGCGCGTCGAAATCATCGTCATCGCAGCGCGCTGATCGGAATGAGTCGGATGTTCGTCAAGTCCGTCTCCAATCATCGAGGTTGAAACCGATCTGGTCGTGCGTGGACGGTGGGCTTTTGACCAGAAATCGATAAGAGCAGGCGGGCCTCCTGACCCTGTACAGCAACAAGCCGCCCGGGACGCCGTTGAGGCCCGCCGAATGGCTTGTCTGAACAGCGGGGGGGAGGGCATTCGCGGACACAATTCCCTCAGCGGTGCCGGCATATCGGCAAGAAGCGGCGCTGGTTCATTGCACGGATGCCCTGTCAGCCGGGCACCAGGCATTGATCGATATTTATATGGAGCAAGTTTTCCCATGCCAGTCGAGATCGATCCCTTTCACGCCATCGCCATCAGTCGTCTCGCACATCAGCTGCGAGCCGAAGGGCAGTCGGTTATTCACATGGAGTTTGGTCAGCCGTCGACCGGTGCACCTGCGGCAGCGATCGAGGCCGCACACCGCATTCTGGATACCGATGGCATGGGTTACTGGGAAAGCCCGGAACTGAAGGCGCGTATCGCAGCGCATTACGACGAAACCTACGGGGTCGCCGTCAATCCGGAACAGGTCATCCTTACATGTGGCGCTTCGCCCGCGCTGGTCCTTGCCCTCTCGTGTCTGTTTTCGCCCGGTGCCCGGGTCGCTCTGGCGCGGCCCGGCTATGTGGCTTATAGAAACACCCTCAAGGCGCTCCACCTCGAGCCGGTCGAACTCGACTGCGGCGAAGCCGAACGGTTCCAGATCACGGCCGACGCAGTCGAGCGACTGGAGCCTGCGCCGGATGGGCTGATCGTCGCAAGCCCGGCCAACCCCACCGGCACGATCATCCCGCCAGAGGAGCTCCGGGCCATCGCGGAGGTTTGCAAGCACCGCGGCATCGCCCTTGTTTCGGACGAAATCTATCACGGACTAAGCTATACGCTTCCCGCCGAAACCATGTTGAAGCACGCGCCGAATGCGCTGGTCGTCAACAGCTTCTCCAAATATTTCAGCATGGCGGGCTGGCGCCTTGGCTGGCTCATCGTTCCTGACAGCCTGATCGACGCCGCCCGCGCCCGAATGGGCAACCTGTTCCTGACGCCGCCATCGCTCGCCCAACATGCCGGCCTGATAGCATTCGACTGCCGCGACGAGCTCGATGGCCATATCCGGACCTATGCGCGCAATCGCGAACGCCTTCTCAGGGCCCTTCCCGAAATGGGGCTCCGGCGGATCGCGCCTCCCGATGGCGCTTTCTATATCTATGCCGATGTGGGCCATCTCACAAATGACAGCCTCGCCTTTTGTGAAGCCTTGTTGCGCGATACGGGTGTGGCGTTGGCGCCCGGGCTCGATTTCGACCCGATCGATGGCAACGGCTTCATACGCCTCAGCTTTGCCGTCTCCTCGGATCTGGTCGAAGAGGCGATCCGGCGTATCCGACCGTGGTTCAGCGCCAGGGCGATCGGCAGCGCACCGGCTACCCTCGTTAGATGAGAATCGCCAAATCAAAAAGGACGCGTCCCTATCCAGCGAAATAGTCGATGGGGCGCGATCCTTCCGCGCTGCGGCTTCCGCGAGCCTCGATTCCGCCGGAGGCGCCGAACGCCGCCATGTCCTGCGCGATCAACGCGATGCGCGGATCGGCGACCGGGCTTTCGAACGGGGACTGGCCGCCGTTGCGATAGGTTACCAGCACGTCCGAATCGTCCAGATGCGTGACGCCCATCACCGTGATGCGCCCGCCGTTGAACTCGAGGATCGCATTGCCGCCTACATAATAGACCTGGAGCTGGCCATTGGTGGGATCGCCGGCCTCGGTGCCGCGCAGGTCGATCAGGTCGTTGTCACCCGGTGACTGGCCGAAATCCCAGATGATGTCGCCGCCCGACAGTCCGTTGAAGATGAAGCGATCGTCGCCGCCGCCGCCCCAGAGCTGATCGTTGCCCGCCCCGCCGTCGAGCGTGTCGTCGCCGCCGCCTGTCGCCACGCCGGCGCCCGTCTCGCCATCGCCGTAAAGCCGGTCGTCGCCGCTGCCGCCTTTCAGCGCGTCCCTGCCGCCCTGGCCGCCCGCCGCAATGTCCCGCGCGTCGCCGTAGAGTATGTCGGCGCCGTCGCCTCCGTAGAGCCGGTCGTTGCCGCCGCGGCTGCCGCTGCCGATCGCGAGGAGATCGCCGTAGAGCGTATCGCGCCCCAGCTCGCCATAGAGCTGATCGCTCTGCCAGCCGCCGACGAGCTGATCGTCGTTCAGCCCGCCGTAGAGCTTGTCCTCGCCCTTCTCGCCGAACAGCCGGTCCTCGCCGGCACCGCCGAATAGCGTGTCGCCGCCGCCCCCGCCGCTGATCGTGTCGTCGGCGAAGGAGCCCGTCAGCGTCTCCGCGGCGCCCGTGCCGCCGATCGCATTGGCGGCAAGGGGATCCACCGCAAAGATCTGCACCTTGATCGCGCCGTCCATATTGTCGACGATGTCGTCGCCGCTGCCGTCGGTCCAGCTGATCGCGAAGCGATCGGCACCGAGCCAGGCGACGCGCGGATGGTCCTGATCGTAGAGCGCGGCGGTGTTGACCTGGAATTCGTCGCCCAGCCGCTGGCCGTCGCCGCCGAACACCGCCGCGCGGATCGAGGCGCCCGCGTTCGGTTCGCCGGGTTCGCCGGTGGCGTCGCGCCAGGTGACGACGAAGCGCCCGTCCGAAAGCGCCGCGACATCGGCGTCACGCTGGTCGCCTGCGGCGAGCGCGTTGATCGTGAAGGCCTCGCCAAGCGGCACCCCCGCGGGCGAGAAGATCCGCGCCTTCACGTCGGTGCCGTCGGGGTCGGCCGCCGGATCGGCATCGGGGGCGTCGTCTTGCCACACCACGACGATGTTGCCGTTGGAAAGCTGGGCGATCGAGGGCCGCGGATCCGCGCCCGGCGCCGCACCGATCTCGAAGATCGCACCCGCGCCGCCGTCCGCCGCGCGAATCTGGCCGTAAAAGGCGGGGAGCCCGCCTTCCTGTGCATCATTTTCGTCGCGCTGGCCGTACCACAGCAGCGCGAAGGCGCCATCGGCCAGCGCCGCCAATCCCTTGGGCTTCACGCGCCCGTCCCAGCCGAACACGAAGCTCGAAACGACCGTCCCGTCGGCGGCGCGGATCTCGCCCTCGCCCTGATCCTCGCCGCTCCACACCGTCACCGTGCGGCCATCGGCGAAGGCCGCGACCTGCGGATTCTGGTGGTAATAATCATAGTCGGTCAGCAGCTCGGGACCGGTCGGTACGCCGTCGGCGCCGATGATCCGCGTGTTCACCGAGGTGCCGGGAAGATGATTTTCCTCGCCGCTGCTATAGACGATCGCGAAGCTGCCGTCCGCGCGCGTGGTGACCGCCGGGCTGACCTGCGCGTCGTCGGTGATCATGTTCACGCGGAACTCGTCGCCGATCGCCCGGTCCGTTCCGAACGCGCGGGCGTGAATGTCCGAATAGGATCTGGGCACCTCGTCGCCGCGGACCTCGCTGCGCCAGGTGACGACGAAATCGCCATCCACCGTGCCCGATATATCGGCCTGGCCTTGCGCGCCATATGTATGGAGCGTGTTGACGAGAAACTCGGTTCCGATCCTGGCGACCATATCCATGCTCCCTCATCTGCTGGTTGAAGGAGACACTCCATAGCGAGGGAGCGATTGCCGCGCACCGCGGCGCCGCGACGTTTGAGCCCGCACGCCTCTTTTGCGCGACGGTGCGCGCGGACGATGCCATCAGAGCGAATACGGAGTCGCGGAGGAAGCGGCTGCCGGTCGCACGCTGCCAATGACGTCAATGAAGGATGGCTGGCACGTCGAAATTTCAGCTGGATAAGAGAAGCCGACTTTCTACCACCACGACCCACCGAACTCATGAACAAGCGCAACCCGCACCGGGTCAACGCTCGCGCCCCGCCTCATCGAGCGTTTGAGTGATCGGCGATAACAGATACTGGATGACGCGTCGGTCGCCGGTCTTGATCTCGGCTTGCACGGCGAGCCCCGGCCCGATCGGCTGGTCGCGACCGGCGACGCGGATGCTGCGCCGCAGCAGGCGGATGCGCGTTGTGTAGATCAGGCCCGGCTGGACGACGCGGCCGTTGCGATCGCGCTCCTCGGCGCCGCCGGGTTCGCTCGTATCGACCGCATCGCGGCTGATGCTTTCGACGATGCCGGGGACGATGCCGTAATCGGTAAATGGATAGGCCTCGAGCTTCACGCGAACCGGCTGACCCTCGCGGATGAAACCGATATCCTTGTTGAGAATGCGCGCCTCGACCACCGGGGCGGCATCGTCCGGAACGACGATCATCAGCGTCTGCGCCGGCTGCACGACGCCACCGACGGTCGCGATCGCAAGCTGCTGGATCGTCCCCGAGACCGGCGCGCGCAGCTGCATAAAGGCCTGGCGGCGCTGGGACTTGGTGACCTCTTCGCGCGCCAGCCCCGATTTTTCCTGGCTTTCGGCAAGCTCGGTCGCCGCCGTCTTGCCGAAGCTGCCGCGCAGTCGCCCGAGCTGCGCATCGATATTGGCGATTGCCGCGCGGGCCCGCGCCGCATTGGCCTTTTGCACCGCGATATTCTGAACATGCTCGATCTTGAGCTGCTCATATTCGAGCAGCCGGATCTTCGAAAAATAGCCCTTGCCCGAAAGCTCGCGCCGCGCGGCGAGTTGCTGTTCGACGATGGGAAGCGTCTGCTCGAGCTTTGCAATTTCGGCCCCGACGCTTGCGAGTTCGGCGGCGCTCTCGGCGCGCTGCTGCATCAGACTCGCGCGCTCGCCCTCATATTCGGCGATCGCCGAGCGGACATATTGCGACTGGGTCGTGGCGATATCGGACGACGTTCCGGCGGGCGCGGCGAAACCCGACGGCCCGCCGCCGAGATGGCCGAGCAGCGCCGCGTTACGCGCGGCATCGACCTCGGCATTGAGCAGCCCCTTGTTCGCCTGCTCGGCTTCGGCGCCGACGAGCGTCGGATCGAGTTCGACAAGCAATTGTCCTGCCTCGACATGCTGACCGTTCTTCACGTGGATTGCGCGAACATAACCGATTTCGATCGGCTGGATCTGTTTGACATTGCCCGCGGGCACGACCTTTCCGCTTGCCGTCGCGACGACATCGACGCGCCCCACGACCGACCAGATGAGCGCGACGAGCAGCAGGCCGCACAGCGACAACATCAGCCAGCGCAAACCCGGACTCGGCGGCTTTTCCATGATTTCCAGTGCCGCGGGCAGGAATTCATGGTCGCTGCGCGGCCGGGCGAGCCGGTCGGCTTCCTCCTGGCGACGCCAGCTTTCGCGCAGGATGAACACATGCCGCGCGATGTTCGGGAAACGCTGCGACAGGCGATCGCGCCAGCTCATATATTCCCGCCCATCTGCTTGGTGTGGAGCTGCGCATAGCGTCCGCCGGCGCGGAGCAGTTCGGCATGGGTTCCCGTTTCCGTCACCTCGCCCGCCTCGACCGTGACGATCCGGTGACAT
Source organism: Sphingopyxis sp. (assembly GCA_032154175.1). Classification (GTDB taxonomy): domain Bacteria; phylum Pseudomonadota; class Alphaproteobacteria; order Sphingomonadales; family Sphingomonadaceae; genus Sphingopyxis. The sequence goes on along the minus strand of JALDYH010000029.1, from coordinate 19,300 downwards.
TGGCGCACGGCAGACAGCCGGTGCGCGATGATGATGACGGTCCGTCCCTTGGCGATGCGCGCCAGATTATGCTGAATAATCTCCTCGCTCTCGGCATCGAGCGCCGACGTCGCTTCGTCGAGGATCAGGATCCGCGGATCATTGATGAGCGCGCGCGCTATCGCCATGCGCTGGCGCTGTCCGCCGGACAGATTACCGCCGCGTTCGTCGATGACCGTGTCATAGCCGTGATTGAGTTCGAGGATGAACTCATGCGCGCCCGCGAGCTTCGCCACTTCGATCACCGCTTCCATCGGCCGCGTCGGGTCGCCGAGTGCGATGTTTTCGCGCACCGTTCGATTGAACAGGATATTCTCCTGAAGAACGACGCCCACCTGTCGCCGCAGCCAGGGCGGATCGACGAGCGCAAGGTCGACGCCATCGACGAGCACGCGTCCCTGCTCGGGCACATAGAGGCGCTGGACGAGCTTGGTTAGCGTCGATTTTCCCGACCCCGACGGGCCGACGATCCCGAGCATCTCGCCCGCCGCGATATCGAGGCTGACCCCGCGCAACGCCTCCGGTGCATCGGGCCGGTAGCGGAAGCGCACCTTGTCGAAACGGATTGCGCCGGCGATCGGCGGCAGGCTCGCGCGGCCAGGGTTATATTCTGGCTCGGCAGGGGCGTTGAGGACGTCGCCCAGCCGCTCGACCGAAATGCGCACCTGCTGGAAATCCTGCCACAGTTGCGACAGGCGCAGGATCGGCGCCGCCACGCGCCCCGACAGCATGTTGAAGGCGACGAGCGACCCGACCGTCAGATCGCCCGCGATCACCGCCTTGGCGCCGAAATAAAGGATCGCGACCGTGGTCAGCTTCGACACGAGCTGGATCAGGTGGCTTCCCCAATTGGCGAGCTTGGCGACATCGAAGCCCGTGTTCGTGTAGCCGGCGAACAGCTTTTCCCAGCGGTCGCGCATCTGCGGTTCGACCGCCATCGCCTTCAAGGTGCCGATGCCTGTTACGCTTTCGACAAGGAAGGACTGGTTCTCGGCGCCGCGCTGGAATTTCTCTTCGAGCTTGGTGCGCAAGCCCGGCGAGATCAGTACCGAGATCAATATGTAGAAGGGGATCGACAGCAGGACGATCAACGTCAACAGCGGCGAATAGAGATACATGACCGCGAAGAAGACGACGGTGAAAAACAGGTCGATCACGACCGTAACCGCGTTGGACGTCAGAAATTCGCGAATGCGCTCCAGCTCGCGGACGCGCGCCACGCTGTCGCCAACCCGCCGCGCCTCGAAATAGGAAAGCGGCAGATTGACCAGATGGCGGAACATGCGCGACGACAGCTCGCTGTCGACGCGGTTCGTCGTGTGCGCGAACAGCCAGTTGCGCAGGCCCGACATCAATGTTTCGAAAATCAGCACCGCAGCGAGACCGAATGCCAGGACGTCGAGCGTGGTCATGGACTGGTGAACGAGCACCTTGTCGATCACCAGCTGGAAAAAGATCGGCGAGACCAGCCCCATCAACTGGAGAAAGAAGGAGGCGATCAGCACGTCGCGCAGCGGCCCGCGATAGCGCACGAGCGCCGGGATGAACCATGCGATGTCGAACGGCCGCGTGTCGCCGACCATCTTCTCGCGGCTCGTCATCAGCAGGACGCGCCCGGGCAGGCGCTCGGCAACCTCGGCATGGCTCCATATCTCGGGACGCCCCGCGTCGCCGCGCTGGACGAGATAGCGGGGGTTCAGGCTGGCATCCTCGACCTTGAGCAGGATGACCGCGTCGCCATCGACGGTTTCGGCCAGGGTCGGCAGCGGAAGCTTCGCGAAGCCCGCCACCGGCACCTGCCGGACGCGCGCCGCCAGCCCGAGACGCTTGGCGATGCGGGCGAGGTCTTCCAGCCGGAAAGGCTCGCCGCCGGCGCCCCGATCATGGACGATCTGCTCGGCATCGGCCGGGATGCCGAGGAATTTCGCCAGCAGGATGAAACAGGCCAGCGATCGATCCGTCCGGGCGCCGCTTTCCTTGCCCGGAGATGAGGTGTCGACCGGATCGGACATAGACGGGAAATATTCCTCGATTTTCGTTTGATTGAACCGCCTCTTATTGGCCGGCCGCTGTTTGCTAATCAATAACCGCAGGCGGCCGCCGAAAAGCCGACAGGATTTGCCTCGACGCACGAAAACGCCCGGAACATGGTTGTTCCGGGCGTTTCCTGCACATCCACCCGAACCCTAGGCAGCAATCATATAATCATAACGATAGGTGCGATCGGCGCTCGCAAGCCCGGACATTTCGCCCGGGCTGGCACCGAATGCGGCCATGTCCTGCGTCATGCGAAGAAGCTGCATGTCGCTGGCGATCGAGGACGAGGACAAGGGCGTAATCCCCTTCTTCCCGACGCTATAGCTCTCGCCATTGGCGAAGCTGATCTTCTCGATCCCCGTCAGCGTATCGGTGCCGTCGTCGCCATCGGCCGTCGCGTCGAGATCGACGATAGTGACGCTCCCTCCGTTGACCGTGATCTGATAGGAGGATCGCGCTCCTGAAAAGATCGCGACGTCGTTGCCGTTGCCACCGCTGAGGTTGTCGTTCCCCGCGCCGCCGGTCAGCACATCGTCGCCGTTGCCGCCGCTGAGACTGTCGTTCCCTGCGCCGCCCGTCAGCACATCGTCACCGTTTCCGCCACTGAGACCGTCGTTTCCGCCGCCTCCGTTCAGCACATCGTTGCCGTTGCCGCCATCGAGCGTGTCGTTGTCGTCGCCACCATCGAGCACGTCATTGCCGTTGCCGCCGTCGAGCAGGTCGGCACCCGCACCGCCGGAAAGCGTGTCATTGCCGTTGCCGCCGGTGACCCGGTCGTCGCCGCCCAGCCCGGACAGCCAGTCGTTGGCGTTGCCACCGGTCAGCCTGTCCGCATGATTGCTGCCTTCGAAACGTTCGATGCTGATATATTTGTCGCCGGCCGCATCCCCGGTACCCGTGACCGAGTTCGTGCCGACAACCAGCGTGATGCCCGCAGCCGCGCCGCGATAGCTGGCGGTATCGATCCCCGCGCCGCCATTGAGCCTGTTGGTGACGGCATTGCCGACCAGCACGTCGTTGCCGCCGCCGCCAACCGCATTTTCGATCCATGCGCCATAGGCGATGCCGACATTGTCGGTGAGCCGGCCCAGAAGCGGGTTGGCCGCCAGCGCCGCCATATTGGCGTCATAGGTGGCCTGCGCGATCGGCGCATATCCCATCGCCGCGCGATTGGCGTTGACCTGCGCAAAGCTGAGCCCCGCTTGCGCCTCGGCGAGCGTGACGCCGCCGATGCTGCTCAGCGCGCCCGGATTCAGGTCGATGATCTGATCGGTGTTATAACCCGACGCATCCAGCGTGTCGTTGCCCCCGGCATCCCAGATGGCCATGGTGGGCGCCTTGTTGATGGTAAAGTCGAAGGCGTCGCGACCGGCGTTGCTGTTGAAGCCATAAACCGTATCGCCCGTTCGCGTCGTCATGTCGGCACCGTAAAGGCGCTGAATGGCCAGAATATCGTGCACCATCGGCGTCGAACCATAAGCGATCGCCATCACGTTGAAGTTGAAATCGCGTGCGCCGATGTCGCGCGGGTTCCAATAGGACATGATCGTATAGTTGCGCGCGTCCTGATAATATTCGGCGCCATTGGCATAGTTGACCTGAAATCCCGGTCCGAAATTATAATTTCCGGGATGCGACAGGCCGATCGCATGGCCGATTTCGTGAACCAGCGTATTCAGCCCATAGCCGCCTGGCGTAAGCTGGAAATTGCTCGCCTGGCTGGCCGACACCCAAACGTCGCCGGCGATCTGCTGCACTTGTTCGTTGACATGGGCATTGCTGGACAAGGTGCCCAGCGGCACGCGCGCATAGGCCTGCGTATCGGGAGCATTGGCCAGATTGCCGAAGTTCAGGTCGGCCTCGTCCGACGAGGTCTCACGGAAGGAGACCGCAGCAACGTCGTCCCAATATTGCATCGCCTGACGCGTCGCCGCCATTTGGGCGGCCGAGAAAGCGGCAAAGTTGAAATATTCGGAGAGCCCGTAATAGTTTCCGTCAAGCTCGTAGACATAGCCATTGTCTTCGAGGCTTTGCTGGTCGAGATGAAATCCGAAGGTGATTTCCTGCAGGTTGGCATCCTGTTGCGGCGCGGGATCCGGCCCCCCGGTCCAGCTCGCCCCCGAGCGGTTGAGATATGCCGCGATCTGGGCGGGAGTCCAATAAGGCTTCCCGTTCGGCGCCGTCCCCGTCATGCCGTCGACGGAAGCCGATTCCGGAGTACTATTCGTCGTTACGACGTCGACCATGACTTCGGGGCCACGGCCCCCGTCGCCCGCATGATCGTCGTCGAACTCGCCGGTACGAATAATATCCATATCGTCCTCTCCTACCCAAAGATGCTTTTACTTGATCGGTCGGCCCCCCGCCCGCTTGCATCGAATATCCATCGGCTAATTCCCTGCCTTCCAGGGCAGGGCGTCGGCGATCGCGGCGTTCAGCGCAGGTGCGATCGCCGCGATCGCCGTGCGGTCGCTTTCGCCTGCACGAACGGCGCGCGGTGCGGCGCCGAACAACTGGTCGCCATTATTGGGCGCATTGCGAAAGGGGCGGACAGTGAGCGCGGCAAGCCGGTCCGCACCGTTCCCGGTGATCGCCACATGAACCAGCATCGTAACCGTGTCGGGTTTCAAAACCGCCGGATCGCCCAGTCGAACGATCGAAACCGGGACCGGCGCGACATGCGCGATGGTCGAGCGCGCATGCTCGCAAACGCCTTGATGCAGCGCACCCGCATCGACCCCGCGCGATGTATTGACCAGGCAAAGAACCTGAACCTGACGGACATCGGCCCAGAACAGAGGCACATTCGCAATCGGGCGCGGCGAGGAAGTTCCTCCCGCCGCCTCGTCGGGCCTGAAATTTCCGGTTTCCGACTGACTCACCGTTGTCCCGCCCCCACAGCTGCCCAGGATCGCAAAGACGGCAATAACACGAAGACCCCGCGCCCACACCATGGTGATCCCTGTCCGGCTTGAGAAAGGAGGCAACAACTTCAATCTTGTAGGAGAGGGCTATTGGGCTGCGGCACAATGGTCAATATGTTTTCCGATGAAACCATATCGCAGGCGCTTTTCAGTGCCACAGCAGGACATATCAAGAGACCGGTCGCCATCAGTCGCCATCAAAAGTTCAGATCGCCGCTCCACGGATCTATAATATCGATATTCCGATAAAAGCCGGGTCGCCACTTGCAGTGCGCGACCTCTCCATTGCGCGCGTCGCGGAACGACGGGTATCTGCCTCACGGATCGCCCGAGAGACCGACGCTTGTCATCGCTGGACTCGACCGGTTTCAGACGGTTCGCTCTTAACAGATAATCGGGCGCGAGCGGACCGCGCCGGTCTCCAAGACTGCTCCACGAAGCTGCCGTTTTCCGGCCAGATCCCGTCTCTTGATGCTTCGCAGCAAAAAAATCGCTCGGAGATACAGATCAATATATTGAAATATAAAGGAAATGGCGCACCCGAAGGGATTCGAACCCCTGGCCTCTGCCTTCGGAGGGCAGCGCTCTATCCAGCTGAGCTACGGGTGCTGGTAGAGCGCGGCCTCTAGCAAGCCTCCGCCGCGCCAGCAATGGCCTATCGACCGCGCGACGGCGATGTGCGAAGCGGCCGCATGGCCACAGGGGAGCCGGCGTGAAGATATCCGAACAGAGTTGGCCGATGGCCGCCGATCTCTATGGCGAGATGCAGCTCGAGGCGCACCCTCCCGCGCGGCACCGCTGGCGCGACTATCTGCCCGGCGTCCTCGTCACCGGCATCGCCGCGCTCGCCGCCGCCTGGCTCGCCGATCATTATGCCGCGCCGATCGTGTTGATGGGGCTGCTGATCGGCCTCGCATTGAGCTTCCTGTCGCAGGACCGGCGCACCCATGCGGGACTCGACCTGATGTCGCAGACCGCGCTGCGCATCGGAATCGTGCTCGTCGGCGCCCGGATCACCGCCGCACAGCTCGTCGAACTCGGGCCGCTTCCGTTCGCGCTGCTCGTCCTCATCATGCTGGCGGTCATCCTCGTCACGGTCGCGAGCGCGCGCCTGTTCGCGCAGGACCGCCACGCCGCGCTGCTTGCCGGCGGCGCCACCGCGATCTGCGGCGCGTCGGCGGCACTCGCGCTCTACTCGCTGATCGGCGACAAGCGCGTCGATCAGGCGCGCTTCACCCTCACGCTGGTCGGCATCACCGTTGCCAGCGCGCTCGCGATGACGCTCTACCCTGTGCTCGCCGCGCAGCTCGGGCTGAGCGATGCGCAGGCGGGATTTCTCATCGGCGCATCGATCCATGACGTCGCGCAGGCGATCGGCGGCGGCTTTTCCTTCTCGCCGCAGGCGGGCGAGGTCGCGACGATCGTCAAGCTGACCCGTGTCGCACTGCTCGCGCCGATGCTGATGCTCGTCGCGATCTGGCTGGGCCGCAGCGGCGAGGCGGGCGGCAAGATGCGGATCCCGCTGCGCCTGCCCTGGTTCATCCTCGGCTTTCTCGCCATCGCCGCGGGGGGGTCGCTGGTCGCGATCCCCAAGGCCGCACAGGACGCGGCGGCAACGGGTGCACAGGCCTTGTTGCTCCTCGCCATCGTCGCGACGGCGATGAAAGCACGGCTGCACCTGCTACTCGATCAGGGGTGGCGCAGTTTCGCGCCGATCATCGTCGCAACGCTGACCAGCTTCCTGCTTTCGCTGGCAGCCGCGCTCAGCCTGTGACGCCGTGACGTCTCGGTAACAGTTTCAAATTTCAGCTTTTGGGTAGCGCCCAGCTCACGGTGAGCTGCGTCGCGCGGCGCGGAATATCGAGCTTCGCTTCGCTGAAATTGACCTTTTCATTGGGCGGCAACATCCGCACCGGCGGCTTGATCGTCCAGCTATAGACGATCGTCCCCTGGGCATCGCGCAGTTCGGCGAGGATGGGCGGCACGCGCTGTTCGCGGTCGGTCGGGTTGATGATAACGCCCGACGCGGCAAAATAGATCGTTCCGTCGGCGAGTTCGCGGTGATCCTGGTTCGGCGGCAACTCGATCACAAGGTCGGGCTCGTCGACCCCGCCCGGCAGGCCGAGGCCCTGCGCCCAGCCCGGCAGGCCGAAATACATGAGTCCCGCAGTCGCGGCGAGCATCAGTGCCGCCGCGCTCGCGGCGATAATCGTCCAGCGCTTCGCCGGATTGCGCCGTGGACGCCGGAACGGCAGCGGCGCATCGTCGACCGCGGGCGATGCGCGTCGTGGCGTTTCAGCCGCGAAGCCCGATGGCGGCGGTGCGGGCGCCGGATCGGGTTCGGGAAAATCGGAATAGGTGGCGGCCGGTCCCGGCGCTGCTTCGGGAGCGGGCGTGGGTACCGGGGCGGGTTCTGGCGCTCTCGCAGCAAGCGCGGCCGCAGCCTCCACGTCCTCCACGGGCGCCGCGGCCGGCTCCTGGAACCAGCTATGGCGGCAATTGGCGCAGCGCACCGTGCGGCCCGTCGGTCCGATCGCCGTATCGGGAACGACGTAACGCGTATGGCAGGACGGGCAGGCAAGGATCATGGGTTTCCTCTAAACACGCTGATTCGCGGCGTTGCAAGCGCCGCGTGCCCACTCCCGTCTTGTCCTCTGTGGATAGCCGTGCGAGATGCTGGCTGATGAGCGGACCAGCGCCCCTGTTCCTTGACCCGACGCTGGCGCGTCGCCGCGCGCGGGTGACGCCATGACGGACGCTGCTCCCGCGCGGCCGGGCGGCGCGATGGTCGAATTCGACGGCGTCGGCCTCCGTTATGGCCCCGATGCCGAGGTTTTGAGCGATATCAGCTTCAACCTCCAGCCGGGCAGCTTCTATTTCCTCACCGGCGCATCGGGTGCGGGCAAAACCTCGCTGCTCAAGATGCTGTACCTTGCGCAGCGCCCGAGCCGCGGCATCGTGCGGCTGTTCGGCGAGGATCTGGTCGCGATGCCGCGCCAGCGCCTGCCCGGCTTTCGCCGCCGGATCGGCGTCGTGTTCCAGGATTTCCGCCTGATTCCGCATCTGTCGGCGCGCGACAATATCGCGCTGCCGCTCCGCATTGCGGGGGTCAGCGAAGAGGATTTGTCGGGACCGGTCGGCGAAATGCTGAGCTGGATCGGGCTGGGCGATCGCGCCGATGCCCGCCCTGCGACATTGTCGGGCGGCGAGCAACAGCGCGTCGCGATCGCGCGCGCGGTGATCGCGCGCCCGCAATTGCTCGTCGCGGACGAACCGACGGGTAACGTCGATCCCGAAATGGCCATGCGCCTGCTCGGGCTGTTCGAGGCGCTGAATCGGCTCGGCACCACCGTCGTCGTCGCGACCCACGATATCCACCTGATCAGCCGTATCGAAAACGCACAGATGATGCGGCTCGAAAGGGGGCGCCTCTCCGACCCCACGGGTGCGCTGCGCTATCCCCCGGCGAACCGGTCGTGATCATCCCGCGCGTTCCCGTCCAGCATCGCCGCCTGCTTCCCGACCGGCGCCTGTCGGGTCCGACACCGTGGGTCATCGCGATCCTGATGATGCTGACGCTGCTGGCCGCGGCGGCCGGGGTGGGCCTCGCGCGTTCGGCGAATGCGATTGGCGCCGCCATTGCCGGCCGCGTCACGGTTCAGATCGTTACCGCCAACCCGGTGACGCGCGCCGAGCAAGCCGCGGCGCTTCGCCGCGCCGCCGCCGCGGAGCCCTTCGTCCTCTCGGCGCGCTCGGTCGAACAAGAGGAGTTGCAGGCGACGCTCGGCCAATGGTTCGGCAGCGCCGAAGGCGACGACCCGGTTCTGAAATCGCTTCCCCTGCCCGCGCTCGTCGACGTGGATTTCGTTGGCGAGGACCGCACGGGCCATATGCGCCAGTTGCAGGCGCTGGTGGCGCGCGAGGCACCTGGCGCCAGGATCATTCCCCACGCCGAATGGCTGGGACCCGTCGCGCGGCTGATCCGGTCGCTCGCGTGGATCGCCGGCGCCATGGTATTGCTGATGACGCTGGCCAGCGCCGCCGTGGTGATCATGACCGCACGCGCCGCGCTCGCCACGCATTTTCCGACGATCGAGATGCTCCACCTGATCGGCGCGACCGACCGCCAGATCACCCGGCTGTTCCAGCGCCGCATCGCGATCGACACCGCCTATGGCATCGCGCTCGGTACCGTCGTCGCGGCGGCGATCCTGCTGCTGATCGGCTGGCAATGGTCGGGTGTCACTTCGGGACTCGCCGCCACCGCGTCACTCGGGCCGGCGGGCTGGGCACTCTTGCTGGCGCTGCCGCTATTGGCTATCGCGCTCGCAGCCCTGACCGCGCGCCAGACCTTGCTCGCGGCGCTCAAGAAGATTCTATGATCAAGCGCCTGATTTCTCTCTTGTTTCTGGCTTGGGTGCTCGGCTTTGCCTGGTTCGCGCTGCTTTTGCCGCTGCCCGCCGACGCCCAAAAAACCGATGCGATCGTCGTTCTCACCGGTGGGCCGGGGCGCATCGACCGCGCGCTCGAACGGCTCGAAGCGGGCGATGCCAAGCGCCTGCTGATCAGCGGCGTCGCGCGCGAGGTCAAACCGCGCGAGCTCGCCGTGACCTACAAGCGCCCGATCGACCTGTTCGATTGCTGCATCGCGCTGGGGTTCGAGGCCGAGGATACACGTTCGAACGCGACCGAGGTCGCGACCTGGGCGCAGCGGCGCAAATACAAGAGCATCCGGCTGATCACCACCGACTGGCACATGCGCCGCGCCGAATATGAAATCGGCCGCGCGGTCGGCGACAAGGTCACGATCCTGCCCGACGCGGTACGCAGCCAGCCCAGTTTCGCAACTTTGTTTCGCGAATATCATAAATATCTCGCGGGGCTGGCGGGCGGCCTCCTCGGCCTCTAAAGCGGGCGCCAATGCGCTACGCCATCGCCCTGTTCCGCTCGATCCTGTTCTGGATCGCCTTTTTCGTGATGAGCAGCATTTCGTCGATCGGCGGCGTGATCGCGCTGCCGGTCTCGCATCGCGGCACGATCTTCTTCGTGCGCATCTGGGCGCAGGCACACCGGCTCTTCTGCCGCTTCCTGCTCGGCCAGACGATTGCCGTCGAGGGCGAAATGCCCGACATGCCCGTTCTCTATGTCTTCAAGCATGAATCGGCGTTCGAAACGGTCGAGCAGCCGATGCTGTTCAAGCATCCCGCGGTGTTCGCCAAGGAAGAACTGTTCTCGATCCCCGTCTGGGGTCAGGCGGCGCGCTTCTACGGCTTGATCCCCGTCGACCGCGACGGCGGCGGCAAGGCGATGCGCGCGATGCTCGGCGCCGCGAAGGCCGCGCTCGCGGCGGGCCGTCCGCTCGTGCTGTTCGCCGAAGGCACCCGTGTTCCGCATGGCAAAGCACCGCCGTTACGCCCCGGTTTTGCGGGAATGTACCGCCTGCTCAATATTCCCGTGATCCCGGTCGCGGTGAACAGCGGCCTTGCCTTTCCGCCGCGCCGCTGGGTCAAATGGCCGGGGACGATCACCTACAAGGTCGGCGAGACGATCCCCGCCGGCCTGCCGCGCGAAGAGGCCGAGGCGCGCGTGCGCGTCGCGATCAATGCGCTGAACCCGCCCGAAGCGTTGCTGGCCGGCGAAACCGCCGCCCAGCGCTAGTGCTTGCGCCCGAAATCGGGCGCCGGATCGTCCTGCCCTTCGGCGATAATCGATCGGCGGATCGTGCGCGTGCGGGTGAACCAGTCCTCGAGCTTGTCGGCATCGCCGCGGCGGATCGCCCGCTGCAGCACCGTCAGATCCTCGTTGAAGCGCTGCAACGTGGCGAGCACCGCATCCCTGTTGGCGAGGAAGACGTCGCGCCACATCACCGGGTCGCTCGCCGCGATGCGCGTGAAATCGCGGAATCCGCCCGCGGAATATTTGATCACCTCGCTCTCGGTGACCTCTTCGAGTTCGCTCGCGGTGCCGACGATCGTATAGGCGATCAAGTGCGGCAAATGGCTCGTCACCGCGAGCACCATGTCGTGGTGCGCGGCGTCCATCGTCTCGACCTTCGCGCCGAGCGCCTGCCAGAAGCCGGTGAGCGCCGCCACGGCGTCCTCGGGCGCTCCCATACCCGGCGTCACGATGCACCAGCGGCCCTCGAACAGCGTCGCAAAGCCGGCGGCGGGCCCGCTATTCTCGGTCCCGGCGACGGGATGCGCCGGAATGACGGCATGACCCGGCAGCGCCTTCGCCAGCGCCTCGGCGACGCCCGCCTTCGACGAGCCCACGTCCGAAATGATCGCGTCGGCCTTCAGTCCCGGCGCGATCGCGGCGGCCGCTTCGGCCATACGCCCGACCGGAACCGCAAGGATCACAAGGTCGGCATCGGCCACCGCGGCGACCGGGTCATCGATAATCGTGTCGCAAAGCCCCAGTTCGAGAGCGACCCTGCGCACCTCGGCGCTGGCGTCATGGCCGACAACCGCTACCTGCGGCAGCCGTTCCCTGATCGCGCGCGCGATCGACGAGCCGATCAGGCCCAGTCCGACGATGGCGACGCGATCAATCGCCATCAGCCGTTCAGTGCGGCGCGGATCGCCGCCGCGAGCCCGCGCGTCTCGTCTTCGGTGCCGATCGTCATGCGCAGCGCATTGGGCAAGCCCTGCCCCGGCAACCAGCGGACGATATAGCCTGCGTCCATCAGCCGGTTATAGACGGTCTCGGCGCTGACATCGCCTTCGAACAGCACGAGCAGGAAGTTGCACGCCGACGGAACGACGCGCAGGCCATGGTTGCCGAGGCTTTCGAGTTCGCCTGTCAGCCAGCCACGCCATTCGGCATTATGCTCGCGGCTGTGCGCGACGAACTCCCCGTCGCCGAGCGCCGCGATCGCCGCCGCCTGCCCCGCACGCGTGACGTTGAAGGGCAGGCGGATGCGGTGCAGCGCCGAAATCACCTCGGCCGCGGCATAGCCCCAGCCGATCCGTTCGGCGGCCAGCCCGTGGATCTTCGAAAAGGTGCGCGTGATGAACACATTCGGCTGCGTCTTCGCGAGGTCGAGCCCGCCGTCATCCTCGGCGTCCGAAAGATATTCCGAATAGGCCTGGTCGATCACGAACAGCACATTCTTCGGCAGTCCCGCGTAGAGCCGCGCAACGTCCTCGTGCGTCGCAAGCGTACCCGTCGGGTTGTTCGGATTGGCGAGGTAGACGACGCGCGTCCTGTCGGTCACCGCCGCGAGCAGCGCATCGACGTCGGTCGCATAATCGCGATCATCGGCCTCGACCGGCACCGCGCCGACGCGCCGCGCCGCGATCTCGTATACCGCAAAGCCGTAACGCACATAGAGAATCTCGTCACCGACACCGGCATAGGTCCCCGCCGCGAGATGCAGCAGTTCGTCCGAGCCGTTGCCGCAGATGATGCGCGCCGGATCGAGCCCGAACTTCGCCGCGATCGTCTCGCGAAGCTCGATCGACCCCGGATCGGGGTAACGCGACAGCGCATCGGGTGCCGCCTGCGTCGCCGCGAACGCCGCGCGCGCCTTTTCGCCCGTGCCGAGCGGATTTTCGTTTGCGGAGAGCTTGATCAGCGGACGCCCGTCGGCGCCGGCCGACTTGCCGGGAACATAGGGGGCGATACCGCTGATCCACGGCTTGGGCACAAGGGTTTCGGTCGCGTCGGTCATGCCGCGCCGTTTAACGGCTATGCGTCGCGAGTCCAGCACGTTGACAGGGTGCGCCTGCCCGCTTAGCCCCGCGCGAACGATGGCGAGCCTGCTCCACGATATCCGGCATCACAGCGTGACGATCACCGCGCCGCTCCCGCTCGACAGCGGGCAGGTGCTGCCGTCGGTAACGATCGCTTATCAGAGCTACGGCGCGCTCGATGCCGACAGGTCGAACGCGGTGCTGATCTGCCACGCACTGACCGGCGACCAATATGTCGCGAGCGACCATCCGGCGACGGGCAAGCCCGGCTGGTGGGCGCGTATGGTCGGCCCCGGCAAGCCGATCGATACCGACCGTTTCCACGTCATCTGCGCCAATGTGCTCGGCAGCTGCATGGGGACGAGCGGCCCCGCCTCGCCCGACGCGGCGACCGGCGCGCCGCTCGGCATGCATTTTCCCGTCATCACGATCACCGACATGGTCCGCGCGCAGGCGATGCTGCTCGATCATCTCGGCATATCGCGGCTTCATGCCGTCGTCGGCGGATCGATGGGCGGGATGCAGACGCTCGCCTGGGCCGCGACCTATCCCGAACGCCTCGCCTCGGCGCTCGTCATCGCCAGCGCGGCGCGCCATTCGGCGCAGAATATAGCGTTCCACGAAGTCGGGCGGCAGGCGATCATGGCCGATCCCGACTGGCAGGACGGCCAATATTACGGCAGCGCGCGGGCGCCGACCAAGGGCCTCGCGGTCGCGCGCATGGCGGCGCACATCACCTATCTGTCCGAGGAAGGGCTGACCGAGAAATTCGGCCGCCGCCTGCAGGCGCGCGACATCAAGAGCTTCGGCTTCGACGCCGATTTCCAGGTCGAATCCTATTTGCGGCATCAGGGGCTCGCCTTCACCGATCGCTTCGACGCCAATGCCTATCTCTATATCACGCGCGCGATGGACTATTTCGACCTCGCCGACCCGCATGATGGCCGCCTTGCGGGCGCGTTCGCGGGCGCGAAAGATGTGCGCTTCACGCTCGTCAGCTTCGACACCGACTGGCTCTATCCGACATCGGAATCGCGCCGCGTCGTGCAGGCGCTGCAAAGCGTCGGCGCCGCGGCGAGCTTCGTCGAGCTCTCGGCGCCCTTCGGCCACGACAGCTTCCTTCTCGACGTCCCCGCGCTCGACCGCCTCGTCGCGGGGTCCTTGCGGGCAGGTCTGGCATGAGGGAGGCCTATCGCCTGTCCTTCGACGCGTCCGACATGCAGGTCGACGCGATCCACGCCTTTCTGGCGCAAAGCTACTGGGCCGAAAATATCGCGCGCGCGGTCGTCGAACGCGCGATTGCCGGATCGCTCTGCGTCGGCATCTTCGCAGCAAACGGCGATCAGGTCGGCTTTGCCCGCGTCGTCACCGACCGCGCGACCTTCGCCTATCTCGCCGACGTCTATATACTCGAGGCGCACCGGGGGCATGGCCTCGCCGCGCGCATGGTAACCGCACTGCATGATCACCCGGACCTGCAGGGACTGCGGCGCTGGATGCTCGCGACCAGCGACGCCCATGGCCTTTACGCAGGGCTCGGCTGGTCCCCGGTCGAGGACAGTGCGCCGTTCATGCAGCGGCATTTCCCGGGCGTCTACGGGCAGGCAGGCCGATGAAACTCCGCCCCGATCTCGCGATCATCGCCGAAGCAGTGCCCTCGGCGGCGCGCGTACTCGACGTCGGCTGCGGCGACGGCGAGCTGATGGCGGCGCTGCGCGCCAAGGGCGTCGATGCACGCGGGCTCGAAATCGACCCCGACAATGTCACCGCGGCGATCGCGCGCGGCCAGTCGGTGGTACAGGGCGACGCCAACCGCGACCTTGCCGACTATCCCGACGATGCCTTCGACTATGCGATCCTGTCGCAGACGCTGCAGACCACCGAACGCCCCGACAAGGTGGTCGACCAATTGCTGCGCATCGCCCCTCGTGCCTTCGTCAGCTTTCCCAATTTCGCGCATTGGCGGATCCGGCTTGCGCTCATGTGGGGTGGACGGATGCCGGTGACGCGGCTGCTGCCCGTCGCGTGGTACGAAACGCCGAATATCCACCATGTGACGGTCAGCGATTTTCGCGACCTCGTCCGCGCAAAGGGCATCAAGGTCGAGCGCGTCTGGCATCTCTCGGGCGACAAGCCGACGAGCGACGCCGCCGCCAGCTGGCGCGCGGAGCACGCGATCTTCCTGATTGGGAGAATGTAACCTCGAGCTGAAGCGCGCGAGCGCCCCTCCCTAAAACGGAAAGGCGCCCTGCGCAGGCGGCTCCTCAGGGTAGTGATATCCGCGCATCACCTCGCTCACTCGGCCTTGGTTGATCTCAAGCAGCGCAGCGACCTGATGCTGATACAAACCACGGTCGCGAACGAGATATCGGATATGTGCGGCCATTTCTTGGGACACGCTAGGGGAAGGTTTTCGGCTCATCGCCATCGTCGTCATGCTCTCAATAGTGCGACGGAGGCGTGTTGACTTTGGATAGCAAGATGGCCAGAAGCCACTGGCTAGCAAAATTCACCGCGCCTCAATCGCGGTTTACATCGAACCCCGGGCGTTGGCGCGCTCGGGGTTTTTTGTAATTAATCGGCGAGAAACTGGGAGTCGAGTCCCTTTTTGTTCTAATGTGTGGAGTGGGTTGGGGATAAGTTCCCGGGCTGTAATCCGATACCTGAGTCGTCTGCGTTAGGCGCGCCTCAGTCCCGCTTCTTCAGTCCGTTAGCGAGCAGGTCGTTCGCGATCCGCGCTATCTCCGAAATGTCGCTCTCGGTATCCCACAATCCGTATCGCATCCCCAGAAACACGTTCATTCCGCCGATCGCCCACGCGTGAATCTCGCTGACGTCGTCGCGGATCTCGCCGCGCGCCGCGCCCTTTTCCAGCCGCTGACGGACACGCGCGACCGTCGTTTCATAGTGGCGGCGATAGCTCGCATAATCGACGAACTCGGCCTCATCGATGATGCGGTAGATCTCCTTATGCTCGCGCACGAAACCCAGATAGGATTCGAGTCCGATGCGTTCGGCGCTGATCTCGTCGGGTGCCGACTGGACGAGCGGCGTGACATGATCGCGCAATTGCTCGCTCATATAGCGTACGAGCGCCTGGAAGATTTCCTCTTTCGAATCGAAATAGGTGTAGAAACTGCCGAGCGCGGTTCCCGCGCGGCGCGTAATCGCGCTGATCGACGCTTCGTGAAACCCGCGCTCGCCGAATTCGACGGCCGCGGCGTCGAGCAGCTTGCGCAGCGTCCGCCGCCCGCGCTCGGTGCGCGGCGTCTTGTCGCGCGCGTCGCCCGCCTCCGGTGCGGCCTGTCCCGTTTCGGTTTGCGGCTGATCCATGACTGCCTTTCCGTCTCCCCCTTCGTCCGGCCCCGCCTGCATCGTGGTATTTCCGCACCAATGGCAAGCAAAAAACGACGAAGTCATATTCCAAGTTGAAACTTGGTTCATGTTTCACTATTGGATGCAGCGCGGCTTGGCAAGCACCGGGCCCAAGAAAAGCAAACAGGGTGACGAGGGGTCGCCCGCCACATGGGAGAGTCTTCATGCGTCCTTTCGCCCGCTCGCTGCGCCGCGGCGTCCTCGCCACCAGCGCGCTTTCGATGATCGCCTTTGCACCCCCGGTCTTTGCGCAGGAAGAAGGCGTCACCGACGCCGGCGATAACGAGATCATCGTGACGGCACGCCGCCGCGACGAACGCCTGATCGACGTGCCCGTCGCGATCACCGCTTATTCGGGCGAAGCGCTCGCAAAGGCCGGCGCGATCGATATCACCGACATCGGCCAGACGACGCCGAACACGACGCTCGAAGTGTCGCGCGGCTCGAACTCGACGCTCAGCGCCTTCATCCGCGGCGTCGGCCAGCAGGATCCGGTGTCGGGCTTCGAACAGGGCGTCGGCATCTATCTCGACGATGTCTATCTCAACCGCCCGCAGGCCGCAGTGCTCGACATCTACGACGTCGAACGCATCGAAATCCTGCGTGGCCCGCAGGGCACGCTCTATGGCCGCAACACGATCGGCGGCGCGGTCAAATATGTGACGAAGCAACTGCCGGAAGAATTCTCGCTCAAGATCAAGGGCACGCTCGGCACCTATGACCAGGCCGACCTCGTCGTCACGGCAAGCGCGCCGATCGGCGACCTGCTGCGCGTCGGCGGCTCGGTCGCGCGCCTGTCGCGCGGCGGTTTCGGCGACAATCTCACGACGGGGCTCGAAAATTACAACAAGGATGTGTGGGCGGGCCGCGGGACGGTCGAGCTCGGTGGCTATGACGCCCCCGTACTCATCCGCATCACCGGGGATTACAGCAAGGACAAGAGCAATCCGCGCGGCGGCCACCGTCTGATCGCGGGGCTGAAATCGGGCGCACCGGTTTTGGACGACGTCTACGACACCCGCGGCGGGCTCAACGATCCCAAACAGGATATCGAGGCTTACGGCCTCGCGATGAACGTCACCGCCGAGCTCAGCGACACGGTCACGCTCCGCTCGATCAGCGCCTGGCGCAAGGATAATTCGGCGACGCCGATCGACTTCGATGCGCTGCCCGCGGTCGATGTCGACGTCCCCGGCTATTATTTGAACGAGCAGCTGAGCCAGGAATTCCAGCTCCTCTATGAAGGCGACAAGCTCAAGGGCCTGCTCGGCTTCTATTATCTCGATGCCAGGGCGGACACTTTGTTCGACGTGCGCATCTTCAATAATGTCCCCGGGCTCACTGCCTTTACCGAGGCCGATGTCGACACCACCACCTTCGCGGCGTTCGGCGATTTCACCTATGATTTCACCGACCAGTTCAGCCTCTCGGTCGGCGGCCGCTACACGTGGGACAAGCGCGACGCGCATATCCTGCGCCAGAATTATCTCGGTGGCGGCTCGCCCGTGTTCGGCGGGGCAGGCGTCGCCCTCGGCGCGCCGGCCACCAATTTCAACGGCAGCCGCAGCTTCAACAAATTCACCCCGCGCGTCTCGCTGTCGTACAAGCCGACGCCCGATCATAATTTCTACGCCAGCTATTCGCAGGGTTTCAAGGGCGGCGGCTTCGACCCGCGCGGCGTCGGCTCGAACGCCCCCGCCGCCATCCCCGGCCAGCCGACCAGCGACGAGGTCGCCGATTTCCTCGGCTTCCGTCCCGAAAAGGTCGAAAGCTACGAGCTCGGCTACAAGGGAAGCTTGCTCGATGGCGCCCTCAACGTTGCACTCGCGGGCTTCTACGCCGATTATAGCGACGTCCAGATCCCCGGCTCGGTCGCCTGTGTCTCGCAAGGCCTGCCGACCTTCTGCGGCGTGGTCTCGAACGCCGGCAAGGCAAAGTTCAAGGGGCTGGAGTTCGAGGGCCACGCACGGCTGGGTCAGGATATGGCCACCCCGGGCGACCGGCTGACCTTCTCGACCGCGCTCGGCTTTATCGACGCCGATTATAAGGAATATATCGCCAATATCGCGAGCGTCCCGACCGACGTCGCCGAATTCCGCGAGGTGCAGAATACGCCGAAATGGACCGCAAGCGGCACGCTCGCCTATTCGGCGCCGGTCGGCGACGGCGATATCAGCTTCGCGACGACAGTGTCGTACCGCAGCAAGACCTACCAGTTCGAAATCCCGAACCCCTATATCGACCAGAAGGGCTTCGCGCTGTGGGATGCCAGCCTCGTCTACACCGCACCCGACGATCGCTGGAGCCTCGGCGTGTTCGGCAAGAATCTGCTCGACAAACAGTATAAGACCTCGGGCTATACCTTCATGGTCGCCAATGCGACGACCGGCGCGCTGACGCAGACCGTTGCACCGACGCCGATCGCGGCGAGCTGCCCCGGCATGGCGCCGCTTCCGGCGGGCAGCCTGATCCCGGCGCTCGGCTGCGAGGGTGTGCTCACGGCCTTCTACGGCAACCCGCGGCAGGTCTTCGTCACCGGCACGGTGAAGTTCTGAACCGACGCATGTAAAAAAGGGGGAAAGGAGCGTCCGTTGCGGCGCTCCTTTTTCTATGTTGCGAGCGGCGGCGCCCCGGTCGACGCAACCATGCGTTCGCCGTCGATGACGATCGGGCTCGCGACGCCATCGATCGACGCCCCCTCGGGCCGGAAGCGCATCCCGCGCGCCTGAACCTGCGGATCGGCGAATACCTGCGCAAGGTCGTTGATCGGCCCGGCGGGCACTCCCTCGGCCTCAAGCGCGAGCGACAGCGGCTGCGCGTCCCACATGGCGATCTTCGCGGCGAGCAGCGGGATCAGCTCGGCGCGATTTGCGAGCCGCGCGGCGTTGTTCACGAAACGCGGATCGTCGGCCCAGTCGGGCACGCCAAGGATCGCGCAAAGCTTGCGATACTGCCCGTCATTGCCGACCGCGATCACCAGTTGGCCGTCGGCAGTCGCGAAGACCTGATAGGGCACGACATTGACATGCGCATTGCCCATGCGTTTCGGCACCGCGCCGCTCGCGAGATAATTGGCCGCCTGGTTGGCGAGCACTGCCACCTGACTGTCGAGCAGCGCCATATCGACATGCGCACCCGCCCCTGTGACGTCACGACGCCGCAGCGCGGCAAGGATCGCGACCGCCGAATACATGCCGGTGAAGATGTCGGCATAGGCGATCCCGGCCTTTT
>JALDYH010000217.1:0-6743 GCA_032154175.1 Sphingopyxis sp. | reverse complement strand
GCCGCGATGGCGCAGCAGAAGGCGGCGGCGCGCGCGGCGTGGAAGGGCAGCGGGCAAAAGGCGTCCGAGGAAATCTGGTTCGACCTCGCCGAAGCCAATGGCAGCACCGAATTCACCGGCTATGGCGCGACCGCGGGCGAGGGACAGGTCATCGCGCTCGTCAAGGACGGCGTGCCCGTCGACGAAGCGAGGGCCGGTGACGAGCTGGTCGTGCTCACCAACCAGACGCCCTTTTATGGCGAGAGCGGCGGCCAGATGGGCGACGCCGGGACGATCGCGACGCTGGAAGGCGCCAAGGCGTCGGTCAGCGACACCAGCAAGCCGCTGGGTCGACTGCACGCGCATCAGGCGAAGCTGGAGGCCGGTAGCCTCAAGGTGGGTGATACGGTCCAGCTGACGGTCGATGCCGCGCGGCGCGATCGCATTCGCGCCAATCACAGCGCGACGCATCTTGTGCATGCCGCGCTGCGCAACCGGCTGGGCGGGCATGTCACGCAAAAGGGCAGCCTCGTTGCCGAGGATCGTTTCCGCTTCGACTTCTCGCACCCCAAGGCGCTGAGCGTCGAGGAGATCGCCGATGTCGAGGCCGATGTGAACGCGCAGATCCGCGGCAACGAGGCGGTGACGACGCGGCTGATGACCCCCGACGATGCCGTCGCGGCGGGCGCGCTCGCGCTGTTCGGCGAGAAATATGGCGACGAGGTGCGCGTGCTCAGCATGGGGGCGGCGGACGATCATAGCTATTCGGTCGAGCTGTGCGGCGGCACGCATGTACGGGCGCTGGGCGACATCGCGCTGTTCAAGATCATCAGCGAGAGCGCCGTATCTTCAGGCGTGCGGCGTATCGAGGCACTGACCGGCGATGCGGCGCGCCAGTGGCTGAACGGCCGCGACGAGGCGCTGAAGGCGGCGGCGGCGGCGCTCAAGACGTCGCCCGACGAGGTGCCGGCGCGCGTCGCGGCGCTGGCCGAGGCGCTGAAGAAGGCCGAGCGCGAGCTCGCCGATGCGAAGAAGGCGCTCGCGCTTGGCGGTGCCGGGGGCGGCGGTGGCGGTGCGGCGGCTGGACCGGCGGTCGAGCAGGTCGGCGATACGGCATTCCTTGCGCAGGTTGTCGACGGGCTCGACCCGAAGGATCTGCGTGGTACGGTCGACGGGCTGAAGAAGCAGGTCGGCAGCGGCGTTGCGATGCTGGTTGCGGTCAATGACGGGCGCGCCTCGGTCGCGGTCGGGGTGACCGACGACAAGACCGGCAGCCTGAGCGCGGTCGATCTCGTCAAGGCCGCGGTCGCGGCGCTTGGCGGACAGGGCGGCGGCGGGCGGCCTGACATGGCGCAGGGCGGCGGACCCGACGGCGGGGCGGCGAGCGACGCCGTCGCCGCGGTCAAAGCCGCGCTCGCTTGAAACCGACCAAGAAGACGCGGCGCATCGATCATGCCGAACGGCTGATCGCCGCGCCGCTGGTCGATGTCTTTGCGGCGTTCACGAGCGCAGCGAAGCTCGCGCGATGGTTGCCGCCCGAGGGGGCGACGGGGACGTTCGAGCATGTTGACCTGCGCGCGGGCGGCGGCTTTTTGATGCGGCTGACCTTCGACGACGCCGATGTCGAGACCAAGAGCGACGACGACAGCGATATTGTGGAAGTCTATATTCCGACGCTCGACGACGGGCGGCTGGTGGTGTGGCAGGTCGAATTCGAATCCGACGACCCGCGTTTTTCGGGGACGATGGAGATGCACTGGTATCTGTCGCGGCAGAGCGGCGGCACGCTGGTCACGATCGACGCGCATCACGTGCCGCCGGGTATTTCGGCGAAGGATCATGTGGAAGGGCTGAATAGCTCGCTCGCCAATCTGGCGGGGGTGGTTGAGGAATAACCGCCGTCCCCGCCTCCGCGGGAACGACGGTATCGCTCAGCCCTCGACCCCCTTTGCTTTCCCCCACGCCCGCGCGGCGGTGTAGCCCAGATAGCCCGTCCCGAAGAGCGCGTAGAGCGG
Organism: Sphingopyxis sp.; assembly: GCA_032154175.1. Taxonomy (GTDB): domain Bacteria; phylum Pseudomonadota; class Alphaproteobacteria; order Sphingomonadales; family Sphingomonadaceae; genus Sphingopyxis. Next base: position 4,749 of record JALDYH010000217.1, on the reverse strand, counting down.
TTCGGGGATGCCCGCGAGATAGGCGTTCATGCCGTCGGCGATGCCTTTTGCCATTTCCGGCCGCGCGGCGGCGATCAGGCCCATCGGGATCGCCCAGAGCAGCAGTGCGTACATGACATAGAGGAAGCTCGGCCGTGCGCGGCTGGTCCACGGGTCGGCGCTGTTCGCCTCGGCGACGATCGCGGTCATGCGGGTGCGGATCGCCTCCATTTCCTGACTGCCCTCCATCTTGAGCAGTTCGAGCTTGGCGCGGTCGCGCGCTTCGGGGTCGGGGATGATCTTGTCGATCAGCTTGGCGATGGGGCCGATCAGGCCTTTGATGATGCTCATTTCAATGTCTCCTGTTGGTCGGAAGGTCACAAAGGTCACGCTACGTACCCCCTCTCTGGGGGGATCAGGCGCCACCAATGCGATTGGCGAGCCAGCCGTAGAGAAAGGCCTCCTGGCTCGGGCGGCGTTCGGCGAGCGCGATGTAGCGTTCGCCCTGAAGCGCCTCCATCGCGCGCAGCAGCACGATCTCGCCGCCGGTTCCGCGTGCGCGCAGGAAGCCGTCGAGGGCCGACAGCGTACGCGGCCCGATATCGCGGTCGACCGCGATATCGGGATAGTCGCGCGCGGCGCGGTTCAGGGCGTTGAGCGCGCGCTGGAGGAAGCCGCCAGCGGTGCCGGTTCCCATGTTGACGCCGGTATCGAAGAGTTCGGCCGCGATCTTCGGAGCGCGGAGCGCGACCTTGTCGAAGCCGGGACGCAGCCAATAGAGGCGGCGATAGATCGATACGGCCGCATCGCGTGGCAGGTCGCGCATCGCGCCCGCATAGCCCTGCGCCCGTGCGACCGCTTCGGTGATCCCCCAGCAGGTGGGGCCGCCGCGGTCGGCGGGGTGGTTTACATATCGGCCTTCGCGGTCGATGACGGCGTCGATCAGCGCATCGGCATCGTACGCCGATGGGGCGGGTTTTGGCATGATTCGCTCCTGTGGTTGGTTGAACAGATAAAACGAACCATATTGGAATATTGTAGGAAAGGTTTTTCGCCATGCGGGCTTTGCAGGTGCGCGAACTATTGCCCGATCACGCCGGGGCTGCGGTCACCGAGCTGCCGATACCCCGGCCGAAACCTGGCGAAGTTCGTGTTCGCGTGCGCGCCGCCGCGGTGAATTTCCCCGACCTGTTGATGACCGGTGGCGCCTATCAGTTGAAACCCGAGCTTCCCTTCGTTTCGGGGCTGGAGTTTGCAGGCGAGGTCGAGGCCCTTGGCGACGGCGTCGCGGACTGGGCGGTGGGCGATGCGGTGATCGGGGGCAATCGTTTCGGGGCGATGGCCGAATATTGCGTTGTTCCCGCGCGGAGTCTGCGGCGAAAACCCGGGCAACTGAGCTGGGAGGCGGCCGCGGCATATGGGGTCGCGTACCTTACCGCTTACGTCGCGCTTGTCCGCTGCGGACGGGTCGAGCCGGGCGAGTGGGTGCTGGTTCATGGCGCCGCGGGCGGCGTGGGGCTGGCGACGGTCGATCTGGCGAAAGGGCTGGGCGCGCGGGTCATCGCGGCGGCGAGCAGCGCGGCCAAGCGCACGGCCATCGGCGAGCTTTACGCGCCCGATGCGCTGATCGACGCGGAACCGGGGTTTCGCGAGACCGTGAAGCAATTGACCGGAGGGCAGGGCGCCGACGTGATTTTCGATCCGGTTGGCGGCGATGTTTTCGACGAATCGACGCGCTGCATATCGTTCGGTGGGCGATTGCTGGTGGTGGGCTTCGCATCGGGCCGCATTCCCGGGCTGTCGGTGAACATGCCGCTGATCAAGGGCTTCTCGGTCGTCGGTGTGCGTGCGGGCGAATATGGCCGCCGCTTTCCCGCGCGCGGGATAGAGAATATCGCGGCGATCGACGCGCTGGCGGCGGAGGGGAAGATATGCCCGCATGTCCACGCCGCGCTCGACCTTGCCGACTGGCGCGAGGCCTTTGCCATGCTCGAACGGCGCGAGGTGGTCGGGAAGGTCGTGCTGAAACCGTGACGAGCCGAGTCCCCCTGGTATAGTTTTGCGACACGCACGCTGGCATGTCGGCGCCGGGGCGTCCCGGCGAATTCGCCGAATATGACCAAAGGACTGTGTATGAAGAAATCGATGATGATCGCCGCTTCGCTGGGTCTCGCCATCCCGGTCGTGGGTGTCGCGCAGCCGCCGCACGATGGCGGGCGCATGTTCGCGACGATCGACGCCAATGGCGACGGCAAGCTCGACAAGGCCGAAATCACCAAAAGGGCCGAAATGCGTGCGCAGCGACAGGGCGATCCGATACTGGCCTCGCCGGAAAAGGTCGATGCGTTCATCAGGCATATCGATGCCAACGGCGATGGCATGATCGACAAGGCCGAACTGGAAGCAAGGCAAAGGGCGCGCGCGGAGCCGCCGCCGCCGGCTGAAGCTCAGCCCTGAAAAAGCGTCCAGAGCGGATTGGCGGGGTCGGCGAGCAGCTTGGCGGTCAGCGCGAAAGACATGACGACAAGCAGCGGCCGTACCCCGCGTCCGCCGAAGCGGATCGCGAGCCGGGCGCCGAGCTGGTTGCCCGCGACATTGGCGGCCGCCATCGACAGGCCGAGCAACCACAGGACGTGGCCGCCGACGATCATCGCGAGCAGGCCGGCGATATTGGTTGCGAGGTTGAGGAGTTTTGCGTTGCCGATCGCGCGGACGAGGCCGAGGCCGCCGAGCGCGACGAGGGTGAGCGTCAGGAAGGATCCGGCGCCGGGCCCGAAAAAGCCGTCATAGAAGCCGAGCGCCGCGATGATGAGCGTGAGGCCGAGCGGGCCGGCGCGGGCGTGGCGGTCGACGCTGCTCATCGGCGGCGCGAGCAGGAAATAGAAGCCCATCGCTATGAGCAGCAGCGGGACGAGCGCCGCGAGGAAATCGGAGCTGGTAAACTGAACCGCGGTTGCGCCGAGCATCGAGCCGACGAAGGCGCCGGCCGCGGGCCATGCGAAGCGGCGCAGGTCGACATGGCCCGCGCGCCAGAAGGTCAGGAATGCCGAAGAGGTGCCGATCGTGCTTTGCAGCTTGTTCGTCGCGAGCGCGGAGACCGGCGGAACACCGGCCGCCATCAGCGCCGGGATGGTGAGGAGACCGCCGCCGCCCGCCATGGCGTCGATCGTGCCCGCGAGAAAGGCGACCGCGATCAGGAAGGCGAAGATTTCGGGAGTGAATTCCATGCGCGCGCTCCTATGCGCGATCGCGCAGCTTGGCCAGCGAGGGCGGCAGCGGCATAGCAATGCAGGCGCGGTGCTTCCTCATGCCATGGCGATCCGGACCGCCTGCACAAGGAAGGCCGCGCCGACGATCGTGATGATCCAGCGGCGACTGCTGCGAAAATGCGCCTCGCTGATCCGGTCGAGGATGAGACCTCCGACCATGATACCCGCCATCGATGCGATCACCGCGATCGCCGTGACCGACAGCGGGGCGGTCTCGCGCACCGACGCGCCGAGCAGGAGGCCGCCGTAGACGAGTATCTTCGATACATGGCCCATCGCCTGCATCAGGGCCTTGGTTGCGACGACCTGATGCCGGTTGAGCTTGCTGTGGACGAACAGCAGGTCGGTAACCGGGCCGGATACGCCCGATATCAGCGATACGGCGGTCGAAACGAAGCCGCCGCAAACCGCGTGCCAGCGATTGGTCGCGTCGAGCGCGAGCCAGCGTTCCGGGAGCCATACCAGAATCGGCGTCAGGCCAAGGCCGAGGAAGACATAGAATTTGGTGGGCGTGAAGATCAGCACCGAAAAGACCGCGAACGCCATGACGGCGCCGATCCCGAACCAGAGGAGGACGGGCCAGGCGACATGTCGCCGGTGCAGCAGGAAACGCCAGAGATTCGACGCGAACTGGACGACGCCGTGGAGCGCCAGCGCGATCGCTGCGGGCAAGAGCCAGGTCAGTACGCCCATGAAGACGAGCCCGCCTGCCATGCCGAAAATGCCCGAAAGGATAGACGTGAAGAAAGCGGCGATCACGATCAGCACGCTTGCCTGCATCGTCGCTCGCTTTCCGTAGACACGGGAACCGTCGCAGCGACGGTTGAAAATTGGTCGGGACGAGAGGATTCGAACCTCCGACCCCCACACCCCCAGTGTGATGCGCTACCAGGCTGCGCTACGTCCCGACCGGCCCCCGCAAGGGCAGGCGAGGCCCCTAGCGCGGGTTGGCGGGCGATGCAAGCGGGGATGGCCGCTAATTCGGCGATTGACGGCGCGGGGTTGATATGGCGGGCATCATTCCCATTTCGGCGGCGCTTGCCGTGGGGGAGGGGCGCAGCGACCGGTTGCGCGCGACTTCCCTGCGTGATAGGCGCCGCGCCATATTCGCGTGCCGGTTCCGGAGGGGAACAGGTGCTGCTTACGAACGGAAAGTTTTTCACTCATGTCGACGCAATTGCTTCTGACCCAGGCGGCCGGATCGGGTGGCGGGGCTGCCGGTTTCCTGATGCTGGTCCCCTATCTGCTGATCTTTGCGGTGTTCTGGTTCTTCCTGATCCGCCCGCAGCAGGTGCGCGCGAAAGAACATCGCGCCAAGGTCGCGGCGGTGAAGCCGCGCGATCAGGTCGTGACCGGCGGCGGGATCGTTGGCAAGGTGACGCGCGTCGACGATGATTTCGCCGATGTCGAAATCGCGCAGGGCGTGAAGATCAAGGTCGTCAAATCGACCCTCGCCGACGTTCTGCAGCCCGGTGGCAAGCCCGCCAACGACTGACGCGGC
>JALDYH010000028.1:0-34485 GCA_032154175.1 Sphingopyxis sp. | reverse complement strand
TCTCGAAGCTGCGCGTGATCGAGATGCGCCGCCAGCGCCTCGTCGCCGCGCGCGACCGCGACGCCGCGCTCGCCACCGCGCGCAAGGCGGAGGCGCAGATCGCGGTGGCCGGCGGCAATTCGAGCCAATCCACCGCCGAGGCGCGCGCGCGCGTCCTCGCCGATCTCGCCAAGGCCGAGAGTGACGCGCGGCTCCGCAAGGAGGAGCTCACCAAGGCGACGAAACGCAGCAGCCTCCAGCGCCTCGTCAGCCCGGTCGACGGCACGGTCACGCAGCTGGCCGTCCACACCGTCGGCGGTGTCGTGGAAGCGGCGAAGCCGATCATGGTGATCGTGCCCGCGCGCGGGAAGCTGGTCGCCGAAGTGGCGATCGCCAACAAGGATGTCGGCTTCGTCGGCGCCGGCCAGCCGGTCGCGCTCAAGATCGAGGCCTTTCCCTTCACCCGCTACGGCGCCGTGCCGGGCAGGCTCGAGCAGATCAGTTCGGACGCGGTGCAGGACGAGAAGCGCGGACTGATTTACACCGCGCGGGTGGCGCTGGATCGCGCGACGATCGTACGCGATGGAGCAACGATCCCCCTCACCCCCGGCATGGCGGTCACCGCCGACATCCGCACCGGCCGCCGCTCGCTCGCCTCCTATCTGCTGAGCCCGATCGACGAGATCCGCACGACGGCCGCGCGCGAGCGCTGACGCCTTCTTCCCGCCGAAGAGAAGGAGAGTCTCGCATTTCCAACGCTTGCAAAATTTCGCGGCAAGCTGCCCCTACCATTGAAAGGGTGGGACCTAGATGCTGCATTGCGAAGAGGATTTGCCTGTTTTCCAGCGATATTCGGTAATTTCATCGACCCGCGTCGAAAAGCTGATCTTCCTTGTCGCTCCTTCCCGCTTCACGACCAGACTGACTTTCGGCGCAAGAAGAAGATTGGCCGCGCTATGCGCGACGCGCTCGGTGGCACCGGACACCGAAACGATCGCGTCGCCTTCCCGCAAGCCGGACCGCGCAGCATGGGAAGCAGGGTCAAGGCCTGCAACCACCCGGGGTTGCACGAGGATCGAATCTTCGCTGAATCCCAGGTCCTGCCGGAAGGTCGCTACCTTGATCCTGTGCAGGCAGGGTCCAAAGGCGTCGTCCGGAGGGATGATCAACTGCCCGCCGAGCATGGCCTCCAGGTCGCGCGGCCCCGCATTGCCCAATTCGGCGCGAAGCATCTCCCGCCACGCCGCGATATCGTAGCTTTTACCAGCACGTTTGCGCTCGAGCATGGCAAGGACAAGATGGTCGAGTGATCGCGCACCGCCCGACGCCTTCTCGATCTTGGCGTTGAGATCGACGAAATAGATAAATCCGCGATTATAGGGAACGCCTTGCGCGGCCCCTCCCGCCCATCGATTCCGGCTGACTTCGTCATAAGACGCGGCAACCAGCGGACTGGTGTAATATGCGTTCGTCATGAACGACGTTTCATCGGCAACTTCCCGAAGGGTCAGCATGCCGGCACGATAGGGAAGCCTCGTCTTGTAATATTCCGCGAGCCCCTCGCCATACCAGGCGAGGGCGCTGGAATCGCCTTCGAGCGAACCGACAAAATGATGGATCATCTCATGGGTGAACATGATCTGGCGTGAGGCGTCGCCGAGCTTGCCGAAACCATATTCCAGCATGAACCCGCCGCGCGCGGCCGCACCCCCGTCGCGCGGCAACGGGAATGGCCGCATGAGCAGGGTGTAGGGGCGAGCTTCACGGTCCCCGAAAAATTCCTGAAGGACGGTAAAGCTGCGGCCGGTCCACTCGGCCCGCGCGCGCGCATCGAAAGGCGGCGTCCCGATCCAGTAGGCGGAAAATAGCGGGTTCGCCGCGGACCGGAATTTTTTAAGCCGCCCTGCGAGGAAGAAGGCCTGCCGCAGTTCGTCGGGCGACATTCGGGCTGCCAGATCGCCGGGGCCTCTCGTCGATGCGGCCTCCGCACCCGGCCCGACGCGCGAGAAATCCCACGTCACCTTGATATCGGCCGCCCCCCGCTGTTCCAGCGGCAACGGCAGAAAGGAAAAGAAGGATCCTCCGAAACCGCCCTCGGTACCGCGAAGATCATAGGAAGGCCCGCGCGGTCGCGGCGAGTTCGCATCGGTGACCTTTGCGCTATAGGTCAGCGTCACGTCACCGCTGGTTTCGCGGCCGGGTATGAATAATTGCGGCTCGATCGGCTGGCCGGCCGGCGTCGGAGCCTTCACGATCGTAAGCGGCAAGTCGCCTTTCGCGTCGGTCGCACGAACATCGCCGGCTTGGTAGATCTGGCCCTTCGTAAGGGCAATCCGCGCCGGCACCATCAGATAGGGCTGTCCTTCGGCGCCAGCATAACCCGCAAAGGTTTCTTCAACCTCCAGCCGTTCGATCCTGCCCTCGGCCTCGACCGGCGTCAGCCGGATTGCGATGGCGCCCACCGGCTCCTTCGCGGTGGCAGGGCCCGCGAGCAAAGCGGCGACGGTTAGTCCAATGGGCAGCGAACGACCGGACATGTGAGGACCCTTTGCACGATGAATTCGGGAGCGGCACCTCCCGTCCCCCGCAGCGGACTATCTGCCCGGCTTCCCGGAAAGCTTGTCCTTCGACCGAAAAGGCCCGGGAGGCAGCCCGTGCCGCGCGCTCCACCGGGAAAGCGGAGCCGCGCGCTACGGGAAGATCGGCTTCGCCGTGACCTAGAAGGTCGCGCGTGCACCGACATAGAAACGGCGGCCCAGGATGTCCCCATAGTTCGTCGTCGGATAGGAGGGCAATTTGTCGGTCAGGTTGATGACGCCGAAACGAAACTGGAAATTGTCGTCGACGTCGATCACGGCGCCGATGCTGTGTCGGAAGTTGCTCGGGATCGTCGGCGTCGGCGTGGTTTCGATCGTGTCGAAGCTGTTGCTCCGGCTCTTCGGGAGATAGACACCCTGATAGGTCAGGCGGACGGGACCCAGCTGCCAGCGCAGGTCGAGCCGCGTCACCCAATCGGGCAGGATGGTCGTGTCTGCGACTTCGGTCTGGACCCCCGCCGCGACCGTGGTGAGGCGGGTGTTATGGGTGGCTTCGACGCTGATACCGAACGTCCCCAGATCGTCTCCGCCGAAAACGTCACCCGGCGCGAAACTATAGTCGAGCTTGTAGGTCTCGCCCCGATATTTGATATTCGCGGCGTTGACCGTCGTACGCTGCGCCGTGACGATATCGCCATTCTCGTTGCGCGTGAACGTGCTGCAGAAAGCCTGGTCCGGCGGGCTGGAATCGAAGCAGGCCTGCGTGAAGTTGAGCGGGTCGTAGGCGATGAGGCCGTCTTCGATGTCGACTTCGATCCGGTCTGCGGTGAACGTCAGGCCCGGAATGAAACGCGGCTGAAGGGCGATACCATATGTCAGCGTATCCGATACTTCGTTTCGCAACGTCGGGTTGCCGACCGTAGTGACCAAAGCTCCGGCCGTGTTGGCGTTCGCCTGCACGAAGCCCTCGAGGCCATTGCCGCCATTGAATGTCGGGTTGGCCGCGAACAGCGCGACACAATTGGCGCGGCGGGTCGCCGGGGCTGGTCCGGCGTTGATGAAACGCGTGTCGCATGGATCGATGAGAATCCCGTTCAGCGCCGTCGTCGATGGCTGGAACAGCTGATCGAGCGTCGGTGCACGGAAGTTCCTGCTGCGCGAGCCGCGGAGCGTCACGCCGGTGACGACTTCCCACTGGCCATTGACGCCCCAGACGCTCTCCTTGCCGGCGATCGAATTGTCCACGTGACGATATTGGCCGGACACTTCGAGCCGCTCGACGAGAGGCAGGGTGAAATCCCCGCCGACGAGCGGCAAGAGCAACTCGGCCGACACTTCATCGGTGTTGTACTTCCCCGAAGTCGGCGAGGTGATCGGCGTGCCCGTCACAAGGCCCTGCTGAGCGGCGATCGACGGATCGAAGCGGGCCGATTCGGCGCGATGCTCGTAACCAAGGCTGAATTTCACGCCGCCGCCCGGCAGCTTGAACAGGTCGCCGCTGATCGTCGCGAGGAAATCGTCCTGCTTGTTGTGGTAGGTGTCGCCGAACGGAACGCGAAGATAGTCGCGCGCCTCCTGCGAGACATTGCCGTCGCCGAACGGGTTGATCGGCGCACACAGGGGATCGACCACGGTCACCGCGTTGATCGCGCACACGATATCGCCCGACGCGTTGCGCGCCGAATTGATGGCATTGTTGAAACGCGCGCCCACGATATTGTCGACGTCGGTGTTACCCTTCACCTCGGCGTGGCTGAACGACAGGCTGTAGTCGAAGCGGCGCCACCCGGCCTCGAAATTCCCGTCCAGCGCGACAAGACCGCGATAGACCTTCGTCTCGACCGTCGAGCTGTTGTCGGACAGGAGGTCCTTGAACTGCTTCGACAGGAACAGCGGCGCGCCGCCTGCAAAGGAGGGCGATGCGGCGCTGAGCGTCGCGATCATCTGCGGCGTCAGATAGGGATTGTTGCGCGTGAATGCGATCGGGCCCGCGCCCGATGCCGCATTGTTGAGAATCGTCTTCGTGATACCGCCCTGACCCGCGCCCAGTGGATCGAAGGATTTGATATCGGCGAAGGATGCTGCCGCCGAAAGCCGGAGATTATCGGTGAGATCATAATGTGCCAGCGCATTCGCACTGACCCGCTCGACGCCGACGAACAGCGACGCGAGATCGCCGAAGGATGCGCCTTGTCCGCCATTCGCGAAGGGAACCGAATAGATCTGACCGGGGTCATAGGCGACCACGGACTGGCCATCGGCCGAGAATTGCTGCGGGGTCCCGTTGATACGCGCAAAGCAATAATTGTTACCGCACGGCGGCAGGGGAACGGGCGCCGGGATCGTGAAGATGACGCCGTTCGTGTTAAAGGCGTAGAAATGCGCGTCGGGCAGACGCGTTACCGAAGGTATGCCATCATCGGGGCCGGTATCGGACAGGTTGGCCGTGGAAACCGTGTAGGGATTGGTGTTCGGGCGGTCGTAATTCGACAGCGCCGCCGTCTTCGACCATTCGACGTTGAAGGCCACGTTGCCGCGCCCGCCACCGAAATTCTGCCCGGCCGTCAGCCTCGCGCTATACTCGGGATAGTCGCCGCGACTGGTCAGGCCGACCTGGCCGTCGAGCTGGATGCCCTCGAAGTCGTCCTTGAGGATATAGTTGATAACGCCGGCAACGGCATCCGAGCCATAGACCGCTGCCCCGCCGGCCTGGACGACATCGATCCGTTCGATCAGGCCGATGGGGATGATGTTCGTGTCGACGACCCGGTCGCCGAGCCCCGAGGACGTGGTGACCATCCGCCGGCCGTCGACGAGCGTCAGGGTACGGCCGGCACCCAGATTGAAGAGATTGGGATAGGTCGCCCCGTTACGCAGGGTTTGCGCCCGGCCGTCGGTCTGCGGGATCGCAGGGGTAATGGAGGGAAGCGCATTGAGCGCCTGTCCGGCCGAAGTGAAGCCACGATCGTCGAACTGCTCGGCACCGACGATGCTGACGGGTGCGGGACTGTCGGTGGAGGTCCGCCTGATCCGGCTTCCGGTTACGACGATGGCCGTGTCTTGCGATCCGTCGACGCCGTCCTGCGATGCTTCGCTCGTCAGATCCTGCCGGGCGGCTTCCTGCGCATTGGCGGCCGTCGCCAGACAGGTCGCACTCGCGAGCGCCGTTGTGAGGAATACTGAAGCTCGGATCATTTTCGTCATTTTCCCGTCCCCCGAATGATGAGGGTGTCGCTTATTGCCGATACGGCAACGCTGGTCCCTGCAATGGGAGAAAGATACTAAAGCCGGGCGGAATATTTTTCTGTTCTTGCACATGGGCAGGCCCGGCACGAAATTTCTATGCGGCAGGCGACCCGCATGTGCGCAATTTATTCGGGTTTTGGCAGGAGCTCAAAAGCTGCGCGAATCAAGCGAACGGCTCCGCGACATTTGATCGCAGGCTACCTGCAACCGGCCCGATGACATTTTAGCGGCAAATGGGGATTTGTTTCGCCGCGCTTTGTCATCGGTTCGATGCGGCGGCGATAAAGCGCGCGATGTCCTGCGCCATCCGGAGCCTCGTCGGCTGATCCCGGTACATCATGTGCCCCCCTTCGTAGCAGACGTGGGTAAAGCGCTCGGCGAGCTGCGCTTCGAGCTTCGCGGACATTCTGAGATTGCCTTCGCACATATTGAGCGAGTCATAGCGTCCTGCGGCCACAAAAACGCGCAGGTCCGGATCCTTCCGCATCGCGTTCTGAAGCCAGGGTTGGGAAAGCGGCGGCCCGCCACCGCCTTGCATCCGCGCCATGACCTCGGGTGTGATCTCGACGTGATTGTACGACCAACGCATCCCCGTCGACTGGCGTTCGGGGCCCGGCACCGGCATGTAGCCATTCTCCAGTCCGAGATAAGCCAGATCGGTCGAATATCCGAGTTCGCCGCGCAAATAGGAGGCGAGGATGCCCGCCCGTCCGGGCATCTCGGGCTCGGGTCCGACAATGCGCATGTCGTAGGTATTCAGCACCCGGCTTTTGTCGCCCTCGTACAGGCCGGCCTTATAGGCATTGTTCGTCATCACCAGCGTCTTGCGGTCGATCTGTTCCGGCCGAACGCCGGTAAAGCGCGCGAGGGCGCGGGCGATCGCATCGCGCTCGCTGTCCTTGAGCTGGCCGACGCGCCCGAGCGCCGGCATGTAGACATTGGCGGCCCACTCGTCGACCGCGCGCATGGTCGCGGCCTTGTCGCGCATGAGATCCGCATCGAGCCTTTTCAGTTCGAAGGCCGCGGCGGTACGCGCGGGGACATACATCGCATCCTGGAACGAGGGCGGCATCAGCGAGCCGGGGACGCCGCCCGAAATGAGCAGCGCCCCTGCGACCTTGATCCCCTGCTTCTCGAGCATCTCGGTCGCGCCATTCACCCGCCAGGTGCCATAGCTCTCGCCGCCGAGGAAGAGCGGCTGCGCGCCGGCATTGAAGCGCGCGCGCCAGGCTCGAACAAATTCGGCGGTCACGGCAAAATCGCCGAGCGTCGACAGGAATTCCCTGTCGCTTCCTTCGACTGCCCGGCTGAAACCCGTGCCGACCGGATCCATGAACACAAGATCCGAGGTGGACAGTAATGTTTCCGCATTGTCGACCATCCTGGCGCCGGTCAGCCGTCGCGGCCCGAACATCTCGGTGTGCACGAGCAATGAGTCGGTGGTGGGACCGCCATTCCACAGGAAGGTCAACGGGCGGATCTTACCCTTTGGCGCCTTTGCGACATAGGCCGTGAAGTAGATATGACCGCGCACCTCCCCGGTGTCGGCGTTCCGGATCGGGAGCCGCCCTGCCCGCGCTTCATAATCGAGCAACCCGCCGACAGTGCGGACGCGATGCTGCGTGACGACGATCGCCTCATCGCCCTGCGCGATCGGCGCGATTTCCCGGACCTGCGAGGCCGCCGGCATCGCGCAGGCAGCGCCGAGCGCCAGCAAAAGCCCTCGCGAGACGTTTATGATCATGGCTTCATCTCTCCGGCTTCACTCCGCCTGCCGCAGCCCGTGCCGCAGCGTCCGGTCATTTCTTCTCGCGCGGCTGATAGGCGATGCATTCGATCTCGACGCCTGCATTGAAAGCCAGTCCGCTGGCCCCGAGGGCGCTTCGCGCGGGAAGCCGGCCCGGTTTGAAATAGGTCACATATACCGAGTTGAAGGCCGCCCATTGCTTCATGTCCGCAAGCATCACGGTGCATTTGACGACATCGTCCATCGCGACCTCCGCGAAAGCAAAGGCATCGCGCAGATTGTCCATCGCGAGCCTCGCCTGCTCCTCCATCGTTTCCGGGATTTTTCCGTCGCGGGTTGCGCCGATCTGTCCCGAAGAGAAGATGAGGTCGCCGGCGCGGACCGCCGGGGAGAAAGGCGCCGCAGACCCGGGCCGCGCGTAATATTGCGCGTCTGCGGCGGAAGCCTCACTCGTCGTAATGACCGTCAGGGCCATCAGGGTCGAACAGATAAGCCGGCGGCGCGTCATTCTCGTCTCCCGTCTTCGTCTTTTCAGGCACCGTGACAGATGGCGCGGTGGTGAAGGGTTTCACGCTGAGATTCTCGTAGATCTCGGTCGGGAAATAGACCGCGCCGCCGCGCATGACCATCCGCGGGCGCTTGATCTCGCGGATATCCTCCAGCGGATTGCCCTTCACGAGCACGAACTCGGCGCGCTTGCCGCGCTCGATCGTTCCGCGCGACACCTGCTCGCCGAGGAAGGTTGCGGAATCGAGCGTCGCGAGCCGCAAGGCCCGCGCGGGCGTCAGGCCGGCCTTCACATAGAGCTCGATCTCGCGCTGTACGGTAAATCCGGTCGCATCGTCGGTGCCGGGGAGCATCTGGATACCGTTGTCGTCGAGGAGCTTCATCGTCTGGAGCAGCTTGTCGAATGCGGTCCGGTACCGCGCATCTTCGGCGGCGTCCTTCAGCGGCACGAACGTGCGCTTGCGATAGCGCTGGTAACCGATCGGCATGTTCGCGAGATAGTCGACATCGCCCTCGGCGACCGTGCGCGCACGGCTCAGCATCAATCGTTCGAGGATGACCGACGTCGTGTCGAGCGCAATTTTCCGGTCCTTCATCAACGCCACGGTGGCGCGAACTTTCGGCGACGACAGGTCAAGATCGGCCGCGCGGGCCATCGCGGTCAGGCGAAGCGGCGTACGCGTATCTTCCTTCGTCTCGTCGACGAGCCAGCCGAGCATCAGCTGGTTGATGTGCGCGATGCTGTCATAACCGTCGGCAATCACCCGGTCCGGGGAATCGAACGCCGGGACATGGCCCGTCACGAGGAGCCCGAGCCGGTGCGCTTCGGCGGCAACGGGCCGCACCCAGTCGGGATTGAAGCTGTTGTAGATCTTGATTTCGCGGTAGCCGTGATCGGCATACCAGCGGACATTCTCCAGCGCCTCGTCGAGCGTCTCGGGAATGAAGCCGTTGCGCGCCGAATAAGGGCTGCGCCCCTCGAGGAAGCCGTTCGGAATGATCTTCGGGCCCGCGATCTCGCCGCTTTCGACCCGCGGCAGCAGGTCGAGAAGGAAGCTGTTCTTGTTGCCCATATCGCGCGTGCCGGTGACCCCGGCCGCGAGGTAATAGAGGCCGGACTCGAGCGACGTGTGCGAGTGCATGTCGTGGAGGCCGGGATAGAGAGTGCCGCCCTCCCCGTCGATGATGACCTGATCGGCAGGCACTCTCCCGCCGTCGCCGGGCAGGACCTGGGTAATCGTGTCGCGCATCACGACGACGGTCGAGAGTTCGCCGAGCTTGCCCGCCCCGGGATCGAAGATCCGGACATTGCGGATGCGGACCGGCATGTCATAGCGGTGCGCGACCTTCTCGCTGATCGCCTTCACCCGCTCGCGCGCGAGATCGACCGTAACCTTGCGGAAAGCGGGCTGGTCTTTCTCGTTGCCGACGCGGATCGCATTGCCGACGGCGAAGAGGAGACCCTTCCTGTCGAGCGCCAGATATTGCGGCGCCAGCTGCGAGCCGTCGAGCCGGTAAATGGAGACCGGCGTCGTCCCGAGCGACATGTCGCGGACCTTCGTGACGGTCAGACGGCCGCCGGGCAACGTATCGATACCGCCCTTCGCAGCGAGCGCGACGCGCGCATATACGGCGGCCGCATAGGGGCTGTCGTCGTTGACGATATAGAGTTTCGGCGTTGCCGTATCGGCGCTGCCCTCGTCGGCCTGGCTGGCCCAGGTCGCGCGTCCGGCTTCCACGCGAAAGCTTTCCTGCACCGGGCCACCCATCAGCGAGGTACCCTGGATCGTCCAGTTCGTCGGAAGGCCGTTCTTCCCGAGGATGATTTCCTCGCGGTGCTTCGGACCGCGGCCATTGTCGCTCACCGCATAATCGACGCTGACGCGATTGCCGTCGGTGGTGGCCTCGATCGAACCGACATTCTCTCCATTGGAGATGATGACGAGCTTCTCGGTCTGCGCCGCTTCGGCGAACGTCGGCACGGCAAGAAGCAGGAGAAGCGAGGGCTTCAGGACACGGATCACGGCAATTCCTCCAACCTTATGTTCTTGTTTCCGCGACGCCAGACGAGGCTCCGCGTGCGCCGGACGGGAAGCGGCGCAGCCCCCCCGCCGCACCACTTCCCTTGGCCGAGGCCGTCGAAGGGACTCGAGGCCGCCGAGACCGGCACACCGAACCTGCAATGGCCGGCGCAACCGGGGTGCCGCCGCACAGCCGGAGGCCGAACGCGCAGAACCAGTTCCAGCATAGGCGGTTAAAGGGAGAAGTCTTTTCCAATTCCGGGCGAAAACGCATGCCTTGCGCATGATCTATGCGCGCGGACGACCCCATCGGGCGACGGACGCGTTCGAATGCGCATAGTTTATGCCGACAGAGCGCAGAAGCGGGCGAATCCGAAATGGAAACGCGCCGCCATTGCCGTAGCCCGGGAGCAACGAGGCAGAACAGGGAGACGACCGATGACCGCGCAGCATGACCACACCCCGCGAGCAAAAAAACCGGGAGCGCACGCTCGCCGCCATCCTTTGCCTTCTCGCCCTCCCCGTCCCGGCCGCCGGGCAGCCGGCGAAGCCAGCCGAGACCGTCGCGCCGGGGCTCCCACCGCTCGGACCGAGCGCCACCATGTGGAAGGGCGATCGCGAGGCGGGGCTGCCCGATCGCCCGGCGCGCCGGTTCGTCGCGAGGCGGACGGTGACGCTCGAAGGCAGGAAGATGCGTTACGCCGTCATCGCCGAGGATCAGGTGATGCGCAACATGAACGGAGAGGCGACAGGCTCGATCTTCGCCTTTTCCTATGTGAAGGATCCCTCGCCCGGCGAGACCGATCGGCCGGTGATCTTCATCTTCAACGGCGGCCCGGGCTCCTCGTCGGTCTGGCTTCATATGGGCATTCTGGGGCCCCGCCGCGCCGATTTCCGCGACGTGACGCCGGCCCAGGTGCCGCCCTTCGCGCTGGCCGACAATCCCGACAGCGTGCTGGCGGCCGCCGATCTCGTATTCATCGATCCGGTCGGGACCGGATTCAGCCGCTATTGGGGCAAGGGCGGCGCCAGCGATTTTTACGGCCGAGAGGAGGACGCGGCCGCGACGATCCGGTTCATCAACGCATGGCTGCGCAAGTATAAGCGCTGGAACAGTCCCAAATTTCTCCTCGGCGAGAGCTATGGGACCACCCGTGCCGCGCTCGTCTCCCGCCGGCTGATGGGCGGCGTCTTCGACGGTACGCTGAAGGGCGTGTCGCTCAACGGCGTCATCCTGCTCGGCGGCGACGGCGGGCTCGCGAACCCGCCGGGCAATGACCGCTTCCTGATCACCTTCACGACCTTTGCCGCGACCGCCTGGCACCATGACCGGGTCGACAAGCGCGGTCGCAGCTTCGACGAGTTCATCGCCGGGGCAGACCGGTTCGCGCGAGAGGAGCTGATCCCGGCGCTTAACGCGGGCGACAAGCTCGATCCAGCCGCGAAGGCAGCGATCGCGAAGCGGCACTCGAGTTTCAGCGGCCTTCCGGAAGCCGTCGTGCTTGCGAGGAACCTCAAGATCACACCGGGCGAATATGAGGAAGCGCTGCTCGCCGACCGCGGCGAGATCGTCGGTCATTATGACTCGCGCTACGTGCTGCCGGCACAGAATACGCTCGGCGACCCGGTGGCCGACGACGCGGCCATGGGTCAATATACAGCGCCCTTCGTCGGAGCGTTCAACCGGTACATCCGCGACGAGCTCGGGATCGATATCGACGAGGATTATGTCGTGATCGACTGGGTCAATGTGAACTTTCCCTTCGATCACGGGAACCGCAAGTCCGCAGCGAATACCGCGTTCAACCTTGGCGAAGGCGACCCGGGCGCCGATCTCGCCGCCGCGCTCCGCCGGAATCCCGACATGCATCTCATGTCGATCCAGGGCTGGTTCGACATGTTCGGTCCGGTCGGGACGTTTCAATATGGCATGAAACAGCGCGGGCTTCCTGCCGATCGCGTCACTGCAAAAGCCTGTCTGTCGGGGCATATGCCCTATGTCGGCGAAGCCGGACCCGTGATGGCCACCGATCTCAAGGCATTCATCCGCCAGGCATCGGTTCCGAGGGCGCGCTGAGTATCTGCCCTAGCGCCGCAGATGCGGCGCCAGCGCGGTCGCAAGGCGCGCGATGTCATCGGGCTTCAGGCCCGCGACATTCATGCGGCCGTCGTCGGCGATATAAATCGCCTCGTCGCGGCGCAGCGCCATCACCGCCTCGCGATCGATCGGCAGCATCGAGAAGATGCCGGTCTGGGCGGCAATCGCCGCAAGGCCCGGATGGGCCGCGGCGAGCCCGTTTCGCAGTGCCACGATACGGCTGCGCATCGTATCGAGTTCCTCGCGCCAGATGCGCGTGAGCTCCTCATCCTCAAGGATCGTCCGGACCGCCGCGGCGCCATGATCGGGCGGCATCGACCAGGAGGCGCGGGCAGGCTCGCGCATGGCGACATGGAGACGCGGGGCCGAGGCCGGTTCGGCCGCGCGCGCCCACAGTGCGCCGGTGCGCTCGCGATAGAGACCGAAATTCTTGTCGCAGCTATAGGCGACGACGAGCACTTCGGCGCGATCGAAGAGCAGGCGCGCGCCAAAGGCGTCAGCATCGAGGCCCCGCCCGAGCCCCTGATAGGCGAGGTCGACGACCGGTACGAGACGCCGCCGTGCGACGAGTGCGCCGATCGCCTCCCACTGGGCCTCGGTAAAGTCGGCACCGGTCGGATTGTGGCTGCAGCCGTGCAGGAGCAGCGCGTCGCCCGTGTCGGCCGCTTCGAGCGCCTCCATCATGCCGGCGAAGTCGATTCCCATCGCCGAGCGATCGTAGAAGGGATGATCGACGATATCGCAGCCGGCCGCCGCGAGGATCGGGTGATGATTGGCCCAGGTCGGCGAACCAACCCATATCCGTCCACGCGCGGTGTGCCGCGCGACGAGTTCGCCCGCGAGGCGGAGCGCGCCGGTACCGCCGGGCGTCTGCATGCCCACGAGGCGCGGGTCGGGAACACGGTCTTCGCCAAAGACGATGGGAGCTAGGCGGGCGATGAACCCGGTGTCGCCGTCGCCCCCGAGATATGTCTTCGTTTCCTGCGTCTCGGCAAGACGGCGCTCGGCCGCCTTCATCGCCTGCATGACCGGCGTCGCGCCGCTATCGTCCCGGTAGACGCCGATGCCGAGGTCAAGCTTGTTTTCGCGCGTGTCGGCGCGGTACGCCAGCATGAGTGCGAGCAGCCCGTCGACCGCCCGGTCTTCAAGATCGATGAAAAGCGAAGGCTGGTTGCTCATAGTCTCTTCCCCATCCGGCGGCGCCCCGGGAATGCGTCCGGTTCGCCCCGGCCAGCCGGGCACCGAACGGCCTGCAATCGCTCCCTGTCAGGCGCGCGACAAGGCCGCAAGGAACCGGTCGACGTCGCCCATGTCATTCTGCACCGAAGGCGTCAGCCGAAAGCGGTTCGCCGAAACGGTAATCTTGACCTTCGCCGCCTTCAGCGGCTCGCCGAGCTTCTTGCGCGCATCCTCGAGCGCGCAGGTCACGATCGGCGCCCGGGATTCGGGCGGCGTCATCAGAGGATAGCCGCGCTTCGGCAATTCCTTCTTGAGGACCGCGACCATCGTCTGGGCGTGCGCCTGAATGGCGGGCACGCCGAGGCCGTTGATATAGTCCAGCGAATAATCGAGCTGCGCCATCACCGCGTCGCTCATCGTCCCGATGGCGAATGATCCGGTCGTATCGGGGCGAAAGCCATAGTCGACGATGCGCTCGCCTGCCGGATCATAGGGATAGATGTGGCTCCGGAAGGCATTCATGCCAAAATAGCCGTAATTGACGCGCTTCAGCTTCGGCAGGACGTCCTTGCGCACATAGAGGAAGCCGAGACCGAAATCGCCCATCAGCCATTTGTACGTCGCGCACGCCGCGAAATCGACGCCGCTCGCCTTGACGTCGATCGGCACGCAGCCGGCGGCGTGCACGATATCGGCATAAACGAACGCCCCCGCGGCATGCGCGATGTCGCAAACGGCCTTGAGGTCATGCTCGAAGCCGTTGATCGTCGAGACAAGCGACAGCGCGACGAGTTTCGTGCCCTTCTTCACCGCGGCGCGCATGTCCTCGATCCGGATGCGTCCGTCGACGGGACGCAGCCATGTAACCTCGCAACCCGCTTTCGCCATCTCTTCGTAGAGCGGCAACGAGCCGAAGAAATGGAGCGTGTCGCTGACGATATGTGCGCCGGCATCGGGCAAACCGAGCGCGCGGATGATCTGCTGCTCGCCCGCCGTGGTGCTCTGCACATAAGTGACCTCGGACGGGTCCGCATTGATCAGCCTGGCGAACTTGGCAAGCGGCGACGCGGAATCAAGCTCGAAATCGATACCGGCGGGATCGGTGCGCGACGCGATATATTTCTCGACCGCCGCCTTCGCTCCGATGCTTGTCGGATGATGCGAGCCGTTGTCGAGATAGGCCCATTCGGTGGGAACGAAATCGCCGCGCGCGGGCAGCGAGGGCGCGCCGCCAGCGGCGGTCCCGGCGGCGCGTGCCGCAAGCGGGAGCGCGGCGGCAAAGCCCGCCGACGCCGCAAGATACTGCCGCCGATTGAGCATCGTTCCGTCCTCTCCCGTTCGTATCACATCCCCGGCGCCGCAGGCGTCACGAACTTGCGGATCGCGTCGTTGAACACCGCGAGATTGTCGTCGGAATAAACCTCGTGACCAGCCGAAAATCCGATCACCGACGTCCTGTCGCGCGGCACGTTCGCGTGCGCGAGATTGTAGGTCGCGGCGTAAAAGGGGGTGGTGATGTCGTATATGCCGCCAACCATCAACAGGCGCAGCTTTGGTTGCTTCTTCATGAGCGCCGAGATGGTGTCGACCGGACGATAGCCGAAGTCGACGCTGTGCTTGAAGGCGAAGAGCATGCCCAGATTGAGACCGATATAGCCTTCCCCGGTCCTGAAACCGAGCTGCCCGGTGAGGAACGCGGTGTGTGCGGGGTTCGCCGCGGGCTTTTGCGGCGTGTTGGGCGACGACTTGCCGAGACCCATGGATGGATCGTCGTAAGGTGGCTGATTTCCCGCATAGTCCTTCAGCGCGCCCTTGGCGCGGGCGTCGAGCTGCCCCGTCCGGTCGCCCTGATCCTTCAGCAGATTGAGCATGAAGTCATAATTGCCAAGGCGCAGGTTCTTCTCGAGGATGAACGCCTTCGGGAGGCCGAGCCGCGCGGCCATGTCCGCCGCCATCGCGTCGCGGCGCTCGGCGGGCAATTCGTCGCCCTCCATGAGGGCCGAAAGATACGGCCCGCGGGCAAAGGCGACGGCTTCGTCGAAGACTTTCTGCGGGTCCTGGGACGCGTAGCTCCCCTTGCCGTGATAGGCGGCCGCAGCGGCGAACGTCGGAAAGCTCAGGACAAAGGGCATATCCTGACCGCTCGGCATGCCGGTCGTCGACACGAGCACGATACCATCGAGGTTCAGATCTTCGCCCATCCCGGAAATATGGCCGGCGCGCGAAGTCCCGTAGCTCTCGCCGACAAGATAACGCGGCGAGGTTTCGCGGCCGTTCTTCTTTAGCCAGTTTTGCATGAGATACCGGACCGACTGGGCGTCGGCGCGCGTCGACCAGAATTGTTCGGGCGATTTGCCCGGCAACGCCCGCGAGAAGCCCGAGCCGACGGGATCGAAGAAGACGAGGTCGGCGACATCGAGCGGGCTGGCCGGATTTTCCTTATAGCCGTCGCCGGCCCCGTCCCGAATGACCGGGGACAAGGCGCCCTGGAGCGGTGTCGACGACGCGCCGGGCCCACCGTTGAAGATGAAGAGCACCGGCCGCTTTGCCCTTTCTACCGAAGTAAGTCCGTCGCGCGTATAGGCGATGGTTACAAGCGATGCCTCGGCCTCCTTGTTTTCGGGCCCGGGTATGAACGTCTCTGCAACGGTCGCCTTGTAGCGGATTTCCCTGCCACCGACGCGCAGCCGGTGATCGGTCACTGCGACCTGCGGTGCCCGCGGCCCCGTGACTTCCACATAGGGCGCCGGCGGCGGCGCATTCTTGTTGGCCTCGATAATATCGCTGATCGAGTAAGGGGGGCGCAGGTCGGACATTTGTCCCGGCGCCGGAGCGGAGAAAAGGGCGACGGCGGGAAGTGCGGCGAGCAGGGCAGCTTTCCGATGGCGACCATGAAGGATCGTCGTCCTGCCGTGTTGCTGATCCTGGAATTTTATCACTGCTTACCTCTCCCCATGGCGCCATGCGCACGTCTGCCGGCGCGCCCGACTGCCATCAATAGCGCGCCGCGCAGGCATATTTTTTCTTATTCGGGCATGAGAAGGCTGTGCCGAGAATAATATGTCGCGAATGGCGGCATGACAGAACAACCCGCACCCGTCCCTCCCCGCCGCGCGGCATGTTTAGCCGGGGATGCGGCGCGTAGCACCGACTCCTATTCCGCATGGGCAGATTTCCCTGAACATGGGAATAAACTTTGCCGCACCGCTGGCGCAAGGTTGCAGCATGAGGTCGCGCAAATGCGCTGGCCGTCGTGAGGATATCGATGAACAAGCCTTTCCACATTCTGCTCGGCATGGCCTCAGCGGTCGCAGCGGCGCCGGTGGCCGCGCAGAGCCTCGATTTGAAACTGACCCCGATACGTGCAGACTCCGGCGAAGTGGGCGGTATCGCGGTCGAGCAACGGCTCGACAATCCGGGCGCCGCATCCGAGCCCCTCACGCTCGACGCCCCGATCGTCTATGCCGCGATCGAAGTCGCGCACCGGATCAGCGGACTGACGGTTGCCGACGCCGATGGCATCGTCGAACTCGCCAGCAGGGACGATCCCGCAGCGCCCGGCGGCTTTCCCTTTTTCCGGCACTGGACGACGAGCCGCCCGGTTAGCTACCCCGTAACGATCAAATATTTCACGGCCGTCGAGTCCCCCGACGCCGGCCGCGGACCGCCATTCGGCATTCGCGCCGTCGACGGCGGCGTGACCGGTGCCGGCTCCGGTTTCCTGCTTCTTCCCGAGAGCGTGAGCGAGGGCGACATCCGGATGCACTGGGACCTCTCGGGCCTGACACCCGGATCGATTGCGGTGACGTCGTTCGGCGCCGATGAAGTCAGGATGAAGGCCCGCTTCGACCTCTTGCGGCAAGCATGGATGATGGCGGGGCCCGCGAAACATTACCCCGATAAGGGCAAGGCGGCGTTCAGTGCAACCTGGCTCGGCCAGGGGAATTTCGACATCCACCGCGAAATGAAATGGTCGTCCGATCTCTACAAATATCTCGGCATGTCGTTTGCCTATCTGAAGCCCCTGCCCGACTACCGGGTCTTCCTGCGCTTCCTGAGCAAAACCGGGGGCGGCACCGCCGGCCCCAAATCATTCATGCTCTCCGGGCTGGCCGCTCCGCTCGACCCGAAGGCTCCCGGCCCGCGGGCCACGCTGGCGCATGAGATGATCCACCAATGGACCGGCCAGATCGACGAAGCGCCAGGGATATCAAGCTGGTTCTCGGAGGGCTCGACAACCTATTATGCGGCGATCCTGCCGTGGAAGGGAGGCTATGTTCCGTTCGACCATTATGCGTCCGAGATCAATCGCATGACCGCGGGCTATTGGGGCAGTCCCGCTCGCGGATGGTCCGCCGACAGGATCGCTCAGGCGGGGTTCGGGGACGAGTCGATCCGCCACGTCCCCTACAATCGTTCGGCGCTCTATTTCGCGACACTGGATTCGCGCATCCGCGCCAGGTCGGGGGGCAAGCGGACGCTCCTCGACCTTCTGACGCCCGCCTTCGAACGCCGGGAAAAAGGCGAGCGTTTCGATCATGAAAGCTGGCGGGCCCTTCTAGCGGCCGAATTCGGGCAGGAGGCTGTCGCCGAATGGGAACGGGTGGTCCTGAAAGGCGAAATGTTCGTTCCGGCATCGGACGCCTTTGGCCCTTGCTTCCGCCTGGCGCCGAAAACTTACAATGTCGAAGGCAGCGAAGTGAATGGCTACGCTTATGAGCGTGTCGCCACCATTCCCGGGAAGAGATGCCGCACCTGGTAGCAGCCGACCGGCGTGGCGGCCCGGGCCGCGTTCGGCGCCACGCGGCCGCCTCAATAGGTCGCGCTGATGGGGGCGGCCGCTCCCGCACGCGCCGTATAGGCGCGAATTCCCCCGGCAAGCGCATCGAGCCCGCGATCAAGGTTGGCGGGCGACTGGACAAAGCCGATGCGAAGATGGCCGGGTGCATTGAAACATTCGCCGGGCGCGACGATCACGCCCGACCGGGACGCGAGCCACTCGGAGAAGGCCTCGGTGTCCGGGATGGTCGGAAAGTGGGGAAAACAGATGCAGCCGAACTCAGGCAACGCGCCGTCGACAAGCCCGTCCGCGTGCAGCTCTGCGAACCAGCGGTCGAAGACGGGCCGCGTCTCGGCCACGCTTTTGGCGGAATAGGCATCGAAGGCCGCGCGATTAACGAGAACATGGGCACCGATCGCGTGCGAGATCGTCGACACGTTGAACTCGACGCGGGCGCTGACATCGCGAAGCTGCGCGATCACCGGCTCTGCGCCCACGACCCAGCCACAGCGCAACGAGCCGAGCCCATAGATCTTCGTGAGGCTCGATATGCTGAGAAAGTTCGGCGAAAGCCTCGCGGCCGCCAGCGGGCGCGCCGCCTTGTCGGCATAGTCGCCATAGACTTCATCGACCGCCACCAGGATTCCCCGCCGCTCGGCCAGCGCTGCAAGCGAGAGCATGACGTCGTGAGCGATGAGCATGCCCGACGGATTGTGAAGATTGGAGACGACGATCAATTTCGTCTCGGGCCTGATGAGTGCCTCGATGCGATCAAGGTCGATCGCGAACGTGCCGCCGATCCGCGGGAAGGTTTCGGCCTCGACGCCATGGCTTTCGGCGAGGTCGGCGAAAAGATCGAACCCGGGGGATTCGATCAGGATATGGTCGCCCGGCCGCGTCAGCGCCCGGTAGACAAGCGACATTCCACCGGTTGCACCCGTCGTGCAAAGAATTTGCCCGGCTGCCACCTCGTAGGTGTTGGCAAGCATATCGAGCACATAGGGGTTGCCGTCACCGAACGCGCTGGTGAAATAGGCGCTGAATTCGGGCTCGACTCCCCCGGCTATCAGCGAGCGCAACATTTCGCGCGGCTCCGGAACCGAACTGTCGAAAAGCGTGTAGATGCTTCCCTGGCTGGTGCGTGCGCGCTTGAGCGCCGACGCGACCCATTGCGCGTAGCTCTGTTTTCGCACCCATCGGGGATCTTGGCGAGTCGTCGGCCCTTGCTTCATAACAAGGATTACTAGGCGCGCCGCGGAGGAGTTTTTATGCAAACTGGCCTTCAAATCCGCGTCTCGCGCATAAATTTGGCGCAAGCCCGGCGCAGAATGTGGCGGTGATTTTTTCGGGACGCCGCGCAAAACTCCGCGGGCGGCAAGGAGAAATTACAGGGCCGCCACGCCACCCGGCCAGCAGCACAATCAGACCGGCAACTCGGTCGTATATTTGGTGAGCGACAAGGCAAAGTGCGAAGAGGCGCCCGCGACCGAGGGGTGCGACAGCAATATCTCCATCAGGAAGTGATTATAATCTGCGACGTCCGCGACGACGATGCGCATCAAATAGTCCCAGTCGCCGGACATGGAGAAGCATTCGATAATCTCGGGACGCGTCTGAACGAAACGCTCGAACGAACCCCGCTCCTCCTCCGCGTGACTGCGCATCCGGACATTGCACAGCACATTCACCCCGCGCCCGATCTTTTCGGGGTCGACGAGGCGAACGGTACGGGTCAGCACGCCGGCGGACTCGAGAACCTTGATCCGCCGCCAGCAGGAGGCGCTCGATGCTCCTACCCTTTCGGCGAGTTCATTGTGCGTGACCGTGCCATCGGCCTGCAGCGTGGCGATGATTCGCTTGTCGATCGCATCCAACTGTCGCATCTGTTTCTTCTTTGCCCCGTTCGTGATTGTGATGTTTCACAATTAGGCCCGATTGCCGCAAGTTTGAAATCCTATTTCGCGCGAATCATGCAACATTCATTGCATGTCAGCAGATCAACTCGAACGGCCGCAGGAAGCCTCGGCAGACTGGACGATTCCGCAAAGCTGGTCGTCCTACTCGGCCGGCGAACATGCGATGTGGGACAGGCTCTTCGAACGGCAGTCGCGTATGCTGCGCGGCCGCGTCGTCGACGAGTTTATCGATGGCCTCAACATCCTGCGGATGACGAAGCCCGGCATTCCCGATTTCGACGAGCTTTCGGAGCGGCTGATGAAGGCAACCGGCTGGCAGGTGGTCGCCGTTCCGGGCCTCGTTCCCGATCGCCTGTTCTTCGAGCACCTCGCGAACCGGCGCTTCGTCGCGGGCCGGTTCATACGGACGCCCGAGCAGATCGACTATCTTGAAGAGCCCGACATTTTTCACGACGTGTTCGGACATGTGCCGCTGCTCGCGAACCCCGTCTTTGCCGATTATATGCAGGCCTATGGCGAAGGCGGGCTCCGTGCCGACGGCATGGGAGCCCTCGAACATCTGGCGCGCCTCTACTGGTACACGGTGGAGTTCGGCCTGATCCGGCAGAATGAGGATTTGAAGCTCTACGGCGCCGGTATTGTTTCGTCCTACGGGGAGTCGGTTTTTGCACTCGACGACGCGTCTCCGAACCGCATCGGTTTCGATCTCAAACGCCTGATACGAACGAAATATCGCATCGACGACTATCAGCAGACCTACTTCGTCATCGACAGCTTCGAGGATCTGCTCGAGCAGACCATAAGGACCGACTTCGCGCCGCTCTACCGCGAACTCGAAGCCAGCGGCGATCTCGACGTTGCGAGCGTCCTTCCCGAGGACAGGCTCTTTACCCTTGGAACCCAATCCTACGCCGCGGAGCGCGCATCAGCATGACCGACCTTCTGACAATACCGGCTCTCGATACCGGTCTCGACCCATTTGCGCGTCTCGAAGCCCAGCCGGCCGATGCGCTGCTGGGTCTGATCTCGCTCTACCGCGCCGACCCGCGATCAGCCAGGATGGATCTCGGCGTCGGCGTGTTTCGCGACGACCGCGGCGACACGCCCGTGATGCGCGCGGTAAAGCTCGCCGAGGCCGATATTTTGCGGGAGCAGGCGACCAAAACCTACCTCGGGGCCGACGGCAATGTCCGCTACACCGAACTCCTCGCCGAACTGGTTCTCGGTACGGACCTTGCGAATTCGGATCGCCTCACAGGGGTCCAGACGCCGGGCGGGACCGGCGCCCTTCGCCTCGGTGCGGAACTGATCGCGCGCGCGGCACCTGGCGCAACGGTCTGGATCGGAAGTCCGACCTGGCCGAACCATGACCCGATATTCGCCGAGGCGGGTCTCGTCGTCCGGCCGCACCGCTTCTACGACGTCGCTTCGTCGCAAATCGATTTCGACGCGATGATGGCGGACCTCGCCGCAGCGCTTCCCGGCGACGTGCTTCTCCTTCACGGCTGCTGCCACAATCCAACCGGCGCGAGCCTCACAGCCGCTGAATGGCAGGCGATCGTCGGCCTGTGCGAACGCAAAGGCCTCATCCCGTTTGTCGATCTCGCTTACCAGGGGCTTGGCGACGGTTTGGAAGAAGATGCAAATGCGGCGCGCACGATATTCTCGGACCTGCCTGCCGCGCTTCTCGCCTATAGCTGTGACAAGAATTTCGGCCTTTACCGTGAGCGCGTGGGCGCGCTTTGGGTTCATTCGCCCAGCGCAGCATCCGACGCGCTGGTGCGCGGCAACATCCTGTCGCTTGCTCGCAGCATGTGGTCGATGCCGCCCGATCACGGCGCCGAGATCGTGCGCGCGATACTCGATGACCGCTCGCTCCGCGCGATGTGGAGTGAAGAACTCGATGCAATGCGCCTCCGGATCAATGGTCTCCGGGCGGCGCTCGCGTCCTCGCATCCACGGCTGGCGCCCGTTGGAGACCAGCGCGGGATGTTCGCCATGCTCCCGCTTTCTCCGGAAGCGGTGGCCGGGCTGCGTGCCGACAATGGAATCTACATGGCTGGAAACGGCCGCATCAATATCGCCGGCCTCACCGAGGCCAGCGTCCCGACCTTCGTTGCCGCGGCGGCGCGGTATCTTTGAGAAGCGCGAGAGGATGGACATGTTTGCAGGCCCGACCGGCCCTATGGCCGAAGAGTTCGAGCAGCGCGTCCGCGAGCTACTTGTCGCGCTGGCCGTGAACGCGATCCCGTCGGGCACACAAGCGCTTCGAAGCGGAGGATGCGAGACGGTGCAACGGCCCGGGGCGCAGCTTGGCGAAGCAGGAAACGCGGGCCGATGAGCTGGTGGACAATCGACGAAACGCACGACCGGGCCCGGAAAAGCTGGGTGGAAAGTGCGAGCGAACATCGCGATTTCCCGATTCAGAATCTGCCTTACGGCCTTTTCGCGCCGAAGGACGGTGCGCCCCGCATCGGAACCGCGATCGGGGACATGATACTCGATCTCACCGCCTGCTCCGCCGACGGCTATTTCGGGGATGAAGCCAAACGGGTGCTCGCCGAGCCCGGTCTCAATTCGCTCCTCGCTCTCCCCGTCGCTGCGCGGCGGGCATTGCGGGCGCGGATCAGCGCGCTTCTTTGTGACACCGAGGAACGCACCACGCTTGCCGAAAAGCTCTATCGGTCCGAGACCTGCGCGCTTCGGGTACCCGCCAGTATCGGCGACTACACCGATTTTTATGTCGGCATCCATCACGCGAACAATGTTGGAAAGCTGTTTCGCCCGGATAATCCCCTGCTCCCCAACTATAAATATGTCCCGATCGGATATCATGGCCGCGCGTCGTCGATCCGCGCGTCAGGTATTCCCGTCACCAGGCCTGTCGGCCAGCGCAAGGCGGCCGAAGCCAACGCCCCGGTTTTCGGCCCGTCGACCCGGCTCGACTATGAGCTGGAACTCGGCGTCTGGGTCGGCCAGGGGAATGAACTGGGCACCACGATCCCGATCGCGGCAGCAGCCGATCATATCGGCGGCTTTTGCCTCCTCAATGACTGGTCGGCGCGCGATTTCCAGGCGTGGGAATATCAGCCACTCGGCCCGTTCCTCGCGAAAAATTTCCAGTCCACGATTTCGCCGTGGATCGTCACGCCCGAAGCGCTCGCCCCGTTCCGGCTCGCGCAGCCGGCCCGGCCGGAGGGTGACCCCGCCCCGCTACCCTATCTGCTCGATGAAAGAGACCAGGATAAGGGCGCGCTCGCGCTGGCACTCGAAGTCCATCTGCTCACCGCGAAGATGCGAGAGGAGGCCAGCCCCGCGTTCCGGCTGAGCCGGGGGGCGGCAACGAACATGTACTGGACGGTGAACCAGATTCTCGCCCATCACGCGTCGAACGGATGCAATCTCAATCCCGGCGACCTTCTCGGAACCGGCACCATCTCGGCGCCGTCCCGCGACGGCTTCGGAAGCCTTCTGGAACTGACCGCGGGAGGCAAGGAGCCGGTCCGGCTGCCGAACGGCGAAACGCGCACATTTCTCGAAGATGGCGATGAAATCATCCTCAAGGCCTCCGCCGAAGCAGACGGTTTCGTGCCGATCGGGTTCGGCGAATGTCGCGCCATGATCCTGCCAGCCGCCCGATGAACTCCGTCATATTGCACGGCTATTGGCGCTCGAGCGCCGCCTACCGGGTGCGCATCGCGCTCAACCTGAAGGGCGTGCGCTATGCGCAAAAGTCCTACGATCTGCGCAAGGGCGAGCAGCGCATGCCGCCTTACCGCAGCATCGCGCCACACGGCCTCGTCCCGGCGCTCGCGTCCGGCGGCGACGTCTTCATCGAAAGCCCCGCCATTCGAATGGATCGATGCCGAGTGGCCTGATCCGCCGCTGCTGCCCGCCAAACCGTCCGAGGCGGCGGCCGTACGTGCGATGGCGGCCATCGTCGGCTGCAACATTCACCCCGTCAACAATCTGCGGATCCTGAACGCCCTTCGCGAGCAATTCGGCGCGAGGGACGAGCAGGTCACGGCGTGGGTGCGGCGCTGGATCGCCGAAGGTTTCGCCCCGCTCGAAATCCTGATTGCCAGACATGGCGGCGCATTCGCCTTCGGCGACAGCCTGACCCTCGCCGACTGCTTTCTCGTTCCTCAGGTCTACAACGCCCGTCGTTTCGGCACCGACCTTTCGCCCTACCCTCGTCTGGTTGCGGCCGCTGCCGCCGCCGAGCGGATCGACGCCGTTGCTACTGCAAGGCCCGAATTCCAGCCGGACGCCGATCACTGACGCGCGAAACGGAGAAGAAAATGCATATCCTTGTCACCGGCGCCGCAGGTGTCCTCGGCCGCGCGGTGGCCGGCTATTTCGAAGGCCTCGGGCATCGGGTCACGGCGCTCGACATGGTCGCGCCGGCGGGCCGGGTAACGGGCCATGTCGTCGACCTGTCCGATCCGCGGGCGACCGGCGATATCGTCGCGGCGGCTGTCGGGACGCATGGCAAGATCGATGCGCTTGTCCATCTGGTGGGTGCCTTCAACTGGATCCCGGTCGCAGACTCGACGCTCGAAGACTGGAGGTCGCTCTTCGAGGTCAACGTCCTGACCACCGTCAACATGATCCACGCCGCGACCCCGCATATGCTCGACGGCGCCGCGATCGTCTGTGTCGGCGCGGCGTCGGCCCAGCCGGCGCGGTCGGGCATGGCGGCTTACGGGGCGGCCAAGTCGGGTGTTGCACGCCTCGTCGAGGCGCTCAGCGAAGAGCTTCAGCCGCGGCGCATCCGCGTCAACGCGGTCGCTCCCGCCATCATCGACACGCCGCGCAATCGCGCGGACATGCCCGGCGCGGATCCTGCGAACTGGACCAGCCCGCTTGCCGTCGCGGAGGCGATCGCCTTTCTCGCGAGTTCCGCCGCGCGCGGCGTCACCGGCGCGGTACTTCCCGTCACAAATGCGGCGTGAACTGCTGAAAAGACGCTGTCAGGCCGGGGGCTTCGGCAGGTTGCGGGCGTGTAAAAGCCAGTAGACAAGCCCGATGATGAACCAGCCGCCCACCAGCAGATAGGGCCGATTGTCCGCCTCGATCCCGACCGCGATAATCAGGAGCGCGAGCAGCGCGCCGACATAGCCGGCGAATTGAATCATGCCGCTGCTCAGGCGAATGCGCGAAAGCCGATGAAGATCCGGATGCTTCGCGGCGACACGCGAAGCCGCGATCGAGCATGCCATATATTTCAGCATCGTGGGAATATTGACGGCAAGGAGCAGGAACACGAGGCTCTGCGGAAGCAGAAGACCGCTCATCGCCACAACATAGCCAAGAATTATAGCGCCGTGCGGCGTGCCGAAGCGGGGATGGACTGCGCCGATCACATGCGGGAAGACCCCGTCGCGGCCCATTGCAAACAGGCTCCGCGTGAAGACCATCGTAAGCGCGTTCATCGATTTGAAGATCGAAAAGACCGCGGCGCTGACGATCAACGGCGTTGCAAGGCTCCCGAGCGATTCCTTCGCCGCATCGACCAGCGGCGCGCTGCTCGCGGCGAGGGCTTCGGGCCCGATCAGGCCGAGCGCGGTGATCGCGACGGCCCCGTAGACCAGCGCCGTCAAGGCGATCGCGAGCGCAATGCCAAGGGGGATGTTGCGACCGGGATTGCGGACTTCCTCCCCGATTTCGACCGCGGATTCGATGCCCAGGAACAGACTGATCATCAGCGGAACGACCGCGAAGATGGCAAGCGTCTCATAGCCGAGCGGATTGCCGATGACCGCCGCCTCGACATGGGGAGCGCCCGTCAGCACGAAGATCGCAAGCACTGCGAGGAGCAGCCCCATCAGCAGGGATTGCGCTTTCGCTGCGATCGAAACGCCGATGTAGTTGAGACCGAAGGCCAGCGTGATGGCGATGGCCATTCCGAGCTTCAGGGGGATCGGCGTCACCATGCCGAGATAACCGATCAAGACCTGCGAGAGGATGGTGATCGCACCGACGTTCGAGATGATGCGCATCCACCCGACGAGAAAGCCCACCGAGGGATGGATGAACCGGCTCGGCCATTCGTAGGATGCGCCCGATACCGGCAGGGCCGATCCGAGATAGGCGTAGTTCACGGCGAAGACGAGCATGGGCAGCGCGGCGATCGCGATGGCAATGAGCAGCCCCGATCCCGCAACCTGCGCCGCCGGCTGAAGAACCGAAAAGATCGAGACACCGATCGCTGTCCCCGAGCCGAGTGTCACGACGCCGAGAAGGCCGACATCCTTGCGCAGGCCGCTCCGGGAAATGTTATTGCTCATGATATCCGGTTCTCGATCCTGGAGATGTGGGGCTGTCAGCCGAAACGGGCAGCGGTGAGCTTGCGGTGAAGATAGTCGGCCGCCGCAAGGTCCTGAACGATATGGCCGAGCGATTTGTACAGGGTGATCTCGTCGCCGTCCCGGCGCCCGTCGAGCGTACCCGCGTAAACCTCGCCAATCTCGCCGGCGACATGGTCGTCATCAACAAGCCCGGCGCGGCGCGCGATGTCGAATTCGGCCGCCTGTGCCAGAACCGAAGGCCGGCAGTCGGCGATATAGCGGCTGGCGGCGACGAGTGCGCTGTCGACCTCGCTCGGTCCGAGATGGCTCGATCCGACAAGGTTCAGATGCGTTCCCGGGCTGATCTGGTCGTTCCGGAGGATCGGCTCGGATGCCGAACTGACGGTGCAGATGACGTCCGCCTTCGAGACCGCCTCGCCGACGTCCGGGAAAATCCGGATCGGAACGGCGATCTCTGGCTGCAAGCGCTCCGCCAGCCGCGCCGCGTTTTCTATCGAGCGCCCCCATAGGCGCAGTTCGCGGAACGGGCGAACGAGCGAGACCGCCCGGATATGGGCCTCGGCCTGCGTCCCCGTTCCGAGGACCGCCAGAATCTCGGCGTCGGCGCGCGCCAGCGCGTCCGTCGCGGCCGCGCTGGCGCAGCCGGTACGGATGCGCGTGACGGCCTCGGCATCGGCAACAAATGCGACGGCGCCGTCGCTTGCGCTGTATGCGACCACCAGCCCCTGATGACGCGACCGCCCGGGCCGGGAGGAATCGCCGAAAACGCTGACGAGCTTCGCGCCGAACAGACCGCTCGACATCAGCCGGCCGGGCATGACCCCGAACATTTCGCCGGGGCCGAGCGTCACGATCTGCCGCAGCGGCTGATCTTTCTCGCGCGTGGCGAGAGTGATCATCGCCTCCCTCACCGCCGCGATGCAGCCGGGATAGTCGAGGGCCGCTTCGACCTCTTCGGCGCTGTACGCCGCAAGCGTCATCTCAGCGCGCCAGCTTGCGAATGTCGTCCGCAACCTTGCGCGCGGTCGCATCCACCGAATAACCCATATGCCCCCCGTCGTAAAAACGAACGCTGACGCGCTTCGGGTCGAATCCCGACTGGGTCGCGAGGAGTTCCGCGCCCCCCAGCGTCGTCATCGTGTCGAAATAGCCGTTGCCGATCGTAAGGCGAAACTCCGGGTCTTTCGCCATCAGCTTGGCGATACCCTGATAATAGGGATAATCGGTAAAGGGCCCCATGGCGGCAGCGCCCCAATTCCAGCCGGTCATACCCGTCACGGGACTTTGCGAGACATATTTGTCGGGATCGGCGACCTTCAGGTCGCTGCGCATATATTGTTTGAAAAAGGCAATGATGGAATCCCCCAGAACCTCGGCGGGATCGACGGCTCCCCCCTTGTCTGTAACCGGTGCCGTGTAGCGGGCGTCCTGACGTCCCAGCAGCAGCTTTTCGGTCTTGAACAACTCGAGGCGGTATCGTTCCTTGGTGATCTTGAGGTCATTGGCGAGATACCAGTCGGCCGGGATCCCGCTATATTCTTCGAGCCGCGCCGCAATGTCGCGCCGCCCGGTCTCGCCGAGCGCGCTTCCCTGGTACAGCGCCGCAAGATAGCGACTCGTCGCCCATGACGTCGCCTCGGCGATGAATTCCTCGATCGAACGCCCCTTGCGATCGATCTTGCCATGGAACCATGCGGTCGCCGCGATAGTCGGAAGCGAGGCGACATAGCTCGTGATATTGGCCGGACGCTGCGACCACTCGACGACATTCACCGCCTGCCCGTAAAGAAAGATGCCCTTGAGCGGGATCGGCGCGGGATCCTCCGCCGTCTGCTTGGCGATTTCCGCCGCGCGGTGGGTGCCGTAGCTTTCGCCGAACAGATAGACAGGGGATCTCTCACGCCCATGTTTGATCTGCCATGCCTTGATAAAGGCGATGAACTGCGCCGCATCGGTGACGTTCGAGAAAAAATCGGACGCTTTGGTGCCGCCCGTCACGCGGCTGAATCCGGTCGAGGCGGGGTCGATGAAGACGAGGTCGGCAGCGTCGACCGGCGAATAGCTGTTGTCGACGAGTTTGAAGGTTTCCGGCGCGGCTTTAACATCGTCGGGAAACGCAACCCGCTTCGGACCGAGCCCGCCGATGTGGACATAGGGCGAAGGCACGATGGGACCGCCGTTGAAGAGGAAGATGACCGGACGTCGCGATGCATCGACGCCGTCGCGCGTATAGGCAAAGCTGACGATATCGGCCGTCGCGCCCGAGGAAATGGCGATCGGGATTGCCTCGACGGTCGCTGTGTAGCGAAGCCTGACCCCGCCATAGGTCCCTCGATGTACCGTCTTCACCGCCTCCTTGCCGATCGCGCTCACGCTTTCCCGCGGGGGGACGGTCTGGGCCGTCACCACTTGCGGCATCGCCAGCGTCAGCGCGAGGGCTGCACTGCGGACCATGGACATTTTCATCATGTTCTTCACCTCTATGATTTGCATGGACGCTAGGGCCAATCGGCTGCGATTATTATGCAAGCTTGCGTCCCCGGCGGCTCCTGCCGGGCAAATTATTTCGCATGTCGGCGGCAAGCGGCAGCTTTTTCCCGGCGTGACGACGCCAGGAAGCCGGAAAACCGGTAGACAAGCTGCTCGATGGCGAACCGCGAGCCAGCCTCGCATGCAACGGCCAACGGCAGCAGCGGTTTGATTTCCGCGTTAACGGCCAATCAGAGATAATAATTCCCTTAATTGGCAAAAATTTGGTAAATTCTATGTTGTCATTACCGTGTGCTTCGATATTTTATCCCACAAAGGAGAGCATCGATGGAAGAACTTACCGCATTCGACATCAAGATACTGGACCAGTTGCAGCGTGACGCGAGCCTTTCGACGACAGAGCTCGCGGAAAAGGTCGGTCTATCGCAGTCGCCATGCTGGCGAAGGCTGCAGCGGCTCAAGGAAGAGGGATATATCAAACGACAGGTGGCGCTTCTCGATCGCCGCAAGTTCGGTGACAGCGTGGTGCTTTTTGCAACGCTGAAGATGGAGACGCTAACCGAGATGCAGCGCGAGGATTTTTTGCGAAAGGTCGACCTCGCGCCGGAGATTCAGGAATGTTACTCGATCTTCGGGGATCGCGACGTGATGATAAAGGTCGTGGCCAAGTCCCTCGACTGGTATCAGAAATTCGTTTTCGAGACGATTTTGAAGCTGCCGGGCGTCAAGGACGTCGTGTCGATCGTCACGCTGGCCGAGATGAAATATTCGACATCGGTGCCGATCCGCGGCCGCCTTGCCCTCTGATCCCCAAGGCAGCCACGCGGCCGGCCTCGGCAACAGCGGACGAAACTCCGCCTCTCCCGGTCATCAGGGCCTCAGATATCGACTAGGTGCGACACCCAAAATCCGCTTGAACATCGTGGAGAAGTTCCCGGGACCATCGTAGCCCAGGTCGTAAGCGATCGAGGTAATGGCCTCACCGGCCGCAAGCTTGGGCAATGCGGCCGACAAACATGCCTGCTGTCGCCATTCGGCGAAACTCATTCCCGTTTCGCGTCGGAACATGCGGGTGAAGCTGCGCCGGTTCATCGCCATCGCATCGGCCCATTCATCGATCGTCGCCGCTGCATCGGGACGTGCCAGGAAGGCATGGCAACGCCGGGCAAGCGCCGCATTTGCCGGAAACGGAACCGCCAGAGGAATGGGCGGGGCGCGGTCGATCTCCGCCATCAACAAGCGCATCACCAATCCATCCCGGCCCGCTTCCGCATATTCGGGTGGCACCTCTGCCGCCGCACCGAGCAGGTGGCGGAGCAATGACGAGACGGCGACGACCTGGCATTCGTCGCCTCGGCCCAGACATTCGCCCGGTTCGACGAGAACGCTCCGGGTCTGTACCGCGCCGACCATGCGAACGGAATGCGGCGTCCCCCCGGGGATCCAGACTGCACGCTCGGGGGGAGCGACCCAAGCCCCGGTCGGCGTACGCACCGCCATCACGCCGCTGGCGGCATAGAGAAACTGGCTGCGGCGATGGCGATGCTCGGCGAGTTCATAGGAATCGGGATAATCGTGGCCGATCGCGATCAGCGGTCGCGCGATATGATCATTCTCGTCGGGATAAAAATCCATCCCGTCCCAGTCGCATAAAAGATTGGCTCATACAACAAAGCGGGAAAGAAGATGGACTGATAGGCGCGCCGGACATTTCGAAAGCCCCGACGCATGACCGACACAACCGCCACCCTGCCCAATTCTCCGAGCCTGGTCCCCCCTTCGGCTCCCCGACAGGACGGGCCGAAACTTGTCTTACAGATTGTGGGCGCGGTAGCATTTGCGCATCTTCTGAACGACCTGATCCAGGCTGTACTTCCGGCCATCTACCCGATGCTCAAGGAAAAATATCATTTGAGCTTCGGTGAGATCGGGTGGATTGCGCTTGTCTATCAGTTCACGGCGTCCCTGCTTCAGCCGTGGGTCGGCCTCTATACCGACAAGCGCCCCCTCCCCTATTTGCTGCCACTCGGGATGATGGTCACACTCGTCGGCATTGGCGGGCTGGCATCGGCGACAAGCTACTCGACCCTCATCCTCGCGTCGGCCGTGATCGGCGTCGGGTCGGCGACATTCCACCCCGAAGCCTCCCGCGTCGCTCGCATGGCCTCCGGAGGGCGTTTCGGAACGGCGCAGTCGGCGTTTCAGGTCGGCGGGAACACCGGGTCCGCCCTCGGCCCGATCGTCGCGTCGCTGATCATCCTGCCTTTTGGTCAGACCGCCGTCGGCTGGCTTGCCTTCGCAGCCGTCGCGGCGATATGGGTCCTGTTTGCCGTCACCCGCTGGCGCATCAAGGAGGCTCTGGCGCAGCCTGTCGCCACCGGTCCGTCCGAAACCTCCCCGCACAGTCGCCGCGAAATCGTTCGCGCCCTCTCGGCGATCGGCGTCCTCATGTTTGCGAAATTCATCTATATTGGCGCGTTCACCAACTATTTTACCTTCTACCTGATCGAGCGCTTCGACCTCAGCGTGCGTCAATCCCAATTCTATCTCTTCTGCTTCCTCGCCGCTGTCGCGGTCGGGACATTTGCTGGCGGCCCGGTGGGAGACCGGATCGGCCGGAAAGCGGTCATCTGGGCTTCGTTCCTGGGCGTCGCCCCGTTCGCAATGATCCTGCCCCATGCCAACCTCCTCTGGACCGCGATTTTCGCCATTTCCATCGGCCTCATCATGTCTTCGGCTTTCGCCGCGCTCGTCGTCTATGCGCAGGAGCTCGTGCCGGGCCGCGTGGGACTCGTGTCGGGGCTGATGTTCGGCCTGATGTTCGGGATCAGCGGGATCGGGGCGGCAGGCCTCGGGCAACTGGCCGATATCTATGGCATCATATGGGTTTACAAATTCTGCGCCTATCTGCCGCTTCTCGGGCTCGCAACGATGTTCCTGCCCGAGGCAGAAAGGCATCATCGAAGGGCCTGATGGAGTTCGGACATCGCGACGGCAGGAGCTGCGAGACATTCTTCAGCTGGCCAAAGCCGTCAATCGCCAGACGGGCTATCTGCTCCAGCCCCGTGGCAACCTTTTGTTAACGCATTTGGCACAGATTTGCCGCGGGGGGCACGAAGCGGCGTCAGCCGCGCGAATGGAGAATTCGCGGTGCTCGAATGCAATAGAAGGCCGTCTTCGGTCATGGGGCCTCTGGGCCCGTTGACGATCGACGATCTGCCGTCATCCTGCACGACCTATTGGGTCAGCCGCCGCAAGGCCGAAGTGCTGGCGGCGATCGACGGCGGACTGCTAAGTCTGGACGAGGCCTGCGACAGATACCGGCTGAGCGCCGAGGAAGTCGCCGCCTGGCGGCGATCGCTCGATCGCGCCGGGCTTCCCGGTCTTCGCATCACCAAGCTCCAGCGATACCGGAGCCAGTTTATCGGTTGACCGATCGATGCCGCGCGACCCCCACCATGCACGGCACCGGCAGGACGGCGCGAGCAACTGGTCCCGCTCGCGCCGCCCGTCTAATTCGACTTGTATGCGCGCAAGTCTATGATATCTTTCAGCTCTGATGCCTGTGCCGGATCATGCCCGACCGATCAGCCCGGATCATCCGGTATGGCACGCGCTTTCGTCCTATGTCGTCGGTCCCGAGGACGCGGAGCTGAGCTTCACCGGACGGCTCGCGCGTGAGAATGGCTGGAGCGAGGCGCATGCCGCACGCGTGTTCGACGAGTACCGCCGTTTCTGCTTCCTGGCCGCCACGAGCGAGGAAGAGCTGACGCCTTCCGATGCGGTCGACCAGGCCTGGCATCTGCACCTTACCTATACGCGCGATTATTGGGGCCGCTTCTGCCCCGATGTCCTGTGTCTTTCGCTGCACCACGGGCCAACCGCGGGCGGCAATACCGAGCGATCGCGCTTCTTCGATCAATATGCCCGCACCTTGTTTCGCTACGAGCAGGCCTTCGGGGCAAGTCCGCCTGCCGACATCTGGCCTGACGCGGCACGGCGCCTGATAGACGACCCGCGTGCGCGAAGGGTGCATCCACGCGACGGGGCCGTGATCCCCCGCGCCGCGGTTCGGGTAACGCTCGCCATTCTTTGCCTGACCGTCGGTCTTCATCTCCTCATATGGTTCGGGGTTCCCTTTTCATGACGATATTCAGCCACGAAAACTGGAGCGGCGGGCAGTTCCTCGCGCTCTACGTCATCCTGCTTTTCGTCGCCATCTATCTGGGTTTCGCCGTCCCGCGCTATCTTCGCGGCCGCGGCAGCCGCGTGCGCGCGCTGAACACCGAGGACACGGCCTATTTGTCCGGCGGGGCCGAGCGCCTTTTCGAGTTGATCGTCGCCCGGCTGCTCACCTCGCAACTGGTGACGGTAACGACGGAAAAGAAATTCGATATCGCCCGCACCGCCACGGCCCGCAACGCTAGCGAAGCGAGTGTCCTCGCCCTCCCCTCGCCGGCCGACTGGAGCGCGATCAAACGGGTGCTCGGCCCGCACGCCGAGACGGTGCGAAACGACCTTGTCACCGATGGACAGCTGATGGACGGAACGCGGATCAAGTGGATCCGTATCGCCCAGACGCTCCCCTATCTGCTCCTGATCGCATTCGGCATATCCCGCTGGCGCTATGGCGACGCGCTCGATCATCCCACGGGTTTTCTGACCGCGCTGCTCATCCTCAGCGCCATCTTCGCACTCATGCGCTGGTTCACGCCCGAGAAGCGAACGCGGAGCGGCATCGCGGCGATCGATGCCGCACAGGCGCGTGCCGAACGGCTACGCCGCGCGCCCACCGCCGACGAAATTCCTCTCGCGGTCGCCCTGTTTGGCACCGTCGTGCTCGCCGGTTCCGGATGGAATGACTTCCATCAGATGCGAACCGACGGCAACAGTTCCGGCGATGGCGGCGGCGGGTGCGGCGGCGGCGGATGTGGCGGTTGCGGCGGCTGCGGAGGTTGAATGACGACGCTTGCGGCCTTTTTCTTCTTCATCAGCCAGCATCCGCTGCTGTCGCTGCCGCTCTGGATTCTCGCCGGCTTCGCGCTCGGCGGCGCGGCGAGCGCACTGCTCCGGAATCGGGCGTGGATGGCGCTGAGCGTGGCCGGGTTCGTCATCGGTTTCGCGAATATCTTCCTCGGCTCGATGGCCAATGCGATTTTCCTCAATGCCCATGGCACCTACGGGACCGCGGTGATCACGCACGAAGAGGAAACCAGTTCGCAGCTCAACGACTCGAATATCTGGGAATATGACGCGGTTGTCCGCACCGCCGACGGACAGGATGTGAAGACCCGCTTCGATACGATGTCGGCGAGTCTCTATCCGCCGCGCAACGCGATCGAGATTCCGCCGAAGGGCGAACGCTTCGTCGTCAAATATATCCCGGGCTACGAACGCAACATCGCCATCATGCGCGACGAATCGCCCTTCGGTAAGAGGTTGTTGCTCAGGGAAGCGCTGACGCCCGTCGAGCGCGCCGCGGCGCAGATTGCGGCCAGTCCCGGCAACGCCGGTTTCCGCCGCGAATATCGCGAGGCGATCGAGACGTTTCTTGCCGGCCATGCCGAAACCGCCTCACCCGAGATCGACCATTATCGGAGTGAACTCGAACGCCTCGGGGACTAGCCGCTCGCGAGCTCCCCGGATTCGTACAGACTCTCCCGGACGCGAATCA
>JALDYH010000216.1:0-6749 GCA_032154175.1 Sphingopyxis sp. | reverse complement strand
AGAATTCCGCCGCGCCCATCGCGCCCCAGCCGATGCCGTAGCGCGCGCGGTTGAGACAGCCGAACGGGCCCTTCAGTCCCGACACATGCGGCAACAGCGCGTCCTCGCCGACCTCGACCGAATCCATGACGATCTCGCCCGTCACCGAAGCGCGCAAGCTCACCTTGCCCTCGATCTTCGGCGCCGACAGCCCCTTCATCCCCTTTTCGAGCACGAAACCGCGAATCGCCCCGTCGTGCGCATCGGACTTCGCCCACACGACGAAGACGTCGGCGATCGGCGAGTTGGTGATCCACATCTTCGCGCCCTTGAGGCGGTAGCCGCCCTCGATCTTCTCGGCGCGGGTGCGCATGCCGCCGGGGTCGCTGCCGGCGTCGGGCTCGGTCAGGCCGAAGCAGCCGACGAGTTCGCCCGAGGTCAGCCCGGGCAGATATTTGCGCTTCTGTTCCTCGCTGCCATAGGCGTTGATCGGGTGGATCACGAGCGAGCTCTGCACCGAGCAGGCCGACCGGTACCCCGAATCGATGCGCTCGACTTCGCGCGCGATCAGCCCGTAAGAGACGTAGTTGAGCCCCGCGCCGCCATATTCGGGGTCGATCGTCGCGCCGAGCAGCCCAAGCGCGCCCATTTCGGACATGATCTCGCGGTCGAAGCGTTCGTCGAGAAACGCCGAGGTCACGCGCGGCAAGAGTGCATCGGTCGCATAAGACCGCGCCGTGTCGCGGACCATCCGCTCCTCTTCACTCAGTTCGGCGTCGAGCTGGAGGGGATCGAGCGGGTCGAGCGCTTCGATGCGCTGCGGATCGGCGAGGGCCATGGAACGGGCTTTCTCTCTAAAGGGCGGGCAGCCCTTACCGGATTGCGCGCTACGGGGTCGGATCGGCCGCTTTGCGGGCCATCGCGGCAGCGGGACTGTCGCGCGGCTCCAATATCGCCGCCGTCTCGATCAGGTCAAGCGCACGCCGCGCTTCATGATAGCGCCGCGCATCGATCAGCCATTCGCTTGCGACATCGGCGCCGGGCATGGCTTCGACCTCGGCGATCGCGAGGTCGGCCTGCCCCGCCGTGAGATAGCGACGTGCGCGATCGAGCCGTTCGGATGCCCGCGGCGATTGCGTCCCCGCAGCGCGCACGACGAACAGCTCGCCAAGCTCGCGGCGCAGCCCGGTCCACAGGCTGCCGCCGCCCTCGCCGCCGCGTCCGACGAGTTGCGGCGCCATCGCATCGAGTTCGGCGCGAAGCTGTTCGAGCGTCACCGGTTCGCGCGACGTTTCGATGATCGTCTTGACCGCATTGGGCTGATCGTCGCCGAAGCGCAGGCGGAGCTGCGCGTCGAGATAGCCGAGCGACAGCCCGCGATCGAGCGCGCGCCGCACTGCGAAGGCGACGAGCAGCCCCTCGGCACGCGATGCGTTGCCCGATGCCGATTCGGCCTCGAGCGTGATGCGCGACAGGCGTTGCTCGAGTTCGGCGACCCGCGCCGCGAGCGCGTTGGCGCCGTCGATCGGCGCGACCATCAGCGGTTCGCCCGCGGCCCCGCCCTTCGCCGTTCCGCCTGTCGCCAAAAGCGGATCCGTTGTTCCTGCGGGTGCAGCGATCATTTTCGCCGGCAACGCGCCATTGCCCGCCAACCAGCGATTCACCGCCCATCCGCCGCCGACAATGCCGATCAGGAGCAAGAGGAAGGCACCAATGGCGATAGCGCGAAACGATAGTCCCCGTGCGGGAACCGCCTCGTCCGCCGACGAGGGAGTATCGATGCTGTCGATTGCCATGTTTCTCTTTCGAACGACCCTATTTTGCACCCTTGTGCCACAAAGCACGCGCTTGTGCCAACATTGCGGCATCGTCGGGCTGTCCCGCGATGGCCAGATCGCGCCAGCCATTTCCCGCCGCCGCGCCGACCGCGTCGCTGATCGCGACAAGCGACAGATGCGCGCGCGCTTCGCCGACCAGCTGCGAAATTCGCCGGGCGGCCCGCACCGAATGCGCAAGCAGTATCGCCGGCGCGGCTATCAGCGCGTTCCATTCTGCCGGCACAGGGGCGGGGTCCACGGCGTAGCAGGGCAATGCCGTGACCCTTGCGCCCCGCGCGTCGAATTCGGACCGGTCACGACCGCAAAGCCATAATATATATCGGATATTTTTTGACGTCATATCGTCAAGAAGTCCCTGCGCATCGGATGATCCGGTCATCGTCACGGTCAATCCCGCCGCCTCGGCCGCGCGCGCGGTAGCCGCTCCCACGGCATAGACCGGAAGCGAAGACAGATCGGCGATGGCGGGCCCCGCCAGCCTTGCCGCAAAGGCACTGGTCAGCAGCAAGGCATCGGACGCGTCGACCGGCGGGACGCTCCAGTCGACGGGATGCGCGGCAAAAAGGGGCATCGCCCGGACGTCGAACCCCATCGTCCGCGCCCGCTCGACCGTCGCTGCGTTGCCCGGCTCCGGCCGCGTAACGATCAGCGGCGGGCCATCGGTCATGCCGCGAACAGGCGCCGGACGCTGTCGGGCGCTTCATCGAGCAAGCGACGCGCCAGTGCTTCGACAACACCGGCCTCCGCGACGATCGCATGGCCGGCGGCATGATCGGCACCATCCTCCGAGAAGATCTCGGCATCGAGGCGCAGCCCGCCATCGTCCTGCCAAGACGCATGCGCCGCGACGGGCGAGCGGCAATCGCCGCCAAGCGCCGCCAGAAACGCCCGCTCCGCTGCGACGGCCAGATGTGTCGGCGCGTGATCGATCGCAGCAAGCATCGCGAGCGTGTCGGCGTCGTCGGCACGGCATTCGACCCCGATCGCCCCCTGCGACGCCGCCGGAAGCAGCAGGCTGGCTTCCTGCAACGAGCCGACATCGTGCATCCCGAGCCGGTCGAGACCCGCCGCCGCCAGAAGCGTCGCATCGGCCTCTCCTGCCGCGAGCTTCGCCAGCCGCGTCGCAACGTTGCCGCGCAGCAGCACGGTCTGGAGGTCGGACCGAATCCGCTTCACCTGCGCTGCCCGGCGCGGGCTGCTCGTCCCGAGCCGTGTGCCCTGCGGCAGGTCCGTAATCGTCGTGGCCTCGATTCCCTCGCGCGTCACGAGCCGGTCACGCGGGTCGGCGCGTTCGAGCATCGCGCCGAGCGCGAAGCGCGGATCACGCACGGTTTCGACGTCCTTCAGCGAATGAACCGCGATGTCGATCGTCCCGGCGTCGAGCGCCGCATCGAGTTCGCGCGTCCACAGGGCCTTGCCGCCAACTTCGGCGAGCGCGCGGTCCTGGATCTTGTCGCCCGTCGCGGTCATCGGCACGATTTCCAGTGCCGACATATCGATACCATGGCTGGCAATCAGCGCCGCAGCCGCCATATGCGCCTGAGCCATCGCAAGCGGCGAGGCCCGCGTGCCGATACGCAGCGGGTTTTCGGGGGTCGGAAGTCTGTTCATCATCCCCGCTGCTAGAGCATTTCCAGAAAAAGTGGGAACCGGTTTTTCGACTGGAAATGCTCCAGACATCATCAAGAGCCTTTTTAAAGGCTCCGCCGCGGCTTGCCCTGCCGATAAAGGGGCGGGTAAAGGAACGCGCAATTATATGACCCTGATCCTTGGCCTTGAATCGAGCTGCGACGAAACCGCAGCGGCGCTCGTCGACGGCGAACGACGCATTTTGGCGCATCGTGTCGCAGGACAGGAGGCCGAGCATGGCCCCTATGGCGGGGTCGTTCCCGAAATCGCGGCGCGCGCGCACGTCGACCGGCTCGCGCCGATCGTCGCGGGCGTGCTCGCCGACGCCGGTGTGTCGCTCGCCGACGTCGATGCGATCGCCGCGACCGCGGGACCGGGGCTGATCGGCGGTGTGATGGTCGGGCTCGTCACCGGCAAGGCGCTCGCGCACGCCGCGAACAAACCGCTGATCGCGGTCAACCATCTCGAAGGCCATGCGCTGAGCCCGCGCCTCGCCGAACCCGGCCTCGCCTTCCCCTATCTGCTGCTTCTCGTCTCGGGCGGCCATTGCCAGCTCCTGCTCGTGCGCGGTGTCGGCGATTACCGCCGCCTCGCGACGACCATCGACGATGCGGCGGGCGAAGCCTTCGACAAGACCGCGAAGCTGCTCGGGCTCGGCTATCCCGGCGGCCCCGCGGTCGAACGCATTGCGATGAGCGGCAATCCGCATGCGGTCCCGCTCCCGCGTCCGCTCGTCGGCAGCGCCGAACCGCATTTCTCGTTCGCCGGTCTGAAGAGCGCGGTAGCGCGGGCGGCCGCGTCGGGCGACCACGGCACCGCCGACCTCGCTGCGTCGTTTCAACAGGCGGTCGTCGACTGCCTCGTCGATCGCAGCCGCATCGCGCTCACCGCCTGCCCCGACGCGACCGCCTTCGTCGTCGCAGGCGGGGTTGCTGCCAATGGTGCCATCCGCACCGCGCTGACCGGTCTCGCCCGGCGCTTCGACAAACCCTTCGTCGCGCCGCCGCTCTGGCTGTGCACCGACAATGGCGCGATGATCGCGTGGGCGGGCGCCGAGCGGTTCGCGGCCGGCCTTACCGATCCGCTCGATACCGCCGCGCGTCCGCGCTGGCCGCTCGACCCCGAAGCCGAAGCCGTGCGCGGCGCAGGAGTGAAAGCATGACGTCGCGCCTTGCCCGTTTCGGTATCATCGGCGGCGGCGCGTGGGGCACCGCGCTGGCGCAGCTTCTTGCTGCCGATGGCGCGCCGGTCCGCCTTTGGGCGCGCGAAGAGGATGTCGTAACGGCGATCAACACCGGGCACCACAACCCGGTCTTCCTTCCCGGCGCCACCTTGTCGAGCTCGCTGACCGCCACCGGCACGCTTGCCGATATGGCCGATCTCGACGCGCTGCTCGTGGTCGTCCCGGTGCCCTTCCTGCGCGCGGTACTCGCCGAACTGCCCGCCGGCGACGCCCCGCTGATCTTCTGCAGCAAGGGGATGGAGGCAGGCAGCTTCGCTTTCCCGATCGACATGGCGCGTGATCTTGCGCCGCAGCGCCCGCATGCGGTGCTTTCAGGACCGACCTTCGCGCACGAGGTCGCCGCGGGCCTGCCGACCGCGATCACGCTTGCCGCCGCGAATGCGGACCTTGCGACCGAGATTGCGCAGGCGCTCGCACGCCCGCATTTCCGCCCCTATATCTCCACCGACGTCATCGGCGCCGAGATCGGCGGAGCGGTGAAGAATATCCTCGCGATCGCGTGCGGGATCGTCGACGGCGCCGGGCTCGGGCTCAACGCCCGCGCGGCATTGATCAGCCGCGGCTTCGCCGAAATGACGCGCTTCGGC
Organism: Sphingopyxis sp.; assembly: GCA_032154175.1. GTDB lineage: Bacteria > Pseudomonadota > Alphaproteobacteria > Sphingomonadales > Sphingomonadaceae > Sphingopyxis. Next base: position 1,473 of record JALDYH010000216.1, on the reverse strand, counting down.
CTGTCGCGCGGCGCGCAGGCCGAAACGCTCGCCGGCCTCGCCGGCCTCGGCGATCTTGTTCTCACCTGCACGTCGTCCAATTCGCGCAATTTTGCGCTTGGCCAGGGTCTTGGCCGGGGCGAGGATGCCGCCGCGCTGATGGCCGACCGCCGCACCGTTGCCGAAGGCGCGTTCAGCGCACCGGTGGTGGCGGCCGCCGCCCGCGCCGATGGCATCGACATGCCGATCACCGACGCGGTGGCGCGCCTCGTTGCCGGCGAAACGCGCGTCGCCGAAGCCGTTCAGGCGCTGCTCAGCCGGCCGCTGCGATCCGAAAGCCGATGATGTGCTTCGACCAATTGCCTGCACTCGCCCGCCGCGCTAGACTGCGCGTCGGGGAGCAGCAGAAGGGGCGCCAGGCTTGAGCCAGACGAACAGCGCAGCCGCGCCCCGATCGCCGGACGTTCCTTCGGGGGATGCCGACACTGCCGCGCTTGCCAAGGGCGGACGCACCAATTTCTTCGGTTTCATCCTCCGCCTCGTCGCGCGCCTGCCCTTTCTTTATGTGGCGGGCCGCTGGTACGGGCCGGAGGCGGTCGGCCGTTTCGCCTTTGCCGTGCTCGTCATCGAACTGGTCGCGCAACTCGCGACACTCGGCCTCAAGCGCGGCCTCGCCGAGCAGCTCAGCGCCCCCGGCGCCGATCCCCGCACCGTCGTATGGGACGGCATGTTCGTCGCGCTCCTTGCCTCCGCCGCGGGTTCGGCGCTCCTCCTCCTTTTTCCGCAGCTCATGTACCCGGCGGGCGGCATCGACGGCACCGACCGCTGGATGGCGCTGCTGGTCTTCGCGATCGCGGGGACCGACATCGCCCTCGCCGCCTGCGCCTACAAGTTCGATATCGGCGCCACGGTTCGCGCGCGCGCGATCGTCGAACCCTGGGTGATCAGCGCCGCCGCGGCGGGGTTCTGGTTCGTGTCGGCGCGCGACGGGCTGATGCTGTCTTATGCCGCCGCGATGCTCGGGGCGTTCCTCACCGCGCTGATCCCGATGCTTCGGCACTATGGCGGACCGCAGGGGTGGCAGCCGCATCCGGCGCACCTGATCGCGGTTGCGCGGCGCAACGCGCCGCTCGCCGCCGCCGACGCGATCGAATGGGGCACGCGGCGTCTCGACCTCTTCATTCTCGGCCAGTTCACCTCGCCGACGATCTACGGCATTTACTATATGGCGCAGCAGGTCGCCTCGCTGCCGCAAAAGCTCAAGACCAGCTTCGAGCCGATCCTCGGCCCCGTGATCACGCGCAACCTTGCCGAAAAGCGACTTGGCGCCGTGGCGGCACAGGTCAGCCAGGTCGGTTTCTGGATCATCGCCGCGCAGGCCGGCGTCGCGCTCGCGCTCGGCATCCCGGGCGAAGCGGTGATGGGCCTTGTCGGCCCCGAATTCGTCAGCGGCACCGCCGCGCTCGCCTTCCTGCTCGCCGCCGAAGTCGTCGC
>JALDYH010000215.1:0-6804 GCA_032154175.1 Sphingopyxis sp. | reverse complement strand
AGCCGCCGCGGCCCGCGGCCCCGACGTCCCAACTGGCTAACCATGTCAAGAAGTAGGCCGCATATAGGCGCGAGCGGGTGAGTCGGCAAGGGGTAAGTGGGCTCAGGGATTCAACAGCCATCCCGCAATGCCTGCACCGATTACCAGCACAGGAGCGGCCCATTTTCCCTTCATCAGCACGACCATGGCAACCGCACCGCCAAAGATCGCGATTCCGGCGAGCGGGCTCGATACGCGAAGCGCCGTCGCCCAGCCGAGTTGCAGCAATGTTGCCGTGATTACGCCGACGACTGCCGCCGCAACGCCGGCGAGCGCGCGGTGCAGGGCGGGATGATCGACCACCGCTTCCAGCCGTTCGAAAAAGATTATCGAAAAGGCGAAAGCAGGAAGGAACATGCCGACGGTGATCGCGAGCGCACCGGTCAGTCCGCCCGCGACATAACCCGCGAACGTCGCGAAAATGACGAGCGGCGCGGGCAGCATTCCGGCGAGCGCGACGCCGTCGAGGAAGCTCGCATCGGACAGCCAGCCGCGCCCGACCGTATCGGTGCGTACATAGGGGATCGCCGTGTAGGCGCCGCCGAAAGTGAGGAGGCCGCCCTTGAGACCGGCGATGAATAGCGCGGCGGCGCCCGCCTCGCTTGCAACGGCGCTCGCTTTCACTGCGGCGGGTCCCGGCACGAAGAAGATGAGCGCAGCCGCCGCCACGAACAGGGCTACGGCAAGGACCTGACGCGCCGCGAAGGCATAGATCAACCCTGCGGCAGTCAGCAGAATCCAGAACGGTGCGCCCGCCAGCGTCGCGCCGAGCGACACCGCGGCGAGTATCCACAGCAGCCCGTCCTCCAGGATATGCGTCCCGATCCGCTGCACCGCGCGCAGGATGATCGCGAGCACCGCGATCTGCACTCCGAGGAAGACCGGCACCATGAGAGGATTGCCGACAATCCAGTCGCTGTAGAGCCACGCCGCGCCGAGCATCAGCACGAAGCCCGGCAACATGAAGCCAAGCCCCGCGAGCAGCCCGCCGATCCGTCCGCGCGCAACCATCCCCAGATGGACGCAGAGCTCGTGCGCCTCGGGGCCCGGCAAGACCTGCATCACCGCGAGCAGGCGGTTGAAGCGCGCCGGCGATATCCAGCGCTCCTCCTCGACGAGCGCCTGCCTGACCATCGCGATCTGCGCGACGGGACCGCCAAAGGCGAGAAAGCCGAAGCGCAGGAAGCGGAGGAACAGGTGGGGGAGAGAAAGCCGGGGCGGTGAAGGCTCGAGATTCGTCATGGCACGCGCGCTCCTTGCCGCAATTGCGGCGCATGGAGCGGAGCTTGGACAGCAAGCCGTCTGGACGGGCGTCCGCATGGCCCGTGCCCGACAAATAGCATGCCCGGCGCCCGAGGGAAGATAGTTTGCCTTTCATCGAGATTGCCCTTCGGGCGAATATAGGATAGGGGGGTATCCTATGTCACATACCCATGCCAACAAGGATCAACTCCTCGCCCGCACCCGCCGCATCGCCGGGCAGATCGCGGCGATCGAGCGGGCGATTGCCAACGATGCCGGCTGCGCGACGATCCTGCACCAGGTCGCGGGGGTGCGCGGCGCGGTGGCGGGACTGATGGACGAACTCGTCGCCGAGCATCTGCAATCGCATGTCGTCGCGCCGAACCTGTCGGACGCGGAGCGGGCGCAGGGCGGCGACGAACTGCTCGCGGCGATCCGCCGCTACGCGAAATAGGGGGCAGAATGTCACTCGACAGCGAAATCGATGCGCTGACGCACAGCCATGTCTATCTGGGCAAGCGGCACGACGCGAATGCGCGGCGCACGCTCTGGGTCGTGCTGCTCACCGCACTCATGATGGTCGGCGAGATTGCGGCGGGGATCGCGTTCAATTCGATGGCGCTGCTCGCCGACGGCTTTCACATGGCGACCCATGCCGGCGCGCTCGGCATCGCCGCCCTCGCCTATCGCTATGCGAAGCGCCATGCGGAAAGCGGCCGCTACACTTTCGGCACCGGCAAGGTCGGCGACCTCGCGGGCTTCGCTTCCGCGCTGGTGCTCGGGCTTTTCGCGCTCGGCATCGCGTGGGAATCGCTGACGCGGCTGCTCGACCCCAGCCCCGTCGCCTTTGCCGAAGCGACGATCATCGCGGTCATCGGGCTGGGCGTGAACATCGCGAGCGCGCTGTTGCTCGGCCATGGCCATAGCCATGGGAACGGCCACGATCATCATGGCGAGGCGCACGACCATGACCATCCGCACGAACAGGATAACAACCTCCGCTCGGCCTATCTGCATGTCGTCGCCGACGCGCTGACCTCGGTGCTCGCGATCGCCGCCCTGCTCGGCGGACGCTATCTCGGGTGGGTGTGGCTCGATCCGCTCATGGGGGTGGTCGGGGCGATCGTCATTGCGATCTGGGCCTGGTCGCTGATGCGCGACACCGGCGCGGTGCTACTCGACGCGACCGACGCCGCGCTCGAAGCCGAAATCCGCGACCTCGTCGAAGCGCCGGGCGACGCCAGAATCATCGACCTTCACGTCTGGCGTGTCGGCCCCGGCGCGCATTCGGCGATCATCAGCGTCGTCGGCGCGACCCGCGAGTCAATTTGCGCGCGCGTCAAACCCGTCCACGAGATCGAGCATCTGACCGTCGAAATCCGCTGAACGCGCCCGGCGCGGCACGCGCCGCTTACTGGCGGAGCACCCGGACAATTCCGCGCTATTATTTCCTGTCCGGGCGTACGAAATTTACGGAAATTCCCAAAAATCTTGACTTTTTGGCAAAATAATTACAACGAAACTGCGCTAACGTCGCCTGCGACGGAAATTTGATGCCTGATGGCGGATACTTCCCTTCACGCGCTACCAGCTCCTCCGGTGCTTTTGCCGGTTGATTCCCTGTTTTCGTGAAAGGAAACATCCATGCCCATCGGCACCGTAAAATTCTTCAACAGCGACAAAGGCTATGGTTTCATTGCCAATGAAGATGGCTCGGGCGACAGCTTCGTCCACATCAGCGCCGTCGAGCGCGCCGGAATGGCCACGCTGAACAAGGAACAGCGCGTTTCTTACGAGCTGGAAACCGACCAGCGCGGCAAGACCTCGGCTGTCAACCTTCAGCCTGCATGATGAATGGCCGGGGCATTTCGGCGCCGGGCCGGACCATCGCACCGATCGAATGACCTCTGGCGACCGAGGGTAATGGCCCCTTCCGCCGCTTGAATTTCGCGTGCGCGCCTGTTCCACCGCGAACGCCCGATATGCATCGCAACATTTTGTTGGCGTTTGGGCGTATAAGGCTGTCTGCCACCCGTCTGCGCGAATCGCGCACGGCGACAGCGACGGAATTTGATGCACCGATGAAGCCCGAACTGTCCCTGACCGCCCGCTCGACGTGGCGCGACCCGGTGCCGGAAAAACCGGCCGGGCCGGGGCGTGCTTTCTGGGCAGCAATCGTTGCGGTGGTGGCCGTCGCCTGCCTCGCATTCCTGTTATCGAGCGGGCAATTGCGGGCCCCTGCGGCGTTCGGCCCCTATAGCGTGTCGGTGCCGCTCAACTTTCGCACCTACGACCCCGCGCGCTGGGCGATCATGAATGCCGAGGATTATGAGGAAGCATTGAAGATCGACCCGACGCTGCCCGATCCGGACAGCGTCGGCTATGGCGACGCCGCGGCGCTGCCCCCCGCCGATCCCGCGCTGCTGCGCGACGAGGCGTTCGTGGGGCCACCCGCAAAGCCCTATGTCTTCCGCGGCGTCACGGCGGTTGATCGCGAACGCGCGCATTATTGCCTGACCGCCGCCATCTATTACGAAGCGGCGTCCGAAACCGACGACGGAATGCGCGGGGTCGCGCAGACGGTGATCAATCGCGTCCGTCACCCGAGCTTTCCGAACACCGTGTGCGGCGTCGTTTTCCAGGGATCGCAGCGCGCAGGCGTGTGCCAGTTCACCTTCAGTTGCGACGGCGCGATGGCGCGCGCACCCGAACGGCGGAACTGGCTGCGCGCCAGCCGCATCGCATCGGCCGCGCTCGGCGGTTATGTCTTCCCCAAGGTCGGGCTCGCGACGCATTATCACACGCAGGCGATCTGGCCGCGCTGGGGCAAGAGTCTGGTGATGACCAACATCGTCGGCGCGCATATCTTCCACCGCTGGCGCGGCCGCTGGGGCATGCCCGATGCGTTTCGCGCGCCGTATCTCGGCCGCGAACCCGTCCCCGGGCCCTATTTGCCCCTCGCCCGGCAACTCGCGATTCTGAAGGGTCAGGGTCTCGCGCCCGGCGCTGGTCCAGCCCCCATGCTCACGGGTCCCGCCGCCGTCCTTCCCGATGCCGCACCGGCACCGCTACCCGGCGCAATGACGCCTGCCGCGCCCGCCGCACCGCCGCCCGCCGCGGCCGCGCCGACCTATACCGACCCGCGGCTCAACCAGTCGGGCCAGATCCGCGAAGAATTCCGTGGCAGCGGAGAGTGGAAGCGCTGACGCTTTCGGCTCGGCCGATCTGCGTCACGACGGTGAAATCCCGGCCTTCGCCGGGAAATGACAATGCCTACCGCCCCTGGCTGCGCCAGCGTTTGACGACGCGTTCGAGTATCTCTGCCTCGCCGCCGGTTTCGCGCCATAGCTTGGAGAAGAGCGGATCGCTCGACGCAGGTCGCTTTTCCTCTTCGAGCGTGTCGAGATAAACGCGGATCGGGATCGACACGCCTTCGCCGCAAACGATGCATTCGCGGTTGCGGAGCGCCGGGATCGAGTCGATGAAGCCGCGCGCCCCTTCGGGCATCGCCGCCTTGACGAAATGCTGGTCGCGCTCGTTGTTGAGGCGCATCGAGATGATCGTGCCGCACTGCGACAGCACGCCTTCGGCGAGGTCCGACGGACGCTGGGTGATAAGGCCCAGCGACACGCCATATTTGCGGCCTTCCTTGGCGATGCGTTCGAGGATCTTGCGAACCGCCTGCCCCTGTCCGGTGTCCTTCGACGGGATATAGCGATGCGCTTCCTCGCAGACGAGCAGGATCGGCCGCTGCGGCTCGCCGCGCGACCAGATCGCATAGTCGAAGGTCAGGCGCGACAGCACCGCGACGACGACGCCGGTGATGTCCGACGGCACGCCCGACACGTCGATGATCGAAATCGGCCGGCCGTCCGACGGCAGGCGGAAAATCTTGCCGAGAAAGTTCGCCATCGTGTCGGCGACGAGCATACCCGAAAACATGAAATTATAGCGCGGGTCGGCACGCATTTCCTCGATCTTGCCCTTGATCCGCATGAAGGGCGCCGACGAGGTCGCCTTGTCGAGCTTGCCCATCTCGTTCTGGAGGATGTTGAGCAGGTCCGAGAGCAGGTACGGGATCGGCGAGTCGACCGTGATCTTGGTCATGCCTTCGGCGAGCCGGTTCTTCGTCCGCGCCTGCAACAGGCAGCGGGCAAGGACGTCGCAATCGGCCTGCCGGTCGCGGCCTTCCGCCGTGACGAACACTTCGCAATGTTCCTCGAAGTTCATCAGCCAATAGGGCATGGCAAGGTTGTCGACGTCGAACAGCGCGCCGGTTCCCTTGAACGCCGCCGAATATTCGCCGTGCGGGTCGATCATCAGGATATGACCCTGCGGCGCGAGTTCGCAGATCTTGTGAAGGATCAGCGCCGCGCTCGTCGACTTGCCGGTACCCGTCGATCCGAGCAGCGCGAAATGCTTGCCGAGCATTGCGTCAACGTAGAGCGATCCGCGAATGTCCTTGGTCGGATAGACGGTACCGATTTCGACATGCGCGCGCTCGTCGGCGGCATAGATTTGTTTGAGATCGGGGCTGGCGGCCGCAAAAACCTGGCTGCCAGGGATCGGGTAGCGGGTAACGCCACGCCGGAAATTATGGATGCGGCCGGTGATCTTTTCCTCTTCGCCTTCGCCGAGGAAGTCGATCGTCGCGATGATCAGCCCCTCGCCGCGTTCGTGCAATTGCTGGTCGCGGATACTGGCGATCAACCAGACGTTGCCGACGCGGACCTTGACCTGCGCGCCGACCTGCCCCGCCATCGCCACCGCGGAATCGCTGGATGAGGACAATTTCCCGATCGCGGCGGCGTCGAGCAGGACGCGCGAGGCCGAACCCGAAATATCGACGACTTCGCCGATCATCAGGTCGTCGCGATGATGATTGGCGACCGGCGCGACCGACGCCGCGATGCCGCCTCCGGCAAGCCGGACGTGCTGTGCCGCCGTCAAATCCCCGGCGCTTAGTCCGCCGCCCTGCATGTCCATGTATCCGCCCCGCCCATTGTGGTCCCAGCCAAGGCTATCGCAGACGAGGGTAAATAGGCCGTGAACTTTGGCTTCAGCGCCGACGGAAAATTGCCGAGGCGCCGTAGCCGAGCACCAACGACAGGAAGACCGCGGAAAGGCCGTAGAGAAAGCCGTGGCGCTGCGCCGCCAGCGCAACGAACCGTTCGAAACCGGCCTTGCGGATCTGCACATCGCGCGAGGCGACCGCGAGCACGCGGCCGCGGCTGATCAGATAGGTTTCGGCGCGGTATGTCCCCACCGGGACGCGCGCCGGCACCGGAATGCGCGCGCGATAGAGCACGCCTTCGGTGATTTCGACCGCAGAGGGATTTTCGACGAAGAGGCCGGAGCGGCGGTAGAGGTCGGTGAGCCCGGCCTCGAAGCGCTCGAGCTTCCTTGCCTCCGAAAAGCCGGTCGGCGACATCGACAGATTGGCGAGCCCGAGTTCGAAGATCGCCGCAGTGCGTTCGTCGACCAGCTTGTCGATCGGGCGCGACGATCCGATCGCGTAAAAAC
>JALDYH010000214.1:0-6819 GCA_032154175.1 Sphingopyxis sp. | reverse complement strand
GGTGCCATTCAACATGCTCCGGACGGGGGGCTAAACGGCCGACCAAGTAGGCGGCAAAAAAGTGATTCACAAGCTATCGGATTAGGAAACTTCTCGCTAGAGAGGGCCTTTCCGAAATTTGTGAGCCATGGGGACACGTGATGATTCGCGACGACATCAAGGCTGCGCAGGTTGCCGCCATGAAGAGCGGCGACAAGGCGCGTTTGGGCACCATCCGGCTGATGCTGGCCAAGATCAAGGACAAGGACATCGAGCTCCGCACCGGCACCGCGCCGGCCGACGACGATGTGCTCGTCACCGACGTGCTGCAGAAAATGGTCAAGCAGCGCCGCGAATCGATCACCATGTACGAACAGGGCGGCCGCCAGGAACTCGCCGACATCGAAGCGGCCGAGGTCGTGGTGATCGAGGACTTCCTGCCCGCGCAGCTTTCCGACGACGACGCGATGGCCGCGATCAAGGCGATCGTGGTCGAGCTGGGCGCCGAGAGCCTCAAGGATATGGGCAAGGTCATGGCCGCGGTGAAGGACCGGCTCGGGTCGCAGCTCGACATGAGCAAGGCGTCGGGTTGGGTGAAGGCGGCGCTGTCCTGATCTTTGCCCCTCGCACCCGCTTGCGGGTGTGAGCGGGCGTGGGCATATTTCGACCATGAGCCTCACCCCGCAATGGCTAGACGAACTGCGATCGCGGATCACGCTGTCGACGCTCATCGGGCGGACGGTGAAGGTCACGCGCGCGGGGCGCGAGTATAAGGCGTGCTGCCCCTTCCATAACGAGAAAACGCCCAGCTTCACGATCAACGACGAGAAGGGCTTCTACCACTGCTTCGGCTGCTCGGCGCATGGCGACGCGATCCGCTGGATGACCGACCAGCGCGGCCTCAGCTTCATGGACGCGGTGAAGGAGCTCGCCGCCGAGGCCGGGATGGACGTCCCCGCCGCCGATCCGCGCGCCGCGAAAAAGGCCGAGGAGCAGGCGAGCCTGCGCGATGTCGTGCAGGGCGCGGCCGACTGGTTCACGCAGCAGCTTGGCAGCAGCAACGGCGCCCCGGCGCGCGAGTATCTCGCGAAGCGCGGCATTTCGGAGGCGACGCGCAAGGCCTTCGGCTTCGGCCTCGCGCCAGAGAGCCGCAGCGCGCTGAAAGAGGCACTCAAGAAATTCCCGACCGCGATGCTGGTCGAATCGGGGATGCTGATCGCGGTCGAGGAGAAGGAGCCTTACGACCGCTTCCGCGGCCGGCTGATGATCCCGATCCGCGACGCCCGCGGGCGAGTCATAGCCTTTGGGGGACGCATCCTTGGCGATGGCGAGCCCAAATATCTGAACTCGCCCGACACGCCTTTGTTCGACAAGGGACGCGTTCTCTATAATCTCGACAAGGCAAGCCCGGCGTCGCGGCAGACGAACCGGATCATCGTCGTCGAAGGCTATATGGACGTCATCGCGCTCGCCGAGGCGGGGATCGCCGATGCGGTCGCGCCGCTCGGCACCGCGCTGACCGAGGCGCAGCTCGGGCTGATCTGGCGGATGGTGCCGGTGCCGGTGCTGTGCTTCGATGGCGACGCCGCGGGACAGAAAGCGGCGATGCGCGCCGCGATGCGCGCTCTCCCCCTCCTCCGCCCCGGCTTCAGCCTGTCCTTCGCGACATTGCCCGCGGGGCAGGACCCCGACGATATCGTCCGCGCGCGCGGCGCTGATGGCTTCAACGCGATTCTCGACGAGACGCAGCCGCTCGTCGAACGGCTATGGGCGCACGAGGTCGCGGCGGGGCCGCTAGCCACCCCTGAGGAGCGCGCTGCGCTCAAGACGCGGGTTCTTGCGCACGCCGACGCGATCGAAGACGCCGACGTCCGCCACCATTATCGCGAGGCCTTCCGCGAGCGGCTCGACATGCTGTTCGCACGCAAAATGCCCGAACGCCCCCAGCGCCAGCCGTGGACGCCAAACCCGCCGCGTGGTGGCGGCAATCGCCGCTTCGGTCCCGACCCGCGGTTGCAACCTCCGGCCGACGAGACGCGTTCCATCGGGCAAGCAGGGATTTCAGCGCCTTATGTCGCAGCGCTGATCGGTGGTTTGCTGCGTTTTCCCGAGGCGCTCCGACGCAACGAGGAGGCACTGGCGCGGCTGCCGGTGAGCGATTCAAGCGACGCCGAACTGCTCGGCGTAATGCTTGACAGCGCAATGCGTCAGGAAGGGCTTGATTGCGAGGGGTTGCTTGCCATATTGGAGCCAATGAAAGTGTATAATAGGGCGACGACATTGCTCAGAGCCGACGGAATGCACTTCTCGTTCAATCGCAGGCTTGAAGGCGAAGAGGCCGATACAATGCGGGAAACCGCGTTGCGCGACCTTGATGAATATATCGGCGTGCTGGTCACCCAGCCTGAAATTCGCACACGGCTTGCCGAAGCCACCGCGGATTACATGCGCTCGATGGACGACGAAGGCCATGCGCGGCAGCAAAAGCTGCGTGCGATGGACGAGGATTTGACCCGCCGACTGGCTGCGCTGTCCGAAAGCAGCAGCCAGTAACGACCACTTTAATGCCTGCAGGCAGGAACAATATATGGCCACCAAAAGCACCGCCGACACCGATACCGACACCGACAGCCCGCTGATCGACCTCAACGAGGCAGACGTCAAAAAGCTGATCGCGCGCGGCAAGAAGCGCGGTTATCTGACCTATGACGAGCTGAATGCGGCGCTGCCGCAGGACGAGATGTCGTCCGAGCAGATCGAGGATATCATGTCGGCGATTTCCGATATGGGCATCAACATCGTCGAAAGCGACGAAGATGTGCAGGAAGAGGCCGAGCAGGAACAGGACGACGAAGTCGATGTCTCCGCCGGCACCGGTTCGGTTTCGAATCCGGCCATCGAAAAGAAGAAGGAAACGGTCGATCGCACCGACGATCCCGTTCGCATGTATCTGCGCGAGATGGGCGCGGTCGAACTGCTCAGCCGCGAAGGCGAAATCGCGATCGCGAAGCGCATCGAGGCGGGCCGCGACACGATGATCCTCGGGCTTTGCGAAAGCCCGCTGACCTTCAACGCGATCATCGAATGGTCGAACGCGCTGAACAACGGCGACATGCAGCTGCGCGAGATCGTCGATCTGGAAGCAATGTTGTCCAAGGATCCCGCGCCCGAGAATCTCGAGGAAGAAGGCGCCGAAGACGACGGCGAAATCAGCGAGAAGACCGCTGGCGTCTCGTTCAAGGACGAGGACGAGGTCGAGGAAGAACCCGCCGCAGACTCGGATGACGAGGATGGTGAGGGCTCGTCGGGCAAGCGCGAAACCTTTGAGGAGGACGAGGAAGACAACACCCTCAGCCTCGCGGCGATGGAAGAGCTGCTCAAGCCAGACGCGCTCGAAAAATTCGCGAACATCACCAAAAGCTTCAAGGCCTTCTCGAAGCTGCAGGAAGCGCGCCTCGAATCGCTTTCGGGCGGCGAGGAATTCCCTGCGGCGTCGGAGAAGAAGTACCACAAGCTGCGCGAGGAACTCACCGCGCAGGTCGAGAGCGTGCAGTTTCACGGCACCAAGATCGAATATCTGGTGGACCAGCTCTACAGCTACAACCGGCGCCTGACCGCACTCGGCGGCCAGATGCTGCGCCTCGCCGAGCGCCACAAGGTGCCGCGCAAGTCGTTCCTCGACAATTATGTCGGGCGCGAGCTTGAAGAAAACTGGCTCGACGAGGTCGGCGGGCTCGACAAGAAATGGACCGCCTTCGCCGAGAATGAAGCCGGTGCCGTCGACCGTATCCGGATCGAGATTTCGGAAATCGCGCAGGCGGCGGGCATGAGCCTGACCGAATTCCGCCGCGTTGTGAACATGGTCCAGAAGGGCGAGCGCGAAGCGCGTATCGCCAAGAAGGAAATGGTCGAGGCGAACCTGCGCCTCGTGATCTCGATTGCCAAGAAATACACGAACCGCGGCCTGCAATTCCTCGACCTGATCCAGGAAGGCAATATCGGCCTGATGAAGGCAGTCGACAAGTTCGAGTATCGCCGCGGCTACAAATTCTCGACCTATGCGACCTGGTGGATCCGGCAGGCGATCACCCGCTCGATCGCCGATCAGGCGCGCACGATCCGCATCCCGGTCCATATGATCGAGACGATCAACAAGCTGGTCCGGTGCAGCCGCCAGTTCCTCCACGAAAGCGGCCGCGAGCCGACCCCGGAGGAAATGGCCGAGCGTCTGTCGATGCCGCTCGAAAAGGTCCGCAAGGTGATGAAGATCGCCAAGGAGCCGATCAGCCTCGAAACGCCGATCGGCGACGAGGAAGACAGCCACCTCGGCGATTTCATCGAGGACAAGAATGCCGTCATCCCGGTCGACGCCGCGGTGCAGTCGAACCTCAAGGAAACGGTCACCCGCGTGCTGGCGTCGCTTACGCCGCGTGAAGAACGCGTGCTGCGCATGCGCTTCGGTATCGGGATGAACACCGACCATACGCTCGAAGAAGTCGGCCAGCAGTTCAGCGTGACGCGCGAACGTATTCGCCAGATCGAGGCAAAGGCGCTCCGCAAGCTGAAGCACCCCTCGCGCAGCCGCAAGATGCGCAGCTTCCTCGACCAGTAAGATCCGCGGGTCCTTCGATCATCAGACACCCCGCCCTAACCGGCGGGGTGTCTTGTTTTGCGCTTTCGATCAAACTGTTGCCCGAATGCTGCGCCGCACAATTTTTTCGCGCGACGCTCTTTAAATATTCATATTTGTCCACCAGATAGCGCTCGTCGCGCGACACGGGGGCTTCATGAGCGGTTCAGGTGCCACCCATCAAATGGCAATCATCCCCATAAGATGGGAATTGATTCACGATCCAGAGCAGGCCGCCCCGGCGGCTGATATAAAAAAGCTCGGAAATCCGGAGCTCGCAGAAATTGGCACGGCCTTTGCGATGCATTCGGCATCGGCGCGGGGCAGTGCCTGCAGCCAAAGGGAAAGATAAAAAAATGGACAACGAAACCACCAACCTCTTCCGCCGCCGCGATACTTTTTTCGGTATTTGCGAGGCCGTTGGCCAGGATTTTGGCTTCAACCCGCTGTGGCTCCGTCTTGCATTCATCGCCCCGCTCTTCTTCTTCCCGGCGCAGACGTTCATGGCCTATTTCGCGCTCGGCCTCGTCGTGCTCGCATCGCGTCTGATCTTCCCGGCGAAGACCGCAGCAACCCAGCCGGCGCTGGACGCGGTCGAAGCACCGAAGACCGAAAAGACCGAAGAACTCGCACTCGCAGCTTGAGAGGGGCCGGCCGGACACTCCCTCTCCTTTGAGTCCGGCTACTCCGCTCTAATGGCGCCCCCCCCCGGCGCCAAATCGATGAGACCGGCAAGCTTCCTCCCGGGGCTTGCCGGTCTCTTTGCGTCCAACCGGTCGCATTTGTCCCTGACTGGAACAGAGACGCCGCAAATCATCCGCCGCTTATAAACGCGTCGTTTACGACGTTGTTCTATGACTGATCGCTGTAATTCCATTGGCTTGGGCGCTGGCGCCCTGCCACAGCGAGGATCGAGCGTTGAGCCAGTCGCCCCAGCCCAAAGCGCAGACGCGCGGCGTCGCCGAACTGCTCGATTCGCTGGTCGCCAGCGACGGCACCGGCGCGCACCCCCACGTTCGCTCGGGCGCGTTGTCGAACGGGCCCGACGCGATGCGCAATCTCGCCGACGCGGTCCATTTCCTTTGCCTGCTCCACGGCCGCTATCCGGGCGTGATCGACAATGCCGCGCGCAAGGCGGTCGACCCTGCCTCGCGCCGGTGGATGGACGAAGCCGCCAATGCCTTCGTTCAGGAACGTGCTTTCCTCTCGAGGATCGCCTCGGCGGTCGGCCCGGTACCAAGTACGCACGGTCAGGCACAATGCGAGGCGGCGGTCGCAGCACAGCGCAAGGCGATCGACATGCTCGCCGAGTCGGACCGCCACGGCTGCGCACTCGGCGCCGCGATTGCGCTGACGCTCGACTGGCGCACGATCCGCGTGCTGCTCGACATCAGCGCGCAGCGGCTCGACCTGACGCCGCCGACCTGTACCCTTCCCGACCTGCGCGACACCGCGCGGCTCGCGGCGACGGTCGCCGACACGCCGGCGGTCGAGCGCGCGATGGTGTTCGGCGCGCAGCAGCTGATCACCCAGCACAGCGGCCTGTGGGATCTGATGGCCGCCCGCGCCGCCAGCCGCACTCACAGCTAGCGCCCGGCGCGCTTGCACCCTCCTCCGGCTAACGCTATGCCCGCTTGACGTTCACGTTAAGGGAAAGGCCGCGAGCCGATGCGTTTCGAAGGTACCAGCGCCTATATCGCCACCGACGACCTGAAGGTTGCGGTCAACGCCGCGACCTTGCTGCGCCGCCCGCTACTCGTGAAGGGCGAACCCGGCACCGGCAAGACCGTGCTCGCCGAAGAAATCGCAAAGGCGTTCGACGCGCCGCTGATCACCTGGAACATCAAGTCGACCACCAAGGCTCAGCAGGGCCTTTACGAATATGACGCGGTCGCGCGTCTGCGCGACGGCCAGCTCGGCGAGGAACGCGTCCACGACATCCGCAACTATATCCGCAAGGGCAAATTGTGGGAGGCGTTCACCTCGCCCAAGCTCCCCGTCCTGCTGATCGACGAGATCGACAAGGCCGACATCGAATTCCCGAACGACCTGCTCCAGGAACTCGATCGCATGGCTTTCCATGTGTACGAGACCGACGAGACGATCACGGCGAAAGAGCGCCCGATCGTCGTCATCACCTCGAACAATGAAAAGGAACTGCCCGACGCCTTCCTGCGCCGCTGTTTCTTCCACTATATCAAATTCCCCGA
>JALDYH010000213.1:0-6820 GCA_032154175.1 Sphingopyxis sp. | reverse complement strand
CCCCCTTAGAAATGCAACGTGGCGATGCCGCCGCCCCACCGCAAGGGAAAAGCGGATGGCTTTGTGAAATTACGATGACGGGCATTTCATTATGGTTAACGAGGCGTTGAGATTTCGGATCGGGTGCTGTGCAATTTTATTCCAAAGGTCACGAAGGTCACGGCACGTACCCCTTCGTTATCACGCCCCGCCGAAGATCGGCCGGTTGGTTGAGGAGCGGTTCGGCGGGGGCGGAGCGGACCATGGCGGCGCGACGCTATGCCCGCGCGATAATGTAGGACAGAGGTTTTTTGCGTGCCGGCTTCGGGGTGGAGAGTGGCCAGAAGTTTTTGGATTGCGGTCATCGCGGCGGTCGACGGAAGAATTTCCAAAACCGGCAGCGATTGGACCCGATGGCCCCTTGCGTCGCAAAATGAGAGGTTGATCGAGCTTCAATCGTTGCGCGGCGTCGGAATGCCCTCGGCAAATTCGGGTATTCCGACAGACGGTTCCAAGCTGTGGTTTGAATGGCTCATCCATATGTGCACCTTCGGGCGCTCATTCAACTTTGTATCAATTGCCCCAACGCGCAGTATGACCTGATCCTGATCCGACCATTCTGCCATCAGGTGCGTCCCGCATTTAGGGCAAAACCATCGAGTTTTTCCCGGTGTGCTCATGAAACCTGACACGAGTTCGGCACCGGTTTTCCATTGAAAACCGCACCGGGAAACTCGTGCGGTAGGAACGGCTCCGCTTGCATGAGCTTTTTGACAGGTACGACAATGGCATAAGCCAATTGGTGTCAGCAGGTCGCCACATTCATAGGTAACGGCACCACACAGGCAGCTTCCTTCTATCATTTGTGCGCTCTTCCAGATTTCGGTTGGAAATCGAGTGTCCCCTGTGTCCCATCATGGCGACCTTCAGACAAGACGCTTCGTGACGTCAACCTCCCCAATCGGTCGTTTCCTGCCATTCCATCCCAACGGGAATGGATAGCAGGGACGAGAGCGATAGCGATCGTCGCCAGAAGCCGACCGGCATCGGGATGTGCAATCCTTCCGCGTGCGGGGAACAGACGCACCGGCGGCTTGACTTGCGACCGGTTCTGTCTCATATTTCTGTTATGACAGAAATGAATGAATTAGAGGCGAAGCTCTCCCCGGCGGCGACCGGGTTCATTCTCCATTGGGGCAATCTGGGCGGACAGTGGGGCGTCAACCGGTCGGTGGCGCAGATCCATGCGCTGCTCTTCATCAGCGACCGGCCGCTCCATGCCGAGGAGATCGCGGAGATGCTGGGCCTCGCGCGCTCCAACGTCTCGAATTCGATCAAGGAATTGCTCGGCTGGCGGTTGATCCAGCGGGTGCCTGTGCTCGGCGACCGGCGCGACCATTTTGCAGCCGAAACCGACATTTGGGAAATGGTCACGCGGATCGCCGCGGGCCGCAAGGCGCGCGAGATCGACCCCGCGGAGGCGGCGCTCAAAGCCTGCGTCGTGCAGGCAGCAAACGATCCCCAACTCAGCGCAGGCGCCAAGGCGCGGCTGTCCGACATGCTCGATTTCGTGACGACGATGAGCCGCTGGCACGACGAGATGCTGGTCGTCCCCAAGCCCGCGCTGATGCGGCTGATCAAACTCGGCGCCGGGGTGACGAAGCTGATCAACTGGCGCCCCGGTCGCGGGAAAGACGGCGGCCGCGACGCCGGTTAGGAGCGGAGACATGCGGAGCGAGGCGGAATTGCAGATCGAGGCGGCGGTCCCGGCGGCGCGCGATACCGGCGACGACCATCGCTTCCGCCGCCTCGTCCCCGCCGCCGACTGGGCCGCGCTGCCCGGCGATATCCGTCGCCGCTTTTCCAGGCACCTCTCCGGAACGGCGGCCGCGACATACAGCGGCGAGATCGTCTGGACGCGCCTGTCGCGCGCCGGCTGGCTGCTCGCGCAGCTCTGCCGCCTGATCGGCGCGCCCTTGCCGACCCAGGCCAGCGGTCCGGCGCCCGCGGTGGTCGCGGTGAGTGAAGATCGCGCGAGCGGCGGACAGTGCTGGACGCGTCTCTACGGACGCGCGCGCGGTCATCCGCAGGCGATCCACAGCGCGAAGAGCTTCGCCGGCGCCACCGGACTCGAAGAGCATATCGGCGGCGGTTTCGGCATGGCGCTTCGGGTGCGTGCAGAGGCCGACGCGCTGACCTTCACGTCCGACCATTATTTCTGGCGGTGCGGGAGGCTGCGCTTTCGTCTTCCCCGCTGGGTCGCACCCGGCGCGACGGTGGTGACGCACCAGCATCTGGGCAGCGGCCGCTTCGCCTTCGACCTCAAGGTCACGCACCCGTTGTTTGGCGAACTGCTCAATCAGCACGGATTGTTCCGCGATGGCTGAAGCGCCCGGCCCGATCATCTTGTTCGACGCCGAATGCGTCCTCTGCTCGGCCAATGCGCAATTCGTGCTGCATCGCGACAAGGCGGCCCGGTTCCGCCTCGCTTCGATCCAGGGCACGGCGGGCGCGGCGCTATGCCGCGAGCATGGCCTCGATCCGGACGACCCGGCGAGCATTCTCGTTGTCGATGGCGACCGGGTGCTGCGCGATAGCGGGGCCGTGCTGGCGATCTATGAGGGACTCGGCTGGCCGTGGCGGCTGCTCGCGCTCTTTCGCCTCATCCCGGCATTTCTCCGCGACCCCGCTTACCGCTGGATCGCGCGCAACCGTTACCGGCTGTTCGGCAAGCGCGCGACATGCTGGATCGCGCCGCCGGAATACAGGGACCGGATACTGACATGAAGATATTGATACTTGGCGGTTATGGCGTGTTCGGCGGACGTCTCGCCGAACTGCTCGCCGACATTCCCGATCTCGACCTGTTTATCTGCGGCCGGGACATCGAGCGCGCAATGGCTTTTTGCCGCCAGTATCGCGGCCAACCACGCCTTCACCCGCACGCACTCGACCGGCGCGCGATCGCGGCTGGCTTGCAGCGGTTCGACCCCGATCTCGTCGTCGATGCATCGGGGCCCTTTCAGGACTACGGCGCCGATCGCTACCATGTCGTCGAAAGCTGCATCGCGGCGGGCGTGGATTATCTCGATTTCGCCGACGCCGCCGATTTCGTCTTCGGCATCGACCGGTTCGATGCGCGGGCAAAAGCGGCCGGGGTCTTCGTCCTGTCGGGCGTCAGCAGCTTTCCCGCGCTGACCGGCGCCGTCCTTCGCGACATGGCCAAGACCATGGATATCCGCGCGGTAGAGGGCGGCATTGCGCCGTCGCCCTTTGCCGGGATCGGCCTCAACGTGATGCGCGCCGTCGTCGGCTATGCCGGCGCACCGGTGAAATTGCGGCGCGGCGGCAAGGATGCACACGGGATCGGGCTTGCCGAAAGCCTGCGCTTCACGGTCGCGGTTCCCGGTCGCCTGCCGCTGCGCAACATTCATTTTTCGCTGGTCGACGTGCCCGACCTGCAGCTTCTTCCGCGCGAATATGATGCGATGACCGATATCTGGATGGGTGCGGGGCCCGTCCCCGAAATATTGCATCGCATCCTCAACCTGCTCGCGAAGGCGCGCGCCCGCTTTCGCCTTCCGTCGCTCGAACCCTTGTCGCCGCTCTTTTATGCGGTCCTCAACCGGATGCGATTCGGCGAGCATCGCGGCGGGATGTTCCTTCGCGTGCGCGGGCTGGCCGCCGGAAAAGCGGTCGAGCGCAGCTGGCATCTTCTGGCCGAGGGCGACGACGGCCCCTATATTCCGTCGATGGCGATCGAGGGGATCGTCCGCAAATTGCGCGCCGGCGAGCGCCCCGAAACGGGCGCACGGTCAAGCGTCGACGCGTTGACGCTCGCCGATTACGACGCGCTGTTCGCCGGCCGTTCGATCACCACGGGCTTCCGGACCGACGAGCCCGCCGCGCCCGTCTATCGCCAATTGCTCGGCCTTGCCTTCGACGCGCTTCCTTCCCCCTTGCGGCGATTGCATGGGAGCGCGGGGAAACGGCGGTGGCAGGGCCATGCCGAGGTGCGCCGGGGCACCGGCATCCTCGCCCGCATCGCCGCGGCCATTATCGGCTTCCCCGATGCGGCGGCACGCGTGCCGGTTACCGTCAGCTTCGCGCCCGAAAGCGACGGCGAACGCTGGACCCGCGATTTCGGCGGCCGGCGCTTTTCCTCGCTGCAGACGCGCGGCAGGGGGAAAAACGACTATCTGCTCGTCGAACGCTTCGGCCCGCTCGCCTTCGCGATGGCGCTGGTGGTCGAGGAGGGGCGGCTGTATCTCGTCCCGCGTCGATGGTCGGCGTTCGGCGTGCCCATGCCGCATTTCCTGATGCCGCAGGGCACGAGCTTCGAGAGCGAGGTCGATGGACAGTTCCATTTCGACGTGGAGATTACCATGCCCGTGGCCGGCCTGATCGTCGGCTACCGGGGAACGCTCGATCCTGCGGAAATGGATGATCAAACGGGGTCGACACCGTAATCCGCTTGCCCCCGCCTTTGCCATCCTTACATAGAAGCGCACGATAATTTCCCAGACGATGAGGTCGCCTTGCCATGTCCCGTAAAAACCTGTCCGCCCCGCTGGCGCTCGCCCTGCTGATGACGGCCCCGACGGCAGCGCAGGCGGCCGACGCGGCCGCGGCATCGGTCCCGGCGCTCGCCTATCCCGACACGGCGCGCGGCGACACCGTCGATCCGCAGTTCGGGGTCGATGTCGCCGATCCCTATCGCTGGCTCGAGGACGACGTCCGTGTCAATCCGAAGGTCGCCGACTGGGTAGCGGCGCAGAACAAGGTCACCGACACCTATCTCGAAACCCTGCCCGGCCGCGACAGCTTCCGGAAGCGGATGACCGAATTGTATAATTACGAGCGCTTCGGCCTGCCGACAAAGGCGGGGACGCGTTATTTCTACACCCGCAACGACGGACTGCAGCCGCAGTCGGTGCTTTATGTCCGCGAGGGGCTGAAGGGCGAAGGCCGTGTATTGATCGATCCCAATCTCTGGGCGAAGGACGGCGCGACCGCGCTCGGCGAATGGAATCCGTCGGAGGACGGCAAGCACCTCCTCTATTCGGTGCAGGACGGCGGCACCGACTGGCGCGTCGTCCGGGTGATAGACGTTGCGACCGGCAGCGATCTTCCGGATCTGGTGCGCTGGGTCAAATTCTCGGCGCTCGACTGGGCCAAGGACGGCAGCGGCTTTTATTATTCGCGCTTTCCCGAACCCGCCAAGGGCGCGGCGTTTCAGTCGCTCAACGAACATCACAGCGTCTATTTCCACAAGCTCGGCACGCCGCAGAGCGCCGACGTGCTGATCCACGCAACGCCCGACCGGCCAAAGCTCAACAACAGCGCGATCGTCACCGACGACGGCAAATATCTGCTCGTCGTCTCGTCCGAGGGGACCGACGAGCGCTATGGCCTGACGCTCCATTCGACGGCGAACCCCGGCGCGAAACCGATCGTCCTCGTCCACGATTATGCGAACAACTGGGAATATGTGACGAACGAAGGCAGTCGCTTTACCTTCGTCACCAACAAGGGCGCGCCGCGCGGGCGGATCGTGTCGATGGACATTCGCAAACCCGCCGAACTGACGCAGGTGGTCGGCGAGAATGAGGCGACGCTGGTCGGCGCCTCGCGCGTCGGCAACCGCCTGATCCTGTCCTATCTGGGCGATGCCAAGTCGGAAGCGCGGATGGTCGCGCTCGACGGCAAGCCGATCGCCAACATCCGCCTTGCCGACATCGGGGCGGCCAAGGGCTTTGGCGGCAAATCGAGCGACCCCGAAACCTTCTATGAATTTTCGAGCTATGCGCGTCCGACGACGATCTACCGGTTCGATACGGCCACGGGCAAGAGCGAGATTTTCGCCGAGCCCGGGCTGACCTTCAAGCCTGCGGACTTTTCGGTCGAACAGCGCTTCTACAAGTCGAAGGACGGCACCGAGGTGCCGATGTTCGTCGTGATGAAGAAGGGGCTCGACCGGGCCAAGGGATCGCCGACACTGCTTTACGGCTATGGCGGCTTCAACGTCTCGATGATCCCGGCCTTCTCGCCGACGCGGCTCGCGTGGGTCGACAAGGGCGGCGTGCTCGCGATCGCGAATCTGCGCGGCGGCGGCGAATATGGCAAGGCGTGGCACGACGCCGGCCGGCTCGACAAGAAGCAGAATGTCTTCGACGATTTCATCGCCGCAGGCGAATATCTGATCGCCGAGGGCATAGCCGGCAAGGGCCAGATCGCGATCGAGGGCGGCTCGAACGGCGGCCTGCTCGTCGGTGCGGTGACCAACCAGCGCCCCGACCTGTTCGCGGCGGCGTTGCCCGCCGTCGGCGTGATGGACATGCTGCGTTTCGACCGCTTCACCGCCGGCCGCTACTGGACCGACGACTATGGCTATCCGTCGAAAGAAGGCGATTTCAGGAACCTGCTCGCCTATTCGCCTTATCACAACATCAAGGACGGGACGGCCTATCCGGCGGTGCTGGTAACGACCGCCGACACCGACGACCGCGTCGTGCCGGGGCACAGCTTCAAATATACCGCCGCGCTGCAGCATGCACAGGCGGGCGACAAGCCCCATCTGATCCGCGTCGAAACCCGCGCCGGCCACGGATCGGGCAAACCAACCGACAAGATCATCGCCGAAGCCGCCGACAAATATGCCTTCGCGGCGAAGTGGACCGGATTGAACGTCGAATAATGTCCTATGCCCTGTCCTTCTCCGCAACCGACCCCGCCGAACGCTGGGCCGAGGCGGGCGACGCCGCCGCGGCCCTCGTCGCGGGCGAACCCGACGGCATCGCCAATATGGCGAATGTCGCGGCGCTGATCTGGCAGGCGATCC
>JALDYH010000027.1:0-35123 GCA_032154175.1 Sphingopyxis sp. | reverse complement strand
GGCGACGAGGCTCCCGCAAAAGGCACGATGATCGTCAGCGACGAGGAAATAGAGGAACATCAGATGGAACGGCAGCTGATCACCGGCATCGCCCACGACAAGAATGAAGCGAAGATCATCGTCACGCGCGTGCCCGACAAGCCGGGCGCGGTCGCGAACATCTTCGGCCCGCTCGCCGCGGCCGGAATCAACGTCGACATGATCATCCAGAATGTCGGCCGCGAAAAGGGCGAGACCGACGTGACCTTCACCGTTCCCGCCACCGACTTGCTGCGATCGATCGACCTGCTCGAAGGCGCGAAGGACAAGATCGGTTTCAACCGCATCATCAGCGACGACAAGGTCGCGAAGATCAGCGTCGTCGGCGTCGGCATGAAGAGCCACGCCGGGGTCGCGAGCACGATGTTCCGCGCGCTGGCCGACCGCGCCATCAACATCCAGGCGATCTCGACCAGCGAGATCAAGGTCAGCGTGCTGATCGACGAGGATGAAACCGAACTCGCGGTGCGCGTGTTGCACACCGCCTACGGGCTCGACGCGGACTAAGCATTATCCGGCCACGACCGGTTGCAATTCGCCGCGCGCGCGGCGGCGCAGCCGTGCCTGCCCGATGAAATGCACCACAGCGATGTGGACCGCGAACAGGCCGAATTTCGACGCCAGCGGGAATATTCCGATAAAAAGCGGCCACCAGCCGGTGAAGAAGATCGCAACGAGGAGGTTGAGGCCCGCACTCGTGAACATGAGCGCCGCCCAGATCATGCCGAAACGGTCCATGACATCGCCGACCAGCGTCAGCTGTTCGGGCAGGATATAGCGATTGAGCCAGCCGCGACGCAGCATAACCGTCCCGACGATCAGATAGACGATCGTCGGCTTGGCCATCACGAAACGCGGGTCGCCGGTGAAGAGCGTCGCGGCGGCAGTGAGGAGCACCGAGGCAAGACTGATCCATTGCAATGCCGCGACCTTCTTGCCGCGCGCCAGTTCATAGCCGACGACTGCGATCGCAACGGCGGTGCCTGCAATCGTTGCGGGCACGATGCCCGCACCGGTGACGAGCAACACGGCAAAAACGATGATGCCGAGGGAATCGAACAACATCGGTCCGAGAGCATAGAGCAAGGTTTTCATCGGCCTGTCCTTCCGAGTCAATGTTTCCACTGTCAATATTGGAGGCGCGACGGCCAGAGTCAAGCATTAAATTGACATCGTCAACATTGCGAGGCTAAGCGACGACATGGCCAAGCCCTATCATCACGGTGACCTGCGCGCGGCGCTCCTCGCTGCGGCCGAGGAAATCGTGAGCCGCGACGGCGTCGCCGGCCTGACGCTGCGCGGCGTTGCGCGCGAGGTTGGTGCATCACACGCCGCGCCGAAGAATCACTTCGACGATCTGACCGGGCTGGTCAGCGAACTTGCCGCTGTCGGGTTCAATCGCTTTGCCGATCATATGCAGGCCGCCGCCGCGCGGCATGATGGTGCGAAGGACCGACTCAACGCCATCGGCCGCGCCTATGTCGAATTCGCGCTCGCCGAACCCGGGCTGTTCCAGCTGATGTTCCGCGGCGAGCGGCTCGACAAGACGCGCCCCGCGCTGAACGAAGCCATGCTTCGCGCGTTCGGGACACTGACAGGCTCGGTCGCGGCCACCCACGAAGGCGACCCCGATGCTGCGCGCGCCACGCGCGCCCATGCCGCGCGGGCATGGAGCATGGTTCACGGCTTTGCGACCCTGCTGCTCGACGACCGGCTCAATCCGTTGCTCGACGCAGATGCGCCGCGCGCCGACGCGCTGGCGCTGCTCGATGACATGCTGACGCTCGGCTGATCTAACGCAGCCGCACTTTCGCCGTCACCGACAGGCCGGGGCGCAACTGCGTCAGGGCCGGCTGCCCCCGGTCGAGCCGGATACGGACACCGACGCGCTGGACGATTTTGGTAAAATTCCCCGATCCGGGCTCGAAAGGCAGCAAGGTAAATTCGCTCGCCGAGCCCGGCGCAAGGCTTTCAACCGTCCCCTCCAGCGTGTCGCCCAGCGCATCGACATAGATATCGGCCTTTTGTCCGGGGCGCATCTTGTGCGTTTGCGTTTCCTTGAAATTGGCGACGACATAGATCGCTTTCACCGGCACGACCGAAAGCAGCCGCGATCCCGGCTGGACATAATCGCCGATCTGGATTCGGCGGTTGCCGACGACACCGTCGATGGGGGCGACAACAAGCGCATGACCGCGGTCGAGCTTGGCAAGCGCCAAGGCGGCACGCGCTTTGGCGGCCGCGGCTTGGGCGGCTTGCACCTGCGCCTGCAGGATCGGTCCCCGCGCGCGCGTTACCGATGCTTCCTCGATGCTGGCACCCAGGTCTGCGCGTGAACGCTGCGCCGCCGATGCCGCGCCCACTGCGGTCGCATCGACCCGTTCAGCATCGCGTTTCGTCACGAAACCTTCGGCAACCAGCGTATTGTAACGACGACGATCCTCGGCCGCGCGCGCATATTCGGCATCGGCGGCCGCAATCCGGGTGTTCATGGAACGGACGTGCGCCGCGGCGAGCTTCTGCTCGGCGCCGAGCGACGTTAGCGTCGCGCGTGCCGTTGCGACCTGCGCGTCGGCGTCGGCGACCGCAGCCTCCGCCGCGAGCACGCGCGAGTCGTAGTCGCGCGCATCGATGCGGACCAATGGATCGCCTGCTTTCACAACCTGGTTGTCGCGTACCAGCACCGCGGTCACCAGTCCGCCAACGCGCGGGGCGACTTCGCTCGCGTCGGCCTGCAAATAAGCATTGTCAGTCGACTCGGCGGTACGCGGCGCGGTGAGCCACCAGATGCCGGCCGCCGCAATCAGAAGCGCGATCAGCCCGACCGCCCCCGCTTTGCGCGGAACGGCGAAGCCTTTCTTCACCGGCGCCCCGGCCTCGAAGGTCGCGGGCGCGTTCATGACGTGATCACCAGCAAAGTCGAGGTCGCGGTGGCGAGCAGCCGCCCCGCTTCGTCGGTGAGCTTCGCCTCGGTATAGGCGACACGGCGGCCGATCGAGATCACCCGTCCTTCGGCGCGCACCTTGCCGGTCGCACCGGTCATCGCCTTCAGATATGAAGTCTTGAGCTCGAGCGTCGTCATCGCCTGATCGTCGGCGAGCCTGGTCACGACCGCGATCCCGCAGGCCGAATCGAGCAGCGTCGCGGCATAACCACCGTGCACTGTGCCCATCGGATTATAATGTTCGGGTCCCGGCACGCCCTCGAACGCCGCCCAGCCCTCGCCCGCCTCGACGAGCTGGAAACCCAGCGTCTCGCCGATCGGCGGACGCCCGCCTGTAGCGATCAGCCCCTGTACCTTCGCGAGCGTCATTGCGCAGTCTCCAGTCGGTAGCGCGCGACGATGCTGGCATGCGTGTCGGCAAGCATCGCGTCGGACAGCAACGGGTCGCCAACCGCCCGCGCCAGCGCCACCCCGCCAACAAGCTGCGCCAGCAAGGCATGCGACTCCGCCGTTGCATCGGCGTAGCCCAGCAGCGCCAGCGGCGCAGCAAGGCGGCTGGCAATACCCTCGACCCCCGCGCCGAAGCGTTCGCGGGTCGCTGGCCGGGAGCGCGCGAAATCGCCCGAAAGCGTCGGCAGCGGGCATCCCCTGTCACGGCTGTCGCGATGCGCGGGCGAGAGATAGAAATCGACATAAGCGCGCAGCACCTGCCGCGGATCGCCAGCGGTATCGATCTTCGCCGTTCGCACGCGCGCGTCGGCAAACATCGCACCGATGGCTTCCTCCACCAGCGCGTCCTTCGACGGAAAATGCGCGTAAAAACCGCCGTGCGTCAGCCCGGCGCGCGCCATGATTCCGGCCACCGCGACATTCTCGGGACCCTTCGCGCGGATTTCCTTCGCCGCCTCCTTCAGCACGCGCTCGCGCGTCCCGGCTTTGTGATCGCTTGAATAGCGCACTTGCGTCTCCTTTTATATGACGCATATAATATAAAGACGACAGGACACAAGACCCATGGCCTCCATTCCGCTTTCTCCCGCCGCTGCAGGCGCGCCGTTCGACCCGGCGGCGATGCCCGACGCACGCAAATATCTGATCTTTGCGGTGATGGCGTTTGGCCAGTTCATGGCGCTGATCGACATCCAGATCGTCGCGGCCTCACTCAACGAGGTACAGGCGGGTCTCAGTGCCGGACCCGACGAAATCAGCTGGGTCCAGACCGCCTATCTGATGGCCGAACTGGTGATGATCCCCTTTTCGGCTTTCCTCGCGCAGGCACTGTCGACCCGCTGGCTGTTCGCGATGTCGGCGGGACTGTTCACGATATCGAGCATGCTCTGCGGGCTCGCATGGAACATCGAATCGATGATCCTGTTTCGCGCGGTGCAGGGTTTCGTCGGCGGCGCGATGATCCCGACGGTGTTCGCAACCGGCTATATGCTGTTCGAAGGCAAACAGCGCGCGATGATACCCGCGATCCTCGGCATGGTGTCGGTGCTCGCGCCGACGCTGGGGCCGACGGTCGGTGGCTGGATCACCGACGCAATGGGCTGGCGCTGGGTCTTCTTCATCAACGTCGTCCCCGGCGCCGCGGTGACGCTCGCGATCATCGCGCTGGTCAGGATCGACAAGCCGAACCTGCCGATGCTGCGCCGCATCGACTGGGTCCATCTCGCCTCGATGGCGATCTTCCTCGCCGGGCTTGAGTTCGTACTCGAGGAAGGGCCGAAACATGAATGGTTCAGCGAACCGTCGATCGCGATCGGCGCGTGGCTGTCATTCGTCGCCTTCGGGCTGTTCCTCGAACGGTCGTTTCGTTCGGACGGCCCGATCGTGAAGCTGACACCGTTCCGCAAACCGACCTTCGTCTTCGCCTGCGCCTTCAACCTCGTGATCGGTTTCGGGCTTTATTCGAGCACCTATCTGGTCCCGATCTTCCTCGGCCGCGTGCAAGGTTACAACGCGTCGGAGATCGGGACGACGGTGTTCGTTTCGGGGTTGGCGCAGTTGCTCGGCGTCCCGATTGCCGCCGCGCTGTCGCAGAAGGTCGACCAGCGCATCGTCATCACCTTCGGGCTTAGCCTGTTCGCGGTCGGGCTCTGGATGTTCAGCTTCATGACCCCGGAGTGGGGCTTCGCCGCGCTGTTCTGGCCGCAGGTCGTCCGCAGCTTTGCGATCATGCTGTGCATCGTGCCGTCGGTCGGGCTCGCGCTCGGCAATTTCGACGGACCCGAGCTGCGCTATGCTTCAGGGCTGTTCAACCTGATGCGTAACCTTGGCGGCGCGATCGGCATCGCGCTCGTCAACACCTGGCTCAGCGACAATATGCGCCTCCATATGCTGCGCCTGTCCGAAGCGCTTGGCCGGTCGGGTGAAGCCGCGAACGAAGCCGCAGCGGGACTCGCGCAACATATCGGCTACTATGTGTCCGACCCCGCGCTCGCCGCGCAGATGGCGGGCGCGACGCTGGCGCGCGTCATCGGGCGCGAAGCGCTCACGCTGGCCTTCGATGACGTCTTCCGCCTGATGTCCTGGATCTTCCTCGCCGCGCTTGTGATGGTGCCGTTCTGCAAGCCCCCGCCGATCGGCGGCCCGGCGCCGAAGGATGCACATTAGCCCGACCGGCAGGTTCGCCGGATCGCAGTTGGGAATCGCCGCTTTCCATGGTAATCTCGCGCCGTGTTTCTGGTTCGCCTTGGGGAGGGCAGGATTATGATACATCGATCCAGCCGGATTGCGGTCCTTGTCGGTATCGGCCTATTCGCGACCGGCGACAGCGCCCTGCCCGCCTTTCCGGCGACGACGCTCGAAGCGCTCGACCCGAGCCGGCTGGCCGGCTTTGCTTGCGGAGCGCGCCGCGCGGGCTCTTCACTGGCGCAGAACCTGCTCGTCGCCACCGCCTTTGCAGCCCCCGCCAGCGAGGGCCGGGCGATCCCGCTCTTTCCCGATCTCGCGACGTCGCCCTTCCCCGTTTCGACCCGAAACGAGCAGGCGCGAGGCTATTTCAGCCAGGGTCTGTTAATGACCTATGGCTTCAATCACGCAGGCGCGGTGCGATCCTTTCGTGCGGCGCAGCGTCTCGATCCGGACTGTGCGACGTGCTGGTGGGGCGAAGCGGTGGCACTGGGCCCCAACATCAATGCGCCGATGGACGAGCGCGACCGTGACGCGGCACTGGCGGCGATGGATCGTGCGATGGCCTTGCGTGACAAGGCTACACCGATGGAACGCGCGCTGATCGAAGCCGTTGCCCGCCGCTATTCGCGCGATCCCGCGGGCGATCGCGCAGCGCTCGATATCGCCTATGCCGATGCGATGATCGATGTCGCACGCCGCTTCCCCGCCGACGACGACGTCGCGGTGTTGGCGGCCGAAGCCATAATGGACACAAGTCCCTGGAACTACTGGATGACCGACAAGCAGACGCCCGTCGGCCGCAGCGGCGACGCCGTGCGCCTGGTCGAAACCGTGCTCGACCGCAATCCGGACCACGTCCAGGCGAACCATCTCTATATTCACCTGATGGAATCGCGCGCCCCCGCGCGGGCCGAGGCGGCGGCCGACCGGCTCGCAAGCCCGCGCGCACCCAGCGCCGCGCATCTGGTACATATGCCGGGGCACATCTATCAACTGCGCGGCCGCCATGCGGATTCGATCCGCGTCAATGTTGCCGCCGCGCGCGCGGACGAGACTTATATCCGCCAGGCGGGCGACCAGGGCCTGGTGCGCTACGGCTATTACCCGCACAACATCCATTTCATCGTCACCTCGGCACAAATGGCAGGCGACATGAACACGGCGATCCGTGAGGCGAAGCGGTTGCGTACCGTCCTCAATCCCGAAACCTCGGCGCGGATCGGATGGATCCAGGCGATCGACGCCGCCCCCTATTTCGCCATGGCGCAATTCGCCGAACCGAAAGCAATCCTGGCCATGCCCGCGCCCGATCCGCGCCTCGGCTATCCGACGGCGATGCGACATTATGCCCGCGCCATTGCCTATGCGGGGCTTCGCGACCGTGGCGGGTTCGACCGCGAGATCGCCGCGATGACGCACCTCCGGACCTCCGACGCGCTGAAGGAACTGATCGATCAGGGCATGCCCGCTGCCGACCTTGTCATGCTGGCTGAACTTACGGCACGAGGCCGCTTCGCTTCAATGCTCGGCCGCCACGAAGAAGCGATCGGCTTCTATCGGCAGGCGGTCGAGATCGAGGGCCGGCTCCCGTATCAGGAACCGACCTACTGGTATTATCCCGTGCAACAGTCGCTCGGCGCCGCACTCTTCCGGGCAGGCCGCTATGGCGAAGCCAGCAGCGCCTTTCGCACCGCGCTGACCCAGACCCCGAACAACGGCTGGGCGCTCTACGGACTCGAACGGAGCGAAACCGCACAGGGGAACCGGGTCGAAGCAGCCGCAGCGAACAGGGCTTTGTCGAAAGCCTGGCTCGGCAATAAACGCTGGCTGCGCATGGACCGGCTGTAGCGCCGGCCCGTCGCCTTACCTCCCCAAAGAAAGACCCGCCCCCGGGCCCATGTCCCCGGGGACGCGACCCGTCGTCTTTTGCGGCCACCCCCATCCCCGCGGCATGATCCGGGGATGGAGACGCCAGAAGATCAGGCGGGGTCGAAGCCGGCGTTCATCACCTTGGTCCAGGCCTTGACGAAGTCCTTGACGAACTTCTCTTCATGACCCTTCTCGGCATAGACTTCGGCAGTTGCGCGCAATTGCGAGTTCGAACCGAAGATCAGATCGGTGCGCGTCGCGCGCCAGCGCTCGGTGCGGCCGCCACGGTCGTAACCGATGAACTCTTCGTCGGCGCTGGTGTCGACGACTTCCCAGAGAGTGTCCATGTCGAGCAGGTTGACGAAGAAATCGTTGGTCAGCTGGCCGACGCGCGTCGTGAACACGCCTTCCTTCTTGCCGCCCGCGTTGGCACCGAGGACGCGAAGCCCACCGACCAGCACGGTCAGTTCGGGCACCGACAGCCCGAGCAACGACGCCCGGTCGAGCATCAGTTCCTCGGTCTTCACGCTATGCTTCGTCGACAGATAGTTACGGAAGGCGTCGGCCTTCGGTTCCATCACCTCGAAGCTTTCGGCATCGGTCCATTCCGCCGTCGCGTCGCCGCGGCCGCCGGTGAAGGGCACCGGAACGTTGAAGCCCGCATCCTTCGCCCCCTTCTCGACCGCCGCCGTTCCGGCAAGGACGATCGCGTCGGCCAGCGACAGATTGCCGCGTAACTCGTCGATCTTGCCGAGTACCTTGGCGAGTTCGGCGGGATCGTTGACCGCCCAGTCCTTTTGCGGCGCCAGCGCTACGCGCGCGCCATTGGCACCACCGCGGAAGTCCGATTTGCGGAAGGTCGAGGCCGAAGCCCACGCCGCCTTGACCAGTTCGCCAACGCTGAGACCCGAGCCGAGGATCGCCGACTTGAACGCCGAGACGTCGCCATCCGACGGCTTGCTGCCGGCAGGAACCGGGTCCTGCCAGATCAGGTCTTCCGCGGGCACTTCGGGACCGAGATAGCGGCCCTTGGGACCCATGTCGCGGTGGCAGAGCTTGAACCAGGCGCGAGCAAAGGCGTCCTTGAACGCTTCATGGTCGTTCCTGAACTTCTCCGAAATCTTGCGGAATTCGGGATCGACCTTCAGCGCCATGTCGGCGGTGGTCATCATCGTCGGCACCTTCTTGCCCGGATTGTGGGCGTCGGGAGCCATATCCTCTTCCTTCTGGTTGATCGGCTGCCACTGCTGCGCTCCGGCGGGCGATTTCACCAGCTCATAGTCATAGTCGAGGAGCAGGCGGAAGAAATTCTCCGACCATTCGGTGGGCGTATTGACCCACGCGCCTTCGAGCCCGCTGGTGATCGCATGCGCGCCCACACCGGTTTCGAATGTGCTGCTCCAGCCAAGCCCCTGCAGCGCGATGTCGGCGCCCTCGGGAGCATCCCCGACCAGGCTCGCGTCGCCCGCGCCATGCGCCTTGCCAAAGGTGTGACCACCGGCGGTCAATGCCACCGTCTCCTCATGGTTCATCGCCATGCGTTCGAAGGTCACCTTGATATCGCGCGCCGACTGCAGTGGATCGGGATTGCCGCCCGGCCCTTCGGGATTGACGTAGATCAGGCCCATCTGGATCGCTGCGAGCGGGTTTTCGAGGTCGAGTTCCTTGTCGGGGTCGATGCGCGTCTGCACGCCTTCGCTGACCCACAAATCCTCGGCGCCCCAATAGATGTCACGCTCGGCTTCATAGACGTCGACGCGGCCGCCGCCGAAGCCGAATACCGGGCCTCCCATCGATTCGATCGCGACATTGCCGGTCAGGATGAACAGGTCGGCCCAACTGATCTTGCTGCCATATTTCTGCTTGATCGGCCATAGCAGGCGGCGCGCCTTGTCGAGGTTGCCATTGTCGGGCCAGCTGTTGAGCGGTGCGAAGCGCTGCTGCCCGCTGTTG
Source organism: Sphingopyxis sp. (assembly GCA_032154175.1). GTDB lineage: Bacteria > Pseudomonadota > Alphaproteobacteria > Sphingomonadales > Sphingomonadaceae > Sphingopyxis. Next base: position 25,681 of record JALDYH010000027.1, on the reverse strand, counting down.
GCGCCGCCGCGGCCGTCGGCGGTGCGATAGGTGCCCGCGGCGTGCCACGCCATGCGGATGAAGAACGGACCATAGTGGCCATAGTCCGCCGGCCACCACGATTTGCTGTCGGTCATCAGCGCGGTCAGGTCGTCCTTCAGCGCCTGATAGTCGAGCAGCGCGAACGCCTTCGAATAGTCGAAATCCTCGCCCATCGGATCGGGCGACTGACCGCCCTGATGCAGGATTTCGAGCGGCAGCTGGTCCGGCCACCAGTCCTTGTTCGTCCGCCCGAGCAGTCCGCGGAACCGGTCCTTGTTAACCGGGCAGCCTTTGGCGGGATCGATGGGGGTAGGGTCGTTCATGCAGTCTCTCCATTTGTTGTAGTTGTTGGAAGGTGGATCGTCGGGATGACGGACGCATGACGCATGGGCGACGACAGGGTCACCGGAGACCGTTCGGCGCGGGCAGGCGTCGAGTCGATAGCGTCATCCTTTCGTTCAGACAGGCAGAGGATATGCCCCTCCGCCCAATCGACCTAAACGAATAAGCTGAATTCAGTCATTGAACGAACCGATCACAGACCCGGGGGTTGCCGCAACGAAATGGCAGTCGTCCCGCCATGGCCACGTCCCGGCGACGAAGGCGCAACATCGGATGGCGACAAGGGGTTGGTGGGGTGCCGCACCGTGATGGCATGGCGCGGCAATAGGAGATGGAAAGTGGCTAACAACCCCAACCAGCCGAACGAGAAGAAACCCCAAGCGGATCGCAACGAAGAACAGCGCCGCCAGCAACAGCAGCAGGGCGGCCAGAACCGCCAGCCCGGCAGCGATCAGCGCCCCGACCAGGGCCGCCAGAACCCGCAGCAGCGCTGACCACGGCAGCCTGCATGAGAAAGGGCCGCCCTCGCGGGCGGCCCTTTTCTTTTATGCGCCCGGCGCAATGTCAGAAGGAGGCCTTGATCGTCCCGCCCCAAGTCCGCGGATCGCCCGGCAGGCCAACGATCAGGCCAGTATTGCCCGGCCCGACGCTCAGCTGTTCGAGATATTTCTTGTCGAACGCATTGCGTACCCAGCCAAAGATGTCGATGCCGTTCCCGGTCCGGAAACCGGCACGGAAGTTCGACAGTGAATAGCCCTCGATCCAGGTGTAGGCCGATGGCGACGGGTTCGACGAGAAGCTCGACCTGTAACTGCCGTCATATCCCAGATAGAATTGGCCATCCTGTCCGAAGAGCCTGGATTCGGCGTTCGCCTCCGCCCCGAACGAGAAGGCCCATTTCGAAACCCCCGGCAGGCGCTGGCCCGAGATGTCGCAGTTCGCCGGGCTGATGCCGCCCGCCGTACCGGGCGCGCTCGGCGTCTGCCCCGCACCAGCCGTCGTACCACCGGAAAGTTCGGGCGGGCACGGCGCATCGACAAAGCTCTTGTACTTGGCGTCGGTATAGGCGCCATTGACGTAGGATCGGAACCGCTCGCTCGGACGCGCCGAGAAATCGAACTCGACACCTTGCGTGCGCACCTTGCCCGCATTCGCGAGATAACCGCGCAGAACACCGAACTGGCCGTTGTTCACATTGGCCTGATAGTTTTTAATATCGGTACGGAATGCCGTGAGGTTCAACGTCACCTCCCGGTCGAGGAATTCGGCTTTCACGCCCGCTTCATAATGATTGACCGACTCCGGCTTCACCGTCGCCGCATCGAGGATCGGGTTATTCGCGGCGTCGCTCGGGACGCCATTCTGGTTGATGCCGCCCGATTTGAAGGTCTTGGCATATGTCGCGTAGAATAGCAGATCCTGCGTCGCCTTATAGGTCGCGGTCAGATCATAGCTGAAGTTCCAGTCGCTGAACGACGGCGAGATTTCCTGCGGGGCAAAGACGCCAAGCCGCGCGACGGTGATCGCATCGGTCGGCCCGAACACGACCGGCGTGCCGTCGCCGGCAAAGACGCGGCGCTGATAGAAGCCGTCCTTCTTGTCATAGTTCAGGCGGACGCCCGGCTGGATCGTGAACCGGTCGGTGACCTTCCAGCTGACCTGGCCGAACAGCGCGGCGCTGGTGTTCTTGAGATACTGGGTGTTTATTGCGGTCAGGCCGTCGAGCACTGCGGGGTCATTGGCGAGCGCGCTCGTCGGATTGAGCGTCCAGCGGCTCGATGCCGGGCCGTGAGCCTCGGTACCCTGCGTGTCGATGCGCTGGTAATAATAGAAGCCGCCGATGACGAAATCGAAGCGATCGCCGGTGTAGTTGTAACGCAGCTCCTGCGTATACTGGTCCTGCTGCGACGGGTTCTGCGACTTGGTGACGATCGGCAAGCCGGTGAAATCGCGATCGTTCTCGGGCTGCCAGTCCCAATAGCGCCATGCGGTAACCGAGGTCAGCGTGCCGGGCCCGATATCCCATTTGACGCGCAGCGCTGCGCCGCCGATCTCGTTCCCGGCATTGAGGTTCGCGTCGAGGTCGGTGATACGGTCATAGGGATTTGTGCTGGGCACCACATAGCCCTGCGCCGCAGCGAGCGCGGCATATTGGCGACCCAGCGGCCGCTGGGTCGCGCCGGTACGGACGAAAACCGAGCTGCAGCACACCGCATCCTGCTTGTTCCAGTCGCCCGACAGGGTGATGCTGAGATCGTCGTTCGGCTGCCACAGCAATTGTCCCCGGATGCCGATATTGTCCTGGCTTTGGGTCCAGCGGTCGGTCGCAACGTTGAAGATGGTACCGCGGCGGCTGGTCGATGACACAGCGATACGCGCTGCAAGCGTATCGGACAGCGGCCCCGAGATTGCCGCCTTTGCCTGTTTGAAATTGAGATTGCCGATGCTGACCTCGGCCTTGCCCTCGAAATCGAAGGTCGGCTGATTGGTGGTGATGTTGATCGCGCCCGCAGTCGTGTTCTTGCCGTAGAGCGTACCCTGCGGCCCGCGCAGCACTTCGATCTGTGCGACGTCGAGGAAGTCGAAGGTCGAGGAGGCGACGCGCGAATAATAGACGTCGTCGACATAAATGCCGACGCCTTGTTCGATGCCATCGTTGGTCAGGCCGAACGGCGCACCGATGCCACGGACGTTGACCGCGGTGTTACGCGGATTCGACGAGTAGAATTGGAGGGTCGGAGTCAGCTGCGTCAGGCGGCCGACGTTGAAGCTACCCGTATTGTCGATCTGTTCGCCGTCGACGACCGAGATGGCGATCGGCACGTCCTGCGCGGTTTCCTGCCGGCGGCGGGCGGTAACGATGATTTCTCCGCCATAGCTGCCCCCCTCGGCCTGCGCGGCGGTCTCGCCCTCGGCGGCACTCGCGGCCTCGTCAGCGGCGGCGGTTTCTCCGGCTGCTGCCGGGGTCGCGGCAAGCGCGAGCAAGAGGGATAGCGTGAGAGAGCCAGCCTGCACGCGGCGGCGGACGGACGGATATTTCGCGGTCATGGGTCATTTCCTGTTGCGTAAGAAAATCACCACATCCGGTGGTCCGGTCTGCGGCAGGATGAGGGTCAATTCCCTCTTCGGGAGCTGTTAAAAATCAGTTGGGGTAGCGATGCCGCTCGGTCACATCGACCTGCACCAGACGCCCTTCGTGCACGGTCAGCTGGATCGCGCCGAACTTCAGCTTGTCGAGTGCTTCGAGCACCGTCTGAATGGCGCGCGGCACCTCTTCGGAGCCGCCTTTGGCGACTTCGTTGATAGCGCTCATGGTAATTCCTTTCCCTCTTGGATTCGTGCCGCAAGCATATGCCAAGTGAATTAGTTGACAATGATTGATTTGCTTTCTGCGCCGAAAGGTTCGGTTGTCGCGTCAAACGGATCGCGCCAAACGGATTCTGGCGCGCGACGGGCTGAGGCGCGGATTATCGCAATCCATTGCGCCTGCGCGCCAGTGCTGGCAAAGGCTGGCTCAATGAGCAAAATTAACGATCTGATGGCCCGCGGAACCGAACTTCTCGGCAGCGACTATGCCATCCTCTGCGGTGCAATGAGCTGGGTTTCCGAACGGCATCTGGTCAGCGCGATCAGCAACGCCGGCGGGTTCGGCGTGATCGCGTGCGGCGCGATGACGCCCGAACTGCTCGATACCGAAATCGCCGCGACGAAAGCGCTCGCCACGCGCAATTTCGGGGTCAACCTGATCACCATGCACCCGCAGCTGTTCGAGCTGATAGATGTGTGCGCGAAACATGAAGTCGGTCATGTCGTCCTCGCAGGCGGGCTGCCGCCCAAGGGCAGTCTCGAAGCGATCAAGGCAGCGGGTGCGAAAGTCATCTGCTTTGCCCCGACGCTGGCGATGGGTAAAAAGCTCGTCCGCTCGGGCGTCGACGCGCTGGTGATCGAGGGCATGGAGGCGGGCGGCCATATCGGCCCGGTGTCGACGAGTGTGTTGGCGCAGGAAATCCTGCCTGCATTGGCCGATGAAGTTCCGGTTTTCGTCGCTGGCGGCATCGGCCGGGGCGAGGCGATCGCCGCCTATATGGAAATGGGCGCATCGGGCGTTCAGTTGGGCACGCGCTTCGTCTGCGCGACCGAAAGCATAGCGCACCCCAATTTCAAAAAGGCCTTTCTTCGCGCATCGGCGCGCGAAGCGGTCGCAAGTGTCCAGATCGATCCGCGCCTTCCCGTCATCCCTGTCCGGGCGCTCAAGAATGCGGGGACCGAAGCCTTTACCGCCAAGCAGCGCGAAGTCGCGAACAAGCTCGACACCGGCCAGGTCGACATGGTGGAAGCGCAGCTCGAAATCGAGCATTATTGGGCCGGCGCGCTGCGCCGCGCTGTGATCGACGGCGACGTCGAAAATGGTTCGTTAATGGCAGGGCAATCTGTCGGTATGGTATCCGAAGAGGAGAGCGTGGCAGCAATCGTCGCATCTCTGGTGCAACAGGCCGAAGCCGCGTTGCACGCTCGGGGTTGATGCCGCATGGTGATATGGCTGGGGAGTGGGTCATGAATTTGTCGCGTAAGATCATCGTAGCGGGACTGCTGGCGAGCGTCGCCGCGTGTGCGCCCAAACCACCACCGCCGCCGCCGCCGCCGCCTCCCCCACCGGTCGTTATCGTCGTGCCGCCACGGCCGCTGCCGCCAGGCAATGCCTCGCTGACGCAAATCCTGCCCGGACGCGCTCTCGACGGCCGCTTTGTGACCGCGAACAGCGGCATCACCGGCGACCGCGCCTTCTGGCAGCTGAAGATCGGGCTCAACGTCGCGGCAATCGGATGCCGCGGCCTCGAAGAAACGACACTCGTTTCAGCGTACAACAATATCATCAAGACCCACAGCAAGGTAATAAAATCGACCGAAAAATCGGTGATCACCCAGCTTGGCAAGGAAAATAAGAATAATGGCATCGCGCCGCGCGACCGCCTGTCAACGCAACTGTTCAACTATTTCGCGCAGCCCCCGGCCCAGCGCGGTTTCTGCGCACGCGCCAACGAAATTGCGCAGATCGTGTCTGCGACGCCGACTGCACAGCTTGTTGAACAGGCGCCCGCGCACCTTGCGCGGCTCGATGAACCATTCAACGAATTCTATCAGGCCTACGCTCAGTATCAGGTCGACGCGGTCGCCTGGGACGCCAAATATGCGCCGCCGCCTCCAATCATGAGCGCACCGGCACCGGTCGCTCCGGTTGGGCCGACCGCCTCTGTAATAGTCCCGTCAGGAAATAATTGACGCCGTGACGCGGTCCGCTTCGGAATAGATTGGACAATCACGCGCGGGGTATTGGCGCGCACCGCATCCTTCTGTTAGCAGGATTGCGATGACCAACGCCCCGCCTCCGCCCTCGTCGGCCGCCCAGTCGGCGCGCACCATCCTCACCCGGTTGCATGAGGTCATGGCGTCGCGGGCCAACGCGCAAGGCAAGTTGAACCAGGTCGTAGGCATCATCGGCGAATGCCTCGATAGCGAGGTCTGTTCGATCTACCTGCTCCGCGAAGGCGCGCTCGAACTTTACGCGACCCGCGGATTGAAACAGGAGGCAGTGCACGTTACGCGCCTCGGCCTTGGCGAAGGGCTGGTCGGCACGATCGCCGACCAGATCGAGACGCTGAACCTCGACGAAGCCGCTGCCCATCCTGATTTTTCCTATCGTCCCGAAACCGGCGAGGAGTTGTTCCACAGCTTTGCCGGCGTGCCGATCATCCGCCGCGAACGCGCAGTTGGAGTGCTGTGCGTCCAGCATGCCGATCCGCGCCGCTACGACGACATAGAGATTGAAACGCTGCAGACCGTCGCGATGGTGCTGTCCGAACTGATTTCCAACGCCGATCTGGTGGATACCGCGGCACGCACCGATGCCGCCGCGACCGACCAGTCTGCGCAGCGGTTGAGCGGGCAGAAGCTGGTCGACGGCATGGGCGCCGGCGTCGCCGTGTTCCACCAGCCGCGTATCACGATCGAGCATACGGTTGCCGACGACATCGAAGCAGAACGCCACCGCGTCTATGCCGCATTCGACAAGATGCGCGAACAGATCGACCGCATGGCGAGCAGCGCCGACTTCGGCGTTGGCGGCGAGCATGAGGAGGTCATCGAGACCTACAAGATGTTCGCCTATGACGAGGGATGGTCGCGGCGGATCAACGAGGCGATCGACAGCGGCCTTACCGCCGAGGCGGCGATCGAGCGCGTGCAGCAGCGTACGCGCATGCGGATGCGCCAGATCGACGATCCGCTGCTGCGCGACCGCATGCACGATCTGGAGGATCTGTCGAACCGGCTGATCCGCATCGTGTCGGGCCAGATGGGCACCGCAGCGCAAATGGGGGGACTACGGCAGGATTCGATCCTGATCGCGCGCAACCTCGGCCCCGCCGAGCTGCTCGAATATGATCGCCGCCGCCTGAAGGGGGTCGTCCTCGAGGAAGGCTCGCTGACCGCCCATGTCATCATCGTCGCGCGCGCGATGGGGGTGCCCGTGCTTGGCCGCGTCAGCGACGTGCGTGCCTCGATCCGCGAAGGCGATTTGCTGCTGCTCGATGCTGCGGCGGGCACGCTGCATGTCCGGCCGACCCAGGCCGTGCAGGATGCCTTCGACGCCAAGCTGGAAGTCTCGCAAAAGCGCCGCGCCAACCTCGCCTCGCTGCGCGACCTGCCCGCGGTCACCAAGGACGGCGTGCCGATCGAGCTGATGATCAACGCCGGGCTGCGCGAGGATATCGCGGCGCTCGACCTGACCGGAGCGCGCGGCATCGGGCTGTTCCGCACCGAGTTCCAGTTCCTCGTGTCGGCAACCTTGCCGTCGCGCGACCGTCAGCAACGGCTCTACCGCGACGTGCTCGATGCCGCGGGCGATCGGCCGGTGATCTTCCGCACCGTCGACATCGGCGGCGACAAGGCGCTGCCCTACATGAATGTCGGCGACAGCGCGCACGAGGAGAATCCGGCGATGGGCTGGCGCGCGCTGCGCCTGGCGCTCGAGCGCGAAGGGCTGCTGAAGGTCCAGGCGCGCGCACTGATGGAAGCGGCCGCGGGGCGGACGCTCAACGTCATGTTCCCGATGGTGTCCGAACCCTGGGAATATGAAGCCGCGCGCAACCTGTTCGTCGCCCAGCGCGCCTGGCTTTCGAGCCACAACAAGAAATTGCCGGTCGCGATCCGCTATGGCGCGATGCTCGAAGTGCCGGGGCTCGTCGAAACGCTCGACCTGATGCTGCCGCATCTCGATTTCCTGTCGGTCGGCACCAACGACCTGACCCAGTTCCTGTTCGCCGCTGACCGCGCGCACCCACGACTCGCCGAACGCTACGACTGGTTGTCGCCGATCGTCATGCGCTATCTTGCGCGGGTCGTCCGCACGGTGTCCGGATCGAAGGTAGCGCTGGGTGTTTGCGGCGAAATGGGCGGCCGGCCGCTGGAAGCCATGGCCTTGCTGGGCGTCGGCATCGAACGGCTGTCGATCACGCCCGCCGGTGTCGGCCCGGTCAAGGCGATGATCCGTTCGCTCGACCTGGGCGCACTGCGCGCCGACATGTCCGCGATCCTGGCCCAACCAACACCCGATCCGCGCGGTCAGTATCGCGCCTGGGCGCATCAGCATCAGGTCGATCTTGGCGACTAAGGCGCTTTTGGCCGAAAATTAACCTTTCGACAGGGATGTTTTGGTTAATACACTCTTGCACCCACTCGGGAGGCTGGAGAAAATGATGCAGTTGGTCAAACGGTCCTACGCTGGTGTCATGCACACGATCGCGAATCTCGGCCCGATGGAAAGGCTTGCCGCAGACGCCCGCCAAAGCGATGAATATGGTTGGCGACGCTGGTCGGCCTCGCTGCTGGCGATCCACGATGTCGAACGCATGATCGCGCTGGGCCTGCCGTGGTGGAATGTGGCCGCAACACGCGAAGTTGCCGAATTCCTTCGCGCACGACCGAATGCGCGCGTGTTCGAATATGGCGCGGGCGCGAGCACGATCTGGCTCGCCCGCCATGCCGCGAGCGTCGTGTCCGTCGAACATCACGCCGAATGGCACCAACGCCTGACCAAGGAGGTCGTGCGCTTCGCGAACATCCAGCTGCATCACCGCGAGCTCGACGGCGACGCCTATATCGGCGCGATCGGGGAAACGGGCGGCGCGTTCGACCTGATCGTCGTGGACGGGCGCCGGCGCACCGAATGTCTGGCGCGGGCGATCCCGCATCTGGCGCCCGGTGGCGTCATCCTGCTCGATGACAGCGGCCGCAGCCGGTACCGCAGCGCGATCGAAAACTGCGGGCTCAAGGAGCGTCGCTATTTCGGCCGTTCCTATTGCGTCCCCTACCCCGATTTCACCAGCATCCTTTATGGCTGAGACCACCGCGGCCCGGCGCCGGCCATCGCTCGACCAGATCGGGCGATGGGTCGGCGGCGCAGCACTGGCGGGCAGCATCGCCTTTATCAGCGAGCGGCTGTGGCGGCTTGATTGGTCGACTCTCCAGCCGCATGCCTCATGGAGCCTTGCGGGCGCCATGATCGGCGCGCCGCTCCTGTTCGCCGCCGCCGATCGCGCGCTCGCACGCGCGTGGACGGCGATCGTCGATCCCGGCCGCAGCTACCCACCCAGCGACATCTCGCGCATCTATGCGCGTGGTGTGTTGATGAAATATCTGCCGGGATCGGTGTTCCAATATGTGAGCCGTCAGGTCGAGGGGGCCAGAACCGGAATCGGGCACAAGCTGCTCGCCAAGTCGGTCGCCATCGAGGTCAGCCTGCACCTTGTCAGCAGCATGTCGGTCGCCGCTGCCTGCCTGTCCTTCGATCGCTGGCCCGCGGCGGCGGTTGCGGCGGCGCTCGTCGTCATCGGCGCATCGCTCGCCATGCGCCGTTCTCTGCTGACCGCACTGGCCTTCCAGATCGTCGCCTTTGGCGCCTTTGCCGCTGCGGCGGCATTGATCGGCGCCGCGGTGCTGCCGGCCGGAGCAAGCCTCCCGCATTTCGCGGCGCTGTTCCTGCTGGCCTGGCTCGCAGGCTTTGTCGTACCGGTCGCGCCAAGCGGCATCGGCGTTCGCGAAGCGGCGCTGCTTGCGCTTGCCGGCGCGAGTTTGCCCGCGGCCGGGTTGATGGCGGCGACACTGGCGCTCCGCGCGTCGTCGATCGTCGGCGATCTTGGATATGGCCTCGTCACGCTGGGACGCCGCGACCGGATCTGACAAAGGCGTTCGCCCGTCGACCGCGGCCGAATACCGCGATCAAAACGCAATTTTCAGAATAGCATGAACAGCGGCCCGCCCTCGTCAGGCTGCAGCGGAACCTTGATATCCTTGCCCCAGATCAGCCGGGCACCCGAGGCACCGGCGGTCGATGCCCGATATACACCGCGGTCAAGGTGGACGAACTGCCCGGGCGCAAACGTGCGATCACCGATCGTGACGCTCGCGTCGCGCACCGTGTAAAGGCCGGGTACCCGGATCTTGAAGCCATAATCGGTCGAGCCGGCCGGGATATCCTCGCCTGCGATCCAGAACGGACCCCACAGATGCACGAAGGTATCGCGGATCGCGGCAAGATCCCCCGGAAGAAACGACGGGACCGGCCCATTCCCGTTCAAGGCATCCTCGAACATATCATCGTCGTTCACTACCAAGGGGACCGGCTTGGATGCCATCGTCTGCTCGAGACTTGGAAAGCCGCCGAGAAGATATTGCTCGATCCCCCAGCGCGTCATGAACACGTTGGCCTTGGGAAAGCGCCCCAGCATCGCGCAGCTGTCGAAATAGGCAAGCCCTTCCGGGAACATGTTGTCGGCGATGCGCAGCATCTGGCGCTGGCGTTCGATGGTGTTCGGCGGTTCCTTGTACAAGACGAAGACGCCGCCGAGGAGGAGCAGCGCGGCAACCGATATTGCGCGGTAGCGCGCGACCAGCTCGACGAACACCACTCCGCACGCGACCATGACGGGCGGCAGCATGTAGACGTAAAAATAGGGTGCCGTGTTATGATAGAAAAACAGGGTCAGGATCGGCAGGTAAAAGCCGGTCAATGCCAGCTTTTCGGCTTTGGGCAGCGCCGCATTCCAGACGACGAGCGGAAACGCCAATATCGCAAGCGTCAGAACGACCGAAAGCTGCACGCCCTTCACCAGCGATTCCCAATAGGTCACATAACCGAAATGAAACATCTTGCCGCCGGCGCGAGAGACCATCTTCACCGCCTCGACATCGCTGTTGCCGGCGAGGCCGCTGGCGTGCGCGAGATAGATCAGCGCAAATGCGCCAAGCGCGGCGGCGCCGAGCGCCACGAACTGGAGGAGCAGACGCCGCTTGTCCGTGGCTTCCGACCAAAGGAGCCAAGCGACGCCGAGAAACACCGGCGCATAGAGGATCGTCTTGATCGTCAGCATTGCCGATAGGCCGACAAGCAGGCCCACGACAAGGATCGGAAGGGCGGTCAGGCGAAACCGCAGCAATATCCACATAGCGGTCATCAGCAGCGCCGCAGCGGGCGGGTCGAACCGGAACGAGGTGCCGTGCTGGAGCACATATCCGGCAGTCAGATATGCCAGTGCGCAGAAAGCGGCGGGCACCCGCGCCACGAAACGTGACGCCGCACCGAAGATCGCCAACGCGACGACGATCTCGCACAGGAACATGAAGAGCCGGATCGTAACGATGTGATCGACGCCGACTCCCGACAGGTCAACGACCCAGACGAAGGCGCGCGTGTAGAGCGTCTGCAGCGGCTCGGTCAGTGTGCCCTGCGCAAGCTTTTGTACCTGACTGTAATGATAGAACTCATCCCAGTTAATCGCACGCGTCAGCGCAAGATAGAGATGCACCGCGAGCGCCAGCACGATCCCCGCCATCGGCCAGAAAAGGGAGTTGGCATCCGGAAGTTTTCCGACGCGGACGCCGGGCGCCTTGACCGCCCACGACGTCACGCTGCGCCCTTCCGGCAGTTCACCGCGACGAGATGGCTCCCGGCTTCGTCCAACTGGCACATGCCCCCCTCAATACTCGGTAAAGATGGGGCCCTTTGGCCAGGCAAAAACCGGCCGGGCCAGATGATCGCCCCAACGCAGGGTCACGTCGGCCGCACGGCGTCCCGATATGCTGTGCCCCCCCCTCGCCAGCGTTACCACGCTGCCGGCAGAATAATGTTGCCCATCGATATCGATGCCCCCGCCTTCGACCGTATAGCGTCCAGGAACGGCGATCTCGATCGCAACCTGCCGTTCGTCCGGCGCGATGACCTTTCCGGCGACGAACACCCGGCCCCAGTGCGGAATATAATTCTCGCGCAGGGTCTTGTCGTCTTCCGGAAGCAGGCGGCCGTCGAAAAATGTGTCGTAAAAAAGGTCCTGCAGAACCACATTATTGGCAAGAAGCATCGGGACCGGCTCGGCTGCCATTGTCTGGCTGTAGATGGGCTCGCCCGACCGATAGTAATTTTCCAGCCCCCATCCGCTGGCGAAGTGATTCACTGCGCGCGGGAAGTCCCCTGCCATTCCGCTGTTGTCGATGTAGGTGACGGGCGCGGGGAAGATCGTGTGGATACCGGCCTGGATCGCCCGCTGTCGGGGCAGCACGTCCCTGTCCTCGTTGAAGGACAGCAACAGCGCGCCGGCAAGTGGAAGGAAAGCGACGGCACCGCCCCCGTAGCGCCGCCTAAGCCATTCCACGACCGGCACGATGGCGACCGCGGCCGGGGGCAGGATGAAGGCGAAATGATATGGGAAGGCATTGCGATAGACGGCCACTGTTGCGAGCGGCGCGAGGAGCGAGAGGAAAAGAATCCGGTTCATCCGGCCGCGGCCGGGCCAGCAAGCATAAACGAGTGTCGTCAGGATGGCGAGCGACAGCAGCGGGGCAAAGACGATCTGTCGCACGAGCCATTCGCCCTGCGGAAATACGCCGCCCGAAAACATGCGATCGATCGACGCGCGCCCAAGGTCGCCAATGTCGTGCAAAATCCCGATCGGCCCGGTCGCAGGCAGATGAGGGGCCAGCCAGAGCAGCGACAGGCCTGCCAGCGCGGCCAGAAGCGTCGCGCTCGCCAGCGCCCGGCGATGACCGGGCTTCTCCAGCCGGAACAGCGCAACGCCCAGAAAGGCGGGCGCATAAAGCACTGCCTTGATCGTAGAAACGAAGGCCAGTCCGACAAGGCAAAGGATCAGCGCGATGTCTCTGCCGCGCAGCGGGCGGCAGAGGCCCAGCCATAGCGCCGTCATCAGCAGCGCCGCCGCGATCATGTCGGCGCGCAGCGCGAAGGCGTGGAGGAAAACATAGCCGCCGGTCGCGTACATCAACCCGCAAAGCAAAGCCGTCTCGCGGCCGGCGAAACGACTGGCCATTCCGGCTATCGCCGCGATCGTCACAAGTTCGAAAGGCAGGATGAGAAGCCGGATAAGCTGGATATGGTCGATATTATCCCCCGGCAACGAGGGCACCCATGAGAAGAGAGCGACAAAGGGTGCTTGCAACCAAGGCGCCGGGCGACCGAGCAGATGCTGGTGGATTTGGCTGAAGTGGAAAAACTCGTCCCAGTTTACGCTTTTCGAAAAAACGAGTTCGACCTGCAGCGCCAGCACCAGCCCCAACATCGCGCACAGGAGCTGCACTGTCGTCGGGCGGCGCAGTTTGGGGAATATGTCCCGCCCGGTCCCGGCGGATGCGGCTGTCATCGCTCGGCCCGTTTGTTTCGATGGTCCTCGCCGGTAACGGAATCCCTCGTCCGGTCATTCATCGCATCGAGGCGCGCCTCAATCCTGTACAGGCGCGTCAGACCGGTTTCGATAAGCTTGCGGTTCGCCGCGATCAGATCGGCCAGCATGCCCATCACCGCCACCATGGCGCCGAGGACGAGTAGCGCGCCGCCGATTACCAACGACTGGACATGCCCGTCACCGCCACCCTGGAGATAGAAGATCAGGAACCGGACGATCGGCGCGACCCCGACAAAAGCAATCACGAGGCCGAGCCCGACAAAGGCACGCAGCGGGTTATAGGTCGTATAGGCGCGCGCCATCGTGATACCCGTATTGACGATGAAGCGCGGGATCGATTTGAACAGGCGCGACGGACGCATCGTCGCATTCGTACGGATCGGCACGCTCAGGATCGACAGGCGCTTGCGGCCTGCCTGGATCAGCATGTCCGTCGTATAGCTGAATTCGGTCGTGATATTGATGCGCTGCGCCGCCTCGCGGCTGATCGCGCGAAAACCACTCACCGCGTCGAGGATATGCACATTGGCGAGGCGCTGGACCATCGCGCTACCCAGTTCCTGCAGCCGGCGCTTGACGGGGCCGAAATGTTCATTGTCGGCAACGCCGCGGTCCCCGACCACGATATCGGCGCGGCCATCGAGGATGGGGGCGACGATTTTGGCGATGTCTTCGCCGACATATTGTCCATCGGCATCGGTGTTGACGATGATGTCGGCCCCCGCAGCCAGTGCCGCCTCGATGCCCGAGCGGAACGCGGCAGCGAGGCCCCGGTTGGTGCGGTGGCGGACGACATGGTGCACGCCCCACATACGGGCGACCTGCGCAGTGTTGTCGCTGCTGCCGTCGTCGATGACCAGTATTTCGATCGTGTCGATACCGGTGATCTTGCGCGGCAGTGCCGCAAGCGTAGCGGGAAGGTCCTCGGCCTCGTTCAGGCACGGGATCTGGATGACCAGCTTCATCGAGCGGCGCTCCGCATGACGGCAATCACCGTCACTCGGCCCGACGCCCGCTGTCCCAGTCCGCTCCGATCCATGGAAGTTCCCCAAAATCCGTGTCTTCGCGGCCTAGAACCTTGTGGTTAATATCCTGCTAACACTCCGCCTTCCGGCCGTTGCCAGCACAGATATGTTTATGATATGTTCTCAATTCGATTCCCCGAGGAGAGAGTGATGAACGAACAAGCCCCTCGTGCCAGCGGCCAATGCCATTGCGGTGCGATCCGTTATTCGATGAGCACCGCCGTCCAGCACCATGCGCTGTGCCACTGCAAGGACTGCCGCCGTCATTCGGGCGCCCCGATGGTCGGCTGGGGGCTGGTCGGGCAGGACGAGATCGACATCAGCGGCACGGCGAAAGTCTACGCGTCGTCCGAACATGGACGCCGTCATTTCTGCGATAATTGCGGCACCGGACTTTTCTACACCAACGACGCCATTTTCCCGGGCCAGATCGACGTGCAGGTTGCGACGCTCGACGATCCCGATCTGATCCCGGCGCAGGCGCAAATCCAGACCGCCGAGCGTATCGGTTGGATGGAAAAGCTGGACAGCCTTCCCAGCTTCGAACGTTACCCGCCCTTCGAATAGGTCAGGGGGCCGCGTCGGTGGCAACGACTGCCTTGACGAGTGCCGCGATGTCGAGGCGGTTCTTGTCGTCGTCATAGCCCTGGCGAACGATGACGAGCGCGCGCGACGGGATGACGACGACATATTGGCCGCGGTTGCCGAAGGCGCCAAACGCGTCGGCCGGGATGCCCTCCGACTTGTTCAGCAGCCAGAAGCCCGCGCCGTAGCCGAAGGCTCCGTCGGGCTGCGGCCCGCTTGGCGTGGTAACAAAGCGGCGCCAGTCTGCGGGAAGCAGGCGCTGGCCCTGCCACATGCCATCCTGCTGATAGAGCAGCCCGAGCCGCGCAAGATCGCGCGCGGAAGTCCATACTTGGCTCGACAGGATATAGTCCCCGTCCTTGTCATGCTCGACGAAGGTGCGCGTCATACCGAGCCGATCGAAAAAGGCAGCGGGGTCGAGCGGTGCCCCCGCTTTTTCGAGCGCGGCCTTCAGGGACAGGGTCGCGAGCAGCGTGTCGTTGTTTGCGTAACGATAACGCGTGTTCGGCGGATTGAGCAGCGGCCATTGCGTGGTCCATTGGCGTACCGAGGCACCGCCCATATAGATCGCGTCGCTGCGGTTGCCGGCAGTGTCGCTCGTGAGGCCGCTGGCCATACGCATCAACTGTTCGGTGGTGATTGCGACGCGCGGATCGCCCGGCGTCTGCCATTCGGCAATCATCGCGGGTTTCGTCACGTCGATTCGGCCTTGTAGAACCCCATGGCCGACCAAGGTCGCCGCCATCGACTTGGCGACCGAGAAAGTGCGCTGGGCTGTGTGGACATCGTGCCCGCCCCAATAATGTTCGAGCGCGATCCGGCCATTCTTGACGACCAGCAACGAGCTGGAGCGACCGCCAAAGCGCGCGATGTCTGTCGCCGTCTCCTCGAACGGACTCATGCCCTTCGGAACCGGGCGTCGCGCATCCTTGTCGCCGATCGGCCAGGGCTGCGCGTCGAGGTCGGCGCGGCGCTCGGCGCCGGGAATCGCCGCCGGCTGCGCCCCGATCGGCAGCGTAACGCAGCCTTCACGCCCGCTCCATTCGGCGATCCGCGGCGGCATGTCGTCGCGATAGCGCACGCTGACGCGCTTTGCCCCGGCGTCGACATCGGCCTTGAGCGCACGCACGTCCGCCTCGATCTCGGGATAGATGCCGGTGAGTTCGTCGCGCTCGATCGCCTCGATCGGCTTGCCCGCACCGTTCCAGAGCGACGAACAGACGAAAGCGGCGCGGTATCCCGCCGCCCATGCGCGGTTCAGCTCGGCATTGAGTTTCGGACCCTGCGCCGCCGCGGGCACGGCACCGGCGAGGAGCGCGACGCCGACGACGCGCAGCAGGTCAGGGGCGATCGCCGAAAGCCTGCCGCTGCGCCTTTTTTGCACGATCCCACCAGGCGCGGCGGATGACATTGGCGACGCGTTCGGGATCGTCCGATCCGAAGCGGACGAGCAATGCATGCCAGCCTTCATAATGCGGCGTTTGCCAGAAGCTGTCGGGATCGGTTTCAAGCAGGATTTCCTTTTCGTCGGGCTTGCACATCACTGCGAAACTGCCCGGCTCGCGGCCCGGCGAGGCGAGCGCCTTGCCGTTGAGCTTCGGACAGGGGGTGCCGTAAAAGGAAAGCATCTCGACATCGGGAAGCGCGCACGCGAATGCGACCACATCGTCCCAGCTGTCGAATTTTGCCGCCATGATGCCGGTGTGACTCAGTCTTCCAATGTCCCGGCGGTGACCTCTATGTCGCGCCCCAACGGCTGCATGGGCTGGAAGCGGAGGCGCGTCAACACCAGCCGGTCGCTCTGAATGTCGAGATCGTAGAAGGCGTTACCGCCGCGCGGACAGCACTCGCCGTCGCCTTCGCGCGCGACCAGGGCAGAAGCGAACATTTCGTCAAAGGCGAATTGCGCCGGCCCGCGCAGCCAATAGCCCGTCGGCAGAAGCTTACCGCCCTGCTCGGCCCAGTCGGAAAGGTCAACGCGGCGCCATTTGGGTGCGGCGGCGTCGCTGACGAACAGCGCATCGGCGTTGCCGCCGCCGCTGCCCGCAAGCGTACCGCCGATATGGATCAGCCGGCGTTTGTCGCTGTCGACAACCAGATCGGGTGTTCCGATCGACCCCGAACTTTCGGTGAAGCCCGCGAGCGTCGCCTTTCCTGCTTTATCCTGCGACAGCAGCACAAGCATCCGCGCCTGTGGCCCGTCGCGCGGTGCAAGGAGCATTTTTTGCCACAGCAAAGTGGTGCCGGGGTCGCGGCCGTTGATCCGCCCACTCGCTTCGACGCTGCATTTTCCGCCGAAATCGTACAGGCATCGCTGCGCGATATTCGTAACCCGCGCGCGCGTCAGCGCAATCTTCGCCGTCACCTCCGCAGCGGTGCATCTGGTTTCGATAGTGCCGCCTGGACAGGACAGGATCGGTGTCGCTGCGGCGGCAAGGACAAGTGCCAATGCCATGATGACTACCCCAGTTCCGGCGCGACCCGACAGGCGAAAACTATACCTTCGTGTCAAGCGGAGCAAGGCCGCCGTCAGTCCCTGGCGCGGCGCCTTTCGTCCCACCAGGCGATCCGCTCGGCGATACGCTTTTCGAAGCCACGATCGACGGGGCGGTAGAATTCGGCAGGCGTCATTTCATCGGGCCAGTAATTGTCGCCCGAGAAACCGTCGGGTGCATCATGGTCGTAACTATAGCCCGCGCCATAACCCAAATCTTTCATCAGCTTGGTCGGGGCATTCAGGATGTTGGCAGGCGGCGCGAGGCTGCCGGTTTCGCGCGCCGCGGCCCACGCGGCTTTTTGCGCGGCATAGGCGGCGTTCGATTTCGGCGCGGTCGCGCAATAAAGGCAGGCCTGCACGATCGCGAGCTCGCCTTCGGGGGATCCGAGGAACTGGTACGCGTCTTTCGCCGCAAGGCATTGCACCAGCGCCTGCGGATCGGCGAGGCCGATATCCTCACTCGCGAAGCGGGCGATTCGGCGAAGGACGTAGAGCGGCTCTTCACCCGCGACGAGCATGCGCGCGAGCCAGTAGAGCGACGCCTGTGGATCCGATCCGCGCAGCGCTTTGTGCAATGCCGAAATCAGATTGTAATGGCCGTCGCGATCCTTGTCATAGACCGGCATGCGTCGATGAAGAAACTGCGCGAGCTGGACGGGGCCGAGCGGTGTGTCGATGGAGGTTGCGAACAGGGTCTCGACCTGATTGAGCAGGAAGCGGCCGTCGCCGTCGGCGCTGGCGATCAGTGCCGCCTTGGCATCGTCGGTGACCGGAAGACCGCGCCCGACTTCGACCTCGGCGCGGTCGACCAGCATGGCAAGCGCCTCTTCGCCGAGCCGGTTCAGCACGAGCACCTGCGCGCGCGACAGCAAGGCGGCGTTCAGCGCAAAGCTCGGGTTTTCCGTTGTCGCACCAACGAGCACGACAGTGCCGCGTTCGACATAAGGCAGAAAGCCGTCCTGCTGCGCGCGATTGAAGCGGTGGATCTCGTCGACGAAGAGCAATGTGCGTTTGCCCGCCGCCGCCATCTTTTCAGCATCGGCAAAGGCTTGCCGGAGGTCGGCGACACCCGAGAAGACTGCCGAGAGCGGAGCGAAGCGCATCCCGACCGCCTCGGCGAGCAGCCTCGCGATGGTCGTCTTGCCAGTGCCCGGAGGACCCCAGAGGATGATCGACGACAACTGCCCCGCCGCGACCATCCGACCGATCGCGCCCTCCGAACCGGTCAGATGTTCCTGCCCGACGACATCGGCGAGGGTACGCGGGCGCAGCCGTTCGGCGAGCGGCACAGGGCCGGTGGCCACGCCGCCGCGCTGCTCCGGTGCATCGCCGCCGAACAAATCCCCGGCCATCGGACGCTCAACCCCGCCGCCGCTGTTTCTGGCGGATCAGGCGCACATAGGTATCGGCCACTGCCTGATTGATCGCGTCCCATTGATAGGAGCCGCTTTCAAGCACCGCCGCCGCGCCATGTTCGGCGCGCAGCTGGATGTCGCGGCAATAACGCTCGAGATGATCGGCGAAGCCGCTGATCGAACCCGGCGCGACCAGATAGCCCGTCTGCCCATGCTTGACGATGCTCGCGCTGCCCGTGGCCCGCGCCGCGACGACGGGCAGGCCGCACGCCATCGCCTCCAGCGTCACATTGCCGAAGGTTTCGGTAACCGACGGGTTGAAGAAAATGTCGCACGACGCAAGCGCGTGGGCCAGATCGGCACCCCCTTGAAAGCCGACGAAATTGGCATCGGGAAGCCGCGATTCGAACCATTCGCCCGCCGGTCCCTCGCCGATCACGACCACCTTGTGCGGCACGCCGCGCCGTTGGAGTACGTCGATCGCGTCGGCGAAGACATCGAGCCCCTTTTCCATCACCAGCCGGCCGAGGAAGGCGATCGCGGGCACGTCATCGGCGATATCGAGCGAGCGGCGCCAGTCCATGTCGCGGCGGCCCGGATTGAAAATCCCCTGCTCGACACCGCGAGTCCATATACCGATGTCGTAGTTCATTCGCTGTTCGCGAAGAACCTGCGCAAAGCTTTCGGACGGCGCGATCAGCGCGTCGCACTTGCGGTAAAGCTTGCGCAGCCACGCAACCATCACCGGTTCGAGGAAAGACAGGTTGTAATAGCGGAAATAGGTCTCGAACCGCGTGTGCACCGAACAGGCAACCGGAAGCCGGCGGCGCCGGGCCCAGGCGGCCGCTTGCCGCGCCACGCGGTCGGGGCTGGAGATATGGATAATATTGGGTGCGAAAGAGGCGATGTCTTCGCGTACGCGGGATGAGAAGGACACGGGAATGCGATATTCGCTGCGGCCGGGGATTGCGAACGACGGCACGCTGACGAGATCGCCCGTCGGTTCGAAGTCGGGGTTGGCGACGGTCGGCGAATAGACGCGCACCGCCGCGCCATGCGCCAGAAGATAGCCAACCAGACGGTTCAGTGCCTTGTTCGCGCCGTCGGTGGTCATGTTATAATTGCCGCTAAACAGGGCGATGCGAAGGTCGGAGACGTCCATCGCGCCTGCGCTAGTCCCTTAGGCGGGCAAAGGCAATTGTGTCAGAACTCCTCGGACCGTTCCGACGGTGCCTCGAGGTCGACCTCGACCGGCGGATGGAGGCGGAGGCGATGGACGCGGCGTTCGTCGGCCTCGGTTATCTCGATCCGCCAACCGCTCGGGTGCTGCAGGATTTCGCCAACCTCGGGCACATGCCCCGCGAGCACCGCCGCGAGCCCGCCGAGCGTGTCGACATCTTCCTCGACCTCGGCAAGCCGCGGGTCGATCGCCTCGCCGACATCGTCGAGTTCGGCGCGCGCGTCAGCTTCCCAGCAGCCGCCCTCGCCCGGCGCGAACAGCGCGGTCGGCTCGTCGTCATGCTCGTCCTCGATCTCGCCGACGATTTCCTCGACCAGATCCTCGATCGTCAGCAATCCCTCGGTACCCGAATATTCGTCGATGACGATCGCAAGATGGGTGCGCTTGGCGCGCATTTCGGCGAGCAGGTCGAGCACGCCCATCGATTGCGGGACGTAAAGCGGCTGGCGAACGAGGTCGAGCAGCGGAGGCGGCGAGCGCCCTTCGGCGAGCACGGCGAACACGTCCTTGACGTGGATCATCCCGACGACCTCGTCGAGATTCTCGCGGTACACCGGCAGGCGGCTGTGTCCTGCTTCGGCGAATTGCGCGACGACCTCGGCGAATGTCGCGCTTTCGGGGATCGCGATAATGTCGGCGCGCGGCACCGCGACATCGTCGACCGTCTGCTCGCCGAAATGGAGGAGGTTGCGCAACATCTTGCGTTCGATCGGCGAAAGGTCGCCGACGATATTGCTGCCGCGCCGTTCCTGCCCCTCTTCCTCGGCCTCGTCGATGACCTCTTCGATCTGCTCGCGCAGCGACGGTTCCTTGTCGCCGCCGAACAACAGGTTCTTCAGCCCGGACAAGAGTCCGGGTCTGCTACTGTCCTCTTCCGATCGGTTCGAAGATCCCTGGTCGTCGGGCATATATACGGCTTTTCCCTGTTAATCCTGATCCGCATATGGATTGGCGATGCCCAGCGATGCAAGCGCTTTCACCTCCAGCGCCTCCATCGCGGCGGCCGAGACATCGTCCATATGGTCGTACCCGACGAGATGCAGCGTGCCGTGGACGATCAGGTGCGTCGCATGATCGACGATCGAAATCCCCTTCTCCTCCGCCTCGCGCGCGCATGTCTCGCGCGCAAGCACGATATCGCCGAGCAGGATTTCTCCGTCGTCGCTGTTGGCGAGACCTTCGAGCAGATCCTCCTGCACCTGCGGAAAGGAGAGGACGTTGGTCGGCTTGTCCTTGCCCCGGAAATCGCGGTTGAGCGTGTGCACCTCGGCATCGTCGGTCAAGCGCACCGAGACCTCGACAAGCGGCGCCGCGGCGACAAGGCTCGCGTAAGGTGTCAGCGCAAGCGCGGCGGCCGCCGCCTCCCCCGCCCGCACTTCCCAGTCGAGCGCGTCGGGCCAGGGCGTCGCGGCGTGAGTCTCGACGCTCAGCATGGCGAACCATGGAAGGTCACGAAGGTCACGCTACGTCGTGGTATAATAATACCCGTCGCATGATTTCGCGGACGGAGACAGCCAGACGGCGAGGCGATGGTGGTGATCATCATCGTTCCCCGTTATCGCGGCGCGATTTTGTAGGACAGCGATATTTGCCGATGCTCATGGATCGAGAATGACGGGGCCGTCGACCAGATTCCGCGCGTTCGCGAATTCGGCGGCGGCCGCCTCGCTCAGCCAGTCGCGGAAGCGGGCGATCTTCGCGCTCTGCAGCCGCGCGACCGGATAGACGAACCAGAAGGCGCGGCCGTCGCCCGCGACGAGATCGTGCGCCGGAACGAGGCGGCCGGCGGCGATTTCGTCGCGGAACAGGATCGGCGATCCGATCGCGATCCCGTGACCGGCGATCGCGGCAGCAATATCCAAATGCTCGGCGGCGAGGCTGGTGCCGAAGCGGTCGGCGGGCGGGCCCGGGGCGATGCCGAGCGCACGATACCACAGCGCCCACCAGTCGGGCCGGCCGAGCAGCGGGACATCGAGCGCCTTGCCCGGATTCTCCAGCCCGGTGGCGGCCGCCTTCAGCGCGGGCGCGCAAAGCGGCATGAACAGGACAGGGAACAATCGGACGCTGCGCAGGCCGCGCCAGTCACCGAGCCCGTGGCGGATCGCGGCGTCGAAACGGCCGTCGCCCAGCGCCTGCGGCTCGGCCGACAATTCGAGTTCGATCGCGAGCTCGGGGTGGCGCGCGCGGAACAGCCCGAGCCGCGGGGTCAGCCAGCTTGTCCCGAAGGTCGGGAGCGTCGTCAGCGACAGCCGCGCCTCGTCCCGGTCCTGCGCCTTCACGAAGCTCGCGTGCAGCGCCGCGAAGGCAGCCGTCGCCTCGCGCGCGATCGCGGCGCCGGCGGCGGTCAGCACCACCTTGTGCGGATGACGGACGAACAGGTGCAGCCCGGTCTGCTGCTCGAGTTGGCGGACATGATAGCTGACCGACGCCGCCGTGGTGCCGAGTTCCTGTGCGGCCCGGGCGAAACTTTCCAGCCGCGCAGCCGCTTCGAAGGCGCGGATCGAAGGCAAGGGTGGAAGCTTGTCGGCGCGGACCATAAATATGGCTTAGCCTCTATACCCATTCTTCGCATCCTCAAAGCATCGCGGACGCGGCAGACAAAGGGCCCCCGTCCGCTGGAGGCTCGATGACCCATTTTCCCCCTTCGCTCGATCGGCGCCGCCTGATCGAAACAATGATATTGGCTGGCGGCGCGGCCGCTTTCGGTGTGCCCGTGTGGGGTCAATCCCCGATCGCTGGAAGCGGCGACGCGCATCGCGGCGACTGGCAATGGCTGGTCGGCGACTGGGATGTCTGGCACCGGCGATTGAAGGAGCGGCTCGCGGGCAGCGACGACTGGGCCGAGTTCGGCGGCAGGAGCGCGTGCTGGCTGACGCTCGGCGGGCTCGGGACGATCGACGACAATATCCTCGACTTGCCCGGCGGCGAATATCGCGGCTTCGGCATCCGCGCCTTCGACCCCAAGGCGCAGCGATGGGCAATCTGGTGGGTCGACGGGCGCAACCCGACGCATATCGATCCGCCGGTGGTCGGACGCTTCGACGGCGACGAAGGCGTCTTTTCGGGACGCGATACCTTCAAGGGGCAGGATATCGCCGTCCGGTTTCGCTGGCACGAAATCCACGGCCCCCGGCCGCATTGGGATCAGGGATTTTCGACCGACGGCGGCAAGACGTGGGAGATCAACTGGCGCAATTATTTCACTCGCACCGGTGCAACGCCGTCGCCATTGCCATTGCTGGCCGAAGACACGCCGAATGCCCGCGACTTCGCCTTTCTGGTCGGCCGCTGGAAGGTGCGGCACCGCAAGCTCAAGACGCGGCTGGCGGGGAGCCGCGACTGGGTCGATTTCGACGGGACGCTGGTGAACTGGCCCGTGCTCGGCGGACGCGGCAATGTCGGCGACAATGTGATGAACTTTCCCGGCGCGCCGTTCCGCGGGGTCGGCATCCGTACGCTCGATCCGGCGACGGGCGAATGGCTGAGCTGGTGGCTCGACGGACGCAGTCCGACAAGCATCGCGCCGCCGGTGCGCGGCGGCTTCGCGGGCGGGGTCGGCACCTTCATCGGCGACGACTATTTCGAAGGGCGGCCGATCAAGTCGCGCGTCCTGTGGTCGCGCATCACCGCCACCTCGGCGCGCTGGGAGCAGGCGTCTTCCGCCGACGGCGGCCAAAGCTGGGAAACGAACTGGATCAGCGATTTCGAACGGACGGCGTGAGATGGCGGCATCTGTCCTCGCGCTTTCGCTGCTTTCCGCGGCGCCCGCGGTCGAGATCGTCGGCGAGGCCGAGCTGTTCGCGCCGGGCATCGCCTCGACCGATCATTCGGAAATCCGCCTGACGATCAGCCCCGATGGCCGGACCGCTCTGTGGTTCAGCCGCGACCGACCAGGCGGCCCCGGCGGCTATGACATCTGGATCGCGCGGCGCGTCGGGACGGGTTGGGGGACCGCAACGCCGGTTCCGTTCAATTCGCCGGGGCGCGATTTCGACCCCGCTTTCTCGCGCAACGGACGCTTCGTCTTTTTCTGCTCGGACCGGCCCGGCGGAATGGGCAAGGACGATCTCTATCGCGTCGCGGTGACCGCAGCGGGGTTCGGCACGCCGGAAAATCTGGGCCCGCAGGTCAACAGCGCGGCGAGCGAATATGCGCCGATGCTGTCTCCCGACGGCCGGCACCTGCTGTTTTCGAGCGACCGGCCGGGCGGTGCCGGGCGGCACGATCTTTACACCGCGCGGTCGAAAGCGCGCGGCTTTGCCGCCGCCGTACCGCTGCCCGGGGCGATCAACACCCCCGCCGACGAATTCGACGCGAGCTTTCTCGCCGACAGCCGGACTTTGGTCTTTGCGCGCGCGCCGAGCATGAAGGATGATCGCGTCGACCTGTTCGCCGCCGCATCGCAGAGTGGCCGCTACGGTGCGGGAATGATATTGCCGCTCGCGGTGAACGATCCGGTCAAGGACAGTTATGGGCCGATGCTCGACTGGTCGGCGCCGGATCTGCTGACATTTTCGAGCCAAAGGGGAGGAGCGCAATCGATGGAATTGTACCGCATCACCTATCGCCTTGTATCTGGTAGAGTATCGGGAGGGCAGCATGGCCGATGATCTATTGACCGGTATCAGCTTCGCTGCCGCCGCGGGCGCGGCGCTGGTTGGCGGCGTCTTCTTCGGTTTTTCGAACTTCATCATGCCCGGGCTCGGGCGGCTCGCGCCCGAACAAGGTGCGACCGTGATGAACTCGATCAATGTCACGGTGATCAATCCGGGCTTCATGACCGCGCTGTTCGGCACCGGGCTGCTCTGCCTGATTGCGGCGGCGATGGCGCTGGGATCGCCTGGCACGCTCGACGGCAAGCTGATCCTCGCCGCAGCGCTGCTCTATGTGATCGGCTGCGACGGGGTCACGATGGCGCTGAACGTGCCGCTCAACAATGCGCTCACCGCGACGCCAGTGGGGACGCCCGAGGGCGCGGCGCTGTGGGCGCGTTATCTCAAGGACTGGACCTTCTGGAATTCGGTGCGCACCGCGGCGAGCTTTGCCGCCGCGATCCTGTTCGTCGCCGCAGGGGTGCTCCGCGCCGCCTGACGGTCAGTGCATGTGCTTCAGCTTGTCGGGGTTGCGCATGACATAGATGGCGGTGATCTTGCCGTCCTCGATCTCCAGCGCGGTGGTCTGAAGCTCGCCGTCGGCTTCGCGGGTGACGAAGCCCGGCAGCCCGTTGATCATGCCCGCGTGGACCAGCGTCGAGCCATATTTGCCGAACAGCACCGCGAGGCTGCGGTGGAGCGTCATCACCGTATTGAAGCCCAACACCGGCCGGTCGGCCGCGGGGCGCTTGCCGCCGCCGTCGGCCCACATGCCGACATCGGCGGCGAGCAGCGCGCCGAGTGCACCCATGTCGCCGCTGCGTGACGCGGCGAAGAAAGCGTTAGCGATCTGAAGCCCCTGCTCCTTCTCGAGCTTGTAGCGCGGACGGGCATCGCGGACGTGGGTGCGGGCGCGCGCCGCGAGCTGGCGCGTCGCGGCGGGATCGCGGTCGATCGTCTTCGCGACCTCGGAAAACTCGACGCCGAAGACGTCGTGGAGCAGGAAGGCGGCGCGTTCGAGGGGCGACAGGCGTTCGAGCGCGAGCATCAGCGGCAGCGTGACATCGTCCTCTTCCTCCTCCTCGACCAGCGGGTCGGGAAGCCACGGGCCGACATAAGTCTCGCGCCGGTTTCGCGCCGATTTGATCTGGTCGAGGCAGAGCCGCGTGACGGTACGGCGGAGAAACGCCGCCGGTTCGCGTACTTCGCCGCGGTCGGTACCGAGCCAGCGGATGAAGGCATCCTGCACCACATCCTCGGCATCGGCGACCGAGC
>JALDYH010000212.1:0-6994 GCA_032154175.1 Sphingopyxis sp. | reverse complement strand
ATGACGAAATGTGGGAAACGGCTCTCAACCCAGCATCTGCTTGCGCAGCCGCTTCCGCGCCACCGCATCGACGCCCAGTTCCTGCGCCAGATAGGCATCGACGCTGCCATAATCCTTGTTGATCTGCTCGAAGGCGGCGTCGAGATAGGCGCGCTCGACTCCCAGGAGCGGCTTGGCGACATCGGCGGGCAGCGCGGTCATCGCGGCCTTCATCCCCGCGTCGGCCTGCAAGGCAGCCGCGTCGAGCATCGTGTTGCTGAGCAGATAATCCTCCATGATCGTGTCATAGGGAACGCCGAGCGCGCTCAGCACCAGCGCGACGCCCAGGCCGGTGCGGTCCTTGCCCGCGGTGCAATTGACGATCACCGCCTTGTCGGAATTCAGCAGCCGGTCGAACAGCACACGGTAGGACGCGGCTTGCTCCTTCGGAAAGCCGCGATAGCCCTGGATCATCACGCCGCGCATCGTTTCGGCGTCGAATGTCGCGCCCTTTGCGAACAGCGCGCCCAGATTGCCGCCCGACAGGTCATAGTCGCGCGTCCAGTAACCGACGTCCGCATCCTGCATCCACGGCGCCTTGTCGCCCTGGCGTTCGCGCGTCGAGCGCAAGTCGATGATCGACCCGACCGACAGCTTGCGGATCAGCGCCTGATCCTCGGCGGTATAGCGTCCGACCGAGGCCGAGCGATAGAGCTTGCCCCAGATTACCGAATGGCCATCTTTCGTCCGATAACCGCCGACGTCGCGGAAATTGTCCCCGCCGGCGAGCGCGATCTCGCGCGCCCTTTCGGCGGCCGGTGCGGCCTGTGGGGTGGGAGCCGTCTCTTGCGCAATTGCCGGCGCGGGTGCGAGCAGCAGCAGGGCAATCAATGTCATTTTCATTCTTCTTCTTCCTTCCGAAAATCCGCCCGGTGACCTTTCCGCCACCGGGCGTTCCCCCTCAGAATTTCACGCGGGCTTCGAGGCCATAGGTTCGCGGTTCGTTATAGAATCGCGCGGTTGTGCGGCCACTGATGCGGAAATCCAGCAGATTATAGGTCGCGTTGGTCAGATTCTTGCCCCAGACGGCGATTTCCATTTCGCCCCCGCCGAGCGCGATTTCGCCGAGCGACAGGCGGCCGTTGAGCAGCAGCGCCTTCTCCGCCTTCTCCGTCACCGTGCCGTTGGGGATATAATTGCCTGCGGTATCGAGCCCGAGGTGCGCACGAAGCTGTCCGAACGAAAAGGCCGGGAAGGCATAATCGGCCGAGAAGCTTGCCGTATGTTTGGGCGTGAAGGCCGAGAAGGTCTGTTCGATCACGCCCGTGAAGATGTTCCGAACCGGTGTCGGCGGCGCGTCGGTGTAGACATAGTTGGCTGACAGCGACAGGCCGCGCACCGGGACGAGCGTGATGTCGGCCTCGATGCCTTTGATCTTGCGCTTTTCGGGAGCGTTCACCGTTTCGGTGTTCGACACGAAGGCCGGATTCAGGAAGTCGACCTGCTGGTTCGACAGGCGGCTTGCATAGGCTGCCAGGTTGACGCGCAGTCGCCGGTCGAACAGGTCGGCCTTCACACCGGCTTCCCACGCGGTCAGCTCTTCCTCGCCGAAGGTGCGCAGGATCGTCGAGCGCGTGTTGGCGCCGCCGGCGCGATAGGCGCGGCTCCACTTCACATAGGCGTTGATGTCCTCGCTGAAGTCATAGGCGACGGTCGCCATCGGATCGACGCGCTTCGAGTTGAAGACAAACGACAGGTTCGGATTGACCCCGGCAATGAAGGTCAGGCGACCGTCCTTGTGATCGTCGGTGTAGCGCGCGCCCGCGGTCAGGTGCAGCCCCCGGATCATCTCGGGCGACCATGTCGCCTGCCCGAACAGCGCCTTCGAGCGGACGTGGACTTCGGCCGCGCGGTCGGGAAGCCGATTGAGAGCGGCATCAGGCGTCGGCGTGGGGAAGAGGTTGATCCCGGTGAGTGTCGAATTGAGCGTTGACGTCGAATAGACGATCGCCTCGTCGCGGCCGTTTTCCCTGAAATAATAACCGCCGAGGACGAATTTCAGTTCGCCGACATCGCCGACGAGCTGCACTTCCTGGCTGAACTGGTTCTGCTTCACATTGGCATAGCTCAGGCGGCCGAAGCGACGGTTCGGCCCCCAGGTCGTGTTCGTCCCTTCGTCGCCGTCCATCTGCGTCGAATCGAGGTTGCGCCAGGCGGAGATCGAGCGGAGCGTCAGCGCGTCGCTCATCTCCCATTCGGCGGTCAGGCTGTGGCCCTTTGCCTCCTGCGGATTGCGATAGAGGGGAAGGCCGATCCGGCCGACCTTCACGCGGCCGGTGTCGATCTTCATGAACGAGGGCGTCACGCCCGGCGCCTGATGGATCGCTGCGACATAGTGATAGAGGCCCGTCGATCTGTCGCGCGAGAGGTCGTAGGAATAGAGGATCGAGACATTGTCGACGGGGCGCAGCAGCGCCGAAATCTTGAAGCCGTATTTCTTGACCTCGCCATAATCGAGCGCGTCGCCGCCGAGCGGGTTCTGCACGAGCCCGTTGCGGCCTTCGAAGACGCCGTCGACCTTGACGCTGATCCCCGCCGCTTCGGGCAGGTTGACGTGTGCAGCGAACGAGCGGCCGCGATAATTGCCGATCCCTGCCTTCATGTCGAAGCCGAGTTCGCCCGTCGGTTTCTTCGACACGATGCTGATCGCGCCGCCGATTGTGTTGCGCCCGAACAATGTCCCCTGCGGGCCGCGCAACACCTCGATACGTTCGATGTCGGCGAGCTCCATGCCCAGCCCCGAGACGCGGCCGAGGTAGACGCTGTCGACATAGACGCCGACGGTGGCGTCGCGTGTCACCTGCGTCGCGTCGACGGGAACGAGCCCGCGCATTCCGATGCTGACCGCCGAAACGCGGCCGACGAAGGGCGCAATCCGGATCGACGGCACCGCGCCGGTGAACAGGTCGGACAGCGAACCGATACCCTTTTGCTCGAGCGCCTCCGAACCGAGCGCGACCATCGAGATCGGGGTGTCCTGCAGATTCTCTTCGCGCTTCTGGGCGGTCACCACGATGTCGGCCACGCCGATCGTCTCGTCCCCGCTGCTTTCCTGCGCGGCGGCCGGCGTCATCGCGAGCCACGTGGCCGCAGATGCCGTGAGCGCGACCCGAGTCAGGCGCAATCCTTCCTTCGACATAGATTCTCCCTCCCATTTTGCGCGGGTTTCTGTCCCCGCATCGATTCACCTACTGATGAGTAGATGAATTTGTAGCCGGAGAAAGGAGATTTGCAAGCGTCATTCGAATGCGCCAAACAGGCGCGATGCATATGACCATTCCGATGCCGTCGACGCGCAAGGAGCGCGCGGATGCGACCCGCGAAGCGATCCTGATCGAGGCCGAGCGAGTGTTCGCCGCCACGGGTTTCAGGGCCGCCCGGCTGGAGGATATTGCCGACGCGGTCGGCATTCGCCGGCCCTCGCTGCTGCATCATTTCTCGACGAAAAAAATGCTCTACGATGCCGTCGAACAGCGCATATTCGAGAATATGCATGCGGCTTGCGAGGCACGTATCGCCAGTGTCGAGGACCCCATGGCCAGACTGCTCGCGCATCTCGACGCCTGGCTCGACTTCTTCATCGGCCGTCCGCCCGCCGCCCGTATCCTTCAGCGCCTCGTCGCCGACACGGCGGTGCGACAGGACAATCCGGTCGAGTTTTCCTATGTCGCGCTGGAAGATATGGACCGGACGCTGGCCTACGGGATCGCGCGCGGCGCCTTTGTCCCTCTGTCGACCATGACGTTCATCAACGGCGTGGCGGCCGGCATTCTCTTCTTCGTCTGCAATAGCCGTCAGGTGGGCGAGCAGCGGCGCTATGATCCTTCAGATCCGACGGATCTGGCGGCCTTCAGAACCTTGCTGCACAAACTTGCGCGCACTGCGGTCTTGCCCTGACGCGGATGGCGGCGGATTGCCGCCGGTTTAGCTGCCGCGTACCGGGGCGACCGCCGCGCGCGTCAGCAGATGAAGCAGCTCGCGGAAGCTTTCGAGCTCCCCGGGATCGGCAGCATCATAGCCGCGGTTGGAGCCAAGCTGCTTGCTGTTGCAGACATAGAAGAGTGAGCTCGACCCCACCGCGTTGACGACATGCATCGGCGGCAGCGGACGAAAGTCGCCCGCGGCGATACCTTCGTTCACCACGATCTCCACATCGCGCAGGAGCACGTTCGAGAATTGCGTGGGGTCGCCGCCGCGCGGCGTGACATCGGCAACGAGGCGCTGAATGATCCGGGCAGCGGACGGCCGCGTTACGAGGAAGTCGAGCCACCCGTCGAACAGGGCGAGCAGCTTGTCGATGGGCTTGTCGTGCCGCGCGATGCGGCCAAGGGCTTCACGGTGCATGGCTGCGAAGATGTCCTCTTCGACCGCGTCGTAAAGCTCCTGCTTGTTGGCGAAATAATAGACGATCGAAGGACGGCGGATTCCGACCGCGGCCGCGACGTCCTCCAGCCGCGCCGTGGTGAAGCCGACCTCGGCGAAAACCGTCTCGGCCGCCTCGAGAATTGCCTGACGCGTTGCTTCGCCGCGCACGTGCCTGATGGGCTTCACATTCAATGCTCAAAAACCTTCCATATCCGCGCTCCGGGCACGCTCCCTTTTGGCGCAATCAAATCGCGCTTGCAATCTACCTTCATGAAGGTAGAAATCTACCTACACGAAGGTAGAATCGTGAAGCGGAGCGAACGCCTCCGCATGTTCATGGAGGGGAAGACGATGAGGAAGATTTCCGGGCGGAAAGCCCGCCTGCTGCTGAGCGCGCTCGCATTCGGCGTAGCGCAACCCGCGCTGGCCCAGGCTGCCGCGACCGACGAGGGACAGGGGCTCGGAGAAATCGTCGTGACCGCGCAAAAGCGGACCGAATCGCTGCAGGACACGCCGATCTCGATCGCGGCCTTCACCGCCGAGGAACTCGAGACGAAGGCGATAACCGGTCTCACCGACCTGCGCGCAAACGTGCCCAATCTCCAGCTCACGCCGCACCCGAACAGTGCTGCGACGACGCAGATATTCATGCGTGGTGTGGGGCTCAGCGACGATCAGATCACGCAGGACGGCGGCGTCGCGGTCTATATGGACGGTGTCTATGTCGCGCGCAGCCAGGGGCAGGCGCTCGAAGTCGCCGAACTCGAACGCGTGGAGGTGCTGCGCGGCCCGCAAGGTACGCTCTACGGCCGCAACGCGACGGGCGGCGCGATCAACTTCATCACCAAAAAGCCCGAGCTTGGGGATTTCGGCTTCAAGGGGCAGGTGACGCTCGGCAATTTCAACAACCGCCGGTTCAAGGCGGCGGTCAACGTCCCCGTCGGCAACACGCTCGCCGCGCGCTTCTCCTATGCCAATATCCAGCAGGACGGATTTGTGAAGAATCCCGGCACCGGCGTGAAGCGCTGGGGCTACAAGGATCGCGAGGCCTATCGCGCCGATGTGCTGTGGCAGCCCG
Source organism: Sphingopyxis sp. (assembly GCA_032154175.1). Classification (GTDB taxonomy): domain Bacteria; phylum Pseudomonadota; class Alphaproteobacteria; order Sphingomonadales; family Sphingomonadaceae; genus Sphingopyxis. Next base: position 1,512 of record JALDYH010000212.1, on the reverse strand, counting down.
CCGACGCCTTCAGCCTGCGCTACAGCTATGACCGGTCGGAGATCGGCGACACGCCGATCTATGTCGCCTTTTCGCCGCTCCATCCACTGAAGGCGCCGCGCCCGAAGGCGGGCAGCCCGCTGGTGCGCGACCTGCTGCCCAACGATGTGACCTCGCAGGGGCACAGCCTGATCGCCGAGTGGAACGCCGCCGACGCGCTCACGATCCGGTCGATCACGGGCTATCGCAAGCTCAGGAACTTCCAGAACCAGGATTATCTGACCGGCGTCCTCGGCCCCATTCCGCTGCAGAAGAACAGCAGCCTCGCGAAGCAGGACCAGTGGAGCCAGGAGCTGCAGCTGGTCGGAGACCTCTTCGACCGCCAGATCGAATATGTCGCAGGCGTCTATTATTTCTCCGAAGACGGCAGCAATTTCTCGAACAGCTACAGCCCGCCGACGCGCACGCGCAGCTTCACCACCGCGACGATCGCGAACGAAAGCTGGGCGGTCTTCGGCCAGGCAACCTATAGCCCCGAATGGATGGATCGCCGGCTGCACCTGACCATCGGGCTGCGCCAGAGCTGGGACGAGCGCGCGGCGACGCTGCGGCGCGAGACGCAGGTCAACGAAGGCCCGATCGTGCCCGTTCCCGGTTTTGGCGACGGTAGCCGCAAATTTACCGATTTCAGCCCCAGTTTCGTGATCGCCTATGACGTGGCCGAGAATGTGAATGTCTATGCCAAGGCGGTGAAGGGGTATAAATCGGGGGGCTATAATATCCGCGCGAGTTCGATCGCGCGCTTCAACGACGGTTTCGGTTCCGAAACACTCTGGTCCTACGAACTCGGGCTGAAGAGCCAGTGGCTCGACAATCGCCTGCGCCTGAACGTCGCGGCTTTCCAGTCGAAGTACAAGGATATCCAGATCAACGTTCAGTCGGACCCGACCAACGTCCGGATTACCGACGTGCTCAACGCGGGCAAGGCTACGGTGAAGGGGGTCGAGGTCGACCTGACGCTGGCGCCGACGCGCAACCTGCGCTTCGCCATCAACTACGGCTATCTCGATGCGCGCTATGATGAAATCATCGATGCCGCGGGCAACGACGTCTCGGCGGGTTACCGTTTCACCAACGCGCCGAAGAATACGCTGGCGTTCGATGCCAATTACACGCTGCCCGACCTGCCGGTCGGGACGCTCTCGGCCAACGTCAACTATACGATGCAGAGCGACAAGTTTACCGGATCGACCATCGCGGGCGGCAAATATATCACCGGCGATTACGGCCTGCTCAACGCGCGGCTGACGCTCGCCGAAATCCCCGGCGTCGAGGGTGTGCGCGTCGGGCTGTGGGGCCGCAACCTTACCGACAAGGAATATTACATCATGCAGTTCAACATCGGCCGCCCCGGCGCGCTGTTTGGCGAACCGCGCACCTATGGTGTCGATCTGACGGTCGAGTTCTGAGCATCATGAACGCGATGAAAATTCCGGCGATCGCGCTCGGCGCGCTCGCCCTGTCGCTGTCCCG
>JALDYH010000211.1:0-7071 GCA_032154175.1 Sphingopyxis sp. | reverse complement strand
GCGCGATCCAGCAGGTGCCGAGATTGTCGGCGACCTGAAAGAAGGGATTGAACAGGGTGCGGATGCGCGCACCGGTGTCGCGATAAAGCTGCAGCGCATGATCCTCGACGCGCTCGGTACGAAAGCCCGTGACGACGACGATGTCCTTGACGCCGTTCGCGACGAGCGCCGCGACCTGCCAGCTGATGAGGCTGCGACCGTTGAACTCGATCAGGCATTTGGGAATGTCGCGGGTCAGCGGCAACAGGCGCGAGCCCTGTCCGGCCGACAGGATGATGGCTTTGTCGATGGTCATAGGGGCTCGCCTATAGCTGCTTCGCGCCGTGCGGCAAATATCGCTTCGATCAGTTCGATGTCGGCGGGCTTGTCGGCGTCGATACACGCCTCGGGTTCGGACATCGGAATGATCTCGGCCTTCAGCCCGAACCGCACCCCGGCGCGCGCGACGCCCTGCTGGATCGTGAAGAGCCGGAGCAGCGCGCCAATGAGCAGCCACGGACCGAAAGCGGCAACGATCTTCAGCCCCTTCTTGCGGTCGCGTTCGATGCGGCCCCAGAAATCGAGCAAGGGCAGCACGCGTCGCCCGCGCAGCCGGAACATGTTCGCCCCTGACCACCAGCCACCGCGGAATTTCAGCCAAGTCCTTTTCGACTGCGGATAGCGTGCGAGCAGCGTGTCGCGCTCGACCATAGCGACCGCGACGTCGCTCTTCACAGCGCCTTTCAGGAACTCGTCGACCATCGTCGGCGTGAGCAGGACATTATCGGCGGTTGTGACGAGCAACGGATCGTCGCCCGGCGGCAGCGCGGCGGCGAGCGAGGTGCTGATACCCTGCCCCGAATCCGCGAAATGCACGTCGGCAAACCCTCTCAAGCCGGGTTCGGCCGCAAGCTCGGCGCTGTTCTGCGCCAGGATCGTGATCGGCCCGACGAGCGGCGAGCTCCGAAGCGCCGTCACCACATGGAGGAGCATCGCCTGCCCTGCAATCGGCAGCAGCGCCTTGGTCGATACGCCGCTCCCAGTCAGCAACGGGTCGGGACCGGGGCGGCTGCCTGCGAGGACGATCGCCGGGATCGGGGCGATCACTGCGCGGCCTCTGCCACGGGCGCAATACGGCGGCCGGTCACGCCACGCAGGAAATCGGTCGCTTCCTCGAGCACCGGCCCGCGATTACGGAATGGCGCGGCGAGCGCCATCACGATGCCGGTATGCCCCATGCCGGGATAGATGCGCAGCGTCGCCAGTCCCCCCGCCTTCTCGATCGCGGCTGCCAGATTCTGACTGTTGCGCGGGCGCACCGTGTCATCCTCGTCGCCGGTCGCGAGCCATAGGGGCGGCGCATCGCCGCGCGCGAAATGGATCGGCTGCGTTTTTTCGATCGGCTTGACCTTGCCCATTGCCCGGTCACCGCGCCCGCCCTTTTCGAGCGGGAGGAAGTCATAGGGCCCGGCCAGCCCCGCGACGCCGCGGATGATCGACGGATCGCTCTTCGCCGCGCGCAGCCATTGCGGATCGAGCGCGAGCATCGCGGCATTATAGGCGCCCGCCGAATGACCCATCAGCGCGATCCGGTCAGGGTCACCGCCAAGCTTGGCGATGTGCTCATGCGTCCACGCGACCGCCGCGGCGCTGTCCTCGATAAAGTCCGGCCAATGCGCCTTGGGCACCAGACGGTAGTCGGGAATCACCACGACGAAGCCCTGTCGCGCCAGCGCGCGCCCGGCGAAACCGTAACTGTCCCGCTCGCCGCTGTCCCAACCGCCACCATAGAAGAAGACGATCACCGGCAGCCGGTCGCCTTCGTGGGCATTTTCGGGCACCCAGATATCGAGCGACTGGCGCGGCCCGCGGCCATAGAGCTGATCGGCGAGCAGCAGCCGCGCGCCATCGCCCTGCCCGAGCAATCGGTCGGCCATGTTGAGCGATTTGGCGCCGCCCGCGACGATCATCTTTGCACCGCCGCCGAACAGCAGCACGAGCAGCAGCACCACGAAGAGGAATTTGATCAACCGTCGTCCTTTGGAAACCGGCACCGCCATATTCTCGCGCCCTACAGGCCGACGATACGGCGAACAAGGCAGCTACGTCATATGGGTACGGCGACGCGTTTGCGGAAGATCGGCCACCTTTTTCGCGTTCGCGCGTAGGACAAGGCGATGACCAGCCATTTTTCCCGCCCCGCCCTTGTCTGCAACAGCCAGAGCGGCAGCCACGATGAAGCCGTGCTCGACGCGATCGTCGAAACCTGCCGCGCGCTTGGCGCACCACTTGTCGCGACCTTCTCGCTACCCGACGCCGACATCCCCGCGGCGGCCGAATTGATCCGGCAGGGCATCGATCTGCTGCTCGTCTGGACCGGCGACGGGACGATCAATGCCGCCGCGACCGTCGCTGCGGGCTGGGACGGCGCGATCCTGCCGCTGCCCGGCGGTACACTCAACCTGCTGTCCAAGGCGCTGCACGGCGACCGGCCGGTGCCCGGGATACTGGCCGACGCACTGCAAGGCAAAGGTCGCCGCGGGCCGATACCGACTATCCGGTCCGATGCCGGCGAAGCCTTCATCACGATCGTCGCGGGACCCGCCACCCGCTGGGCCGAGGTGCGCGAAACGATGCGGCAGGACGGATTGATCGAGGCAAGCCGCGCCGCGCCCGATGCGCTCGATTCGATGATGAATGCGCCGGGCGTCAATGTCGCCGGGCATGAGCAGCCCTATCCTGCTGTCGTCCTGACCCCGACCGCCGAAGGCATTCGCGCCGACGGAATCCTGACCGAAGGCACCGCCGACGTACTCCGCCACGGACTTGCCTGGCTCGGCGGCGATTTTCGCGACGGGCCAAGCGAGGCCATCGCGACGGGCGAGACGATCATCCTCGAAAGCGACACCATCATCAGCCTCGAATATGACGGCGAATTGGGTGAGGTGAAGTCGCCCGCCCGCTTCGGAACGGGGATGAGCATGGTCGATTTCCTGGCGACGGCATGACCCGGCTTTTCCATATCAGCGACCTGCATTTCGGGCTTGAGGATCGCGCCGCGCTTGCCTGGTTCCGCGAATGCGTGCGCCGCGAACAACCCGACGCGGTGCTGATCACCGGCGACCTCACGATGCGTGCGCGCAGTCGCGAGTTCGCCGCGGCGTGCGACTGGATCGGCGCGCTCGACGTGCCGGTGACGGTCGAGGTCGGCAACCATGACCTGCCGTATTTCAATCCTTTCGAGCGCTTTTTCTATCCCTATCGCCGTATTCGCGGGATCGAACGGCTCGTCGAACGCGAACTCGATCTCGCCGGGGTCGCGGTGGTGCCACTGAAGACGACCGCGCGCGCGCAATGGCGGCTCGACTGGTCGAAGGGATGGGTAACGGACCGGGCGCTGGAAAAAACCCTCGCCGCGATCGATGCGCTCCCGCACGGCACGACCCTGCTGATCACCGCGCATCACCCGCTGGTCGAAGCCGGTACGAAAGGGCGGGCGCTGACACGCGGCGGCGAGCGCGCACTTGCGGCCTTGGCCGGGCGCGGCGTCGCCGCGGTGCTCACCGGCCATGTCCACGATGCCTTCGATCTCGTAAAGGAGACCGCCGCCGGCCCGATCCGTATGATCGGCGCGGGTACGCTGTCGCAACGTATCCGTTCGACTCCGCCGGGCTTCAACGAACTGCGCATCAAGGATGGAGCGATCGACGTGCGCGTCCGCAATGTCGAGGCGGTGCCAACCCCCGACATGCAAATCCCCGACGTGCCGCCCGACGCGCTGCCGCCGCGCACGCCCGGGGAACCGGTTGCACCGATCGACGCCGTGCCGCCGGTCGATCCACCGGTGCATTGACGCCGCGCTTCATCCCGTTAGGTTGCAACAAAAAACGGGATTGGATGAAAGACGATGCTGACCAAGGGCGACGATTTCCCGCTGCACCAGAGTGCCGAGCCGATTGCATTCGCAGGCACCGACCGCAATTTCTACGACCGCTATTTCTTCAACGGCTATTCGCCCGACGGGTCGATCTTCTTTGCCGCGGCGATGGGTTTCTACCCGCAGCTGGGTATCGTCGATGCTGCCTTTTGCGTTCTGATCGACGGTGTGCAGCATAATCTGCGCGGCAGCCGCCGCTCAGGCGGCGAACGACTCGACCTGTCGGTCGGCCCTATCGCGATTGCCATCGACGCGCCGCTCGAGACGCTGACGCTGCGCATCGCCGAAAACGACGGTCCCCTCGCCGGTGAACTGCATTTCACCGCGCGCCATTTCCCGATCGAGGAGCCCCGCTTCATTCGCCGCAACGGCACGCGGCTGTTTATGGACTATACGCGCATGACGCAGAACGGCCATTGGTCAGGCTGGCTCTCGATCGACGGGCAGCGCGTCGATATCGGCGCCGGCTGGGCGGGTACGCGCGATCGCAGCTGGGGTATCCGCCCCGTCGGCGCCGCCGAACCGCAACCGCCGCCGCAGGGCAATTTCAGCCAGTTCTTCTGGCTGTGGACGCCATGCAATTTCCCTGATCGCTCGCTGTTTTTTCACAGCAACGACGATGGTGAAGGAAGCGCGTGGAACCGCCGCGCGGTGCTCGTCGGCGGCAATGGCGGCGAGCGCCATTTTGCAGACCCCGCTTTTGCCGCCGAATGGCAGCCTCGAACGCGGCGTCTGTCGAAGCTTACCGCCGACTTCGACCGCAGCACCCGCCTGACGCTGACCCCGAGCGGGCCGATATTCGCGATGAGCGGGCTTGGCTACACCCACCCCGTCTGGGGCCACGGCTTCGACCATGGCGAACTCGATATCACGCACGACAGCCTGTCCGAAGCCGAACGGATGTGGGGTAATCCGCTCGCCATGCATGTGCAGGCGCTCGTCCGGGCCGACCTGACCGACGGCGACCGCAGCGACAATGGCATCGGCGTGCTCGAACAATTGTTCGTCGGCCCGCACGCGCCGACGGGGCTCACCGGACTGATGGATCCTGCACCGTGAACTTTCCGACTGCGCCCGAGGCGATGACGCCGGCGTGGCTCGCGGAAAAACTGGGGAAGGAAGCAGGTGTGTTGCGCGGCTTTTCCTCCACCCCGGTCGGCACCGGTCAGATGTGCGACAGTTTTCGCCTGACGCTCGACTGGATCGAGGGCGTCGACGCCCCGGCGAGCGTGATCGCCAAATGCCCGAGCCACGACGACGCGAGCCGCAATATCGCCAAGCTGACCGGCACCTATGTCAAGGAAGTCAGCTGGTACCGCGAACTCGCCGCGGCAAGCGGTGTCGCCGCTCCGACCTGCCATTTTGCCGACATCGCCGCCGACGATGTCGATTTCATCCTGATCCTCTCCGACCTCGCGCCCGCGCGGCAGGGCGACCAGCTTGCGGGGCTGGGTCTTGCATCGCTCATTCCCTGCATCGAAGCCGCGGCGCAACTGCACGCATATCTGTGGAACGACGCACGGCTCGCCGATTTCGCATGGTTGTCGCGCGACAATGGCGATCTGATCCGCGCGCTGTTTCCGCAGCTCTATGTCGGATTCCGTGAGCGCTATGCCACGAGGCTGGCGCCCGAGGTGCTCGATCTTGGCGCCGGGATCGTGGAAAAGCTCGACGCCTATCTGACCCGCGAACCCGCCGCGCGCACGATTGTCCATGGCGACCTTCGTATCGACAATATCCTCTTTGCGCCCGGCGGCAACGCCTGCTGGCTCGTCGACTGGCAGACGCTGGGACGCGGCAGCGGAGCAGCCGACCTCGCCTATCTGGTCGGCACCAGCATCGCCGACCCCTTCGAGCGTGCAGCGGCGGACCGGCCGGCGTTCGATCACTGGATTGCGGCGTTGAAAGAGGGCGGTGTCGATCCCGACGTCGACGGCGTGTGGACCGACTATCGCGTCGGCGCCCTGAGCGGCTATTTCATGGCGGTCTTCGCGTCCATGAGTGTCGAGCGGACGGAGCGGGGCGACGAGATGTTCGCAGTGATGGCCGAGCGGCCGGCGCGTCAGGCGCTGGCGCTTGGCAGCCTCGACCTACTCTAGAAAATAAAAGGGCGGCCCGTTGCCGGACCGCCCTCCCCCTTTTTTGAGGGTATCGATCAGAAGTGGAAGGTGACCGAGCCGCGATAGCTCTGGTTCGACACATCCTTACGCCCGATCGTCGTGTCGGCGCCCAGCGACAGGTCGACATTACCGGTCCTGAACGTCACATCCCCGCCGACCTATGCCGGTGATGTTGACGGGATCGCGTGCAGTCGTCGGCGTTCCCGGGTCCGCGATCAGGATTTCGGGTTCAGGGTCGATTTTTTCGATCTGCAGTCCGGGCTTGACCGGGACAAGGCCAGCATGGGGTTGGGGATCGGCTACGGCGATATGGCCGCCGTCCTGGATATTAGCTTCCTGCGCCAGTGCGGGCGTAACCTGCATCAGGCCCATTGCACAAACCGACGCCAACAGGCCCCCGCGACGCACCCGCCGCGAAACTACATGCGATTCCATATACTATCCCCGTAGTAAAAGCGCGCCTCTTCCGGGTCGGGGACTCGGCGCAGGAAGGAAGCTTAACCGGGTGAAAGATTTAGACAATATTTGGCTACCAATCGAAGACAGGTTTGCGACGAACCGATGAAGCGCGGACTCGTGCGCACGAAAAAGGGCGGCCCGTTGCCGGACCGCCCTTCCCTTCTCCGTCCGTCGACGGAAGAAAGCTCTTAGCGCTTCGAGAACTGGAAGCTGCGGCGGGCCTTGGCCTTGCCGTACTTCTTACGCTCGACGGCGCGGCTGTCGCGGGTCAGGAAGCCTGCCGCCTTGACCGGGCTGCGAAGCGCGGGTTCAAAGCGGGTCAGCGCCTGCGCGATGCCGTGCAGCACGGCACCCGCCTGGCCCGACAGGCCGCCGCCCTTGACGGTCGCGATCACGTCATACTGGCCAACGCGCTCGGTCAGACCGAAGGGCTGGTTGATGACGAGACGCAGCGTCGGACGTGCGAAGTAAACTTCCTGGTCGCGGCCGTTGACGGTGATCTTGCCCGTGCCGGGCTTGACCCACACGCGAGCGACGGCGTCCTTGCGGCGGCCGGTCGCATAGGCGCGGCCCTGC
>JALDYH010000210.1:0-7074 GCA_032154175.1 Sphingopyxis sp. | reverse complement strand
CGAAATTATAGCCGCCGCGATAGGAGGAGATCACCGCGATCCCCATCTTGGCGAGAATTTTCAAGAGGCCGTCGTCGATCGCCTTGCGGAAGCGCAGGCGACATTCGTCGAGGCTCAGCTCGCCGAACAGCCCGCGCGACTGGCGATCGGCGATCGCCGCTTCGGCGAGATAGGCGTGCACCGTCGTCGCGCCGACGCCGACGAGCACGGCGAAAGCGTGGGTATCGAGTACTTCGGCCGAGCGGACGTTGATCGAGGCGTAGCTGCGCAGACCCTTGCGGACGAGATGCGTGTGGACTGCGGCGGCCGCGAGCACCATCGCCATGCCGACATGGCCTTCGCCAATATTCTGGTCGGAGAGGAAGAGCTCGCTGCGGCCCGCGCGCACCGCGTCTTCGGCTTCGCGGCGGACGCGGGCGATCGCTTCGCGCAGCATCGCGGCGTCGCCACCGACGGGGAAGGTGCAGTCGATGTCGGCGACTGCATCACCGAAATAGGCGCGAAGGCGATCCCAGTCCTCGCCGACGAGAACGGGGCTGTCGATCACGAGGACGTGGTCGCTCTGGCCCTTTTCGTCGAGGATGTTCGCGAGGTTCGCAAAGCGCGTCTTCAGGCTCATGACATGCCGTTCGCGCAGACTGTCGATCGGCGGGTTGGTGACCTGGCTGAAATTCTGGCGGAAGAATTGCGCGACATGGCGCGGCTTGTCGGAAATGACCGCAAGCGGCGTGTCGTCGCCCATCGACCCTATCGCTTCTTTCGCATCCTCGACCATCGGCGACAGGATTAGCTCCATATCCTCCATGGTCAGCCCCGCGGCGACCTGACGGCGGAGCAGTTCGCTGCGCTCGAATGTCGGCAGGCTCGATTTGCCGCCCTTCGGCAGGTCGGCCATCGTGCGGAAGCCCCTGACGCGCGAGGGATAGTCCTGCGCGTCCGCGATCTTGTCCTTGATCGCGAGATCTTCGTAGAGCGTGCCGTCGTCGAGATCGACTGCGATCATCTGGCCCGGGCCGAGGCGGCCTTTCTTGCGGATGCTTGCTTCGGGCAGCAGCACCATGCCGCTTTCGGAGCCGACGACGAGCAGATTGTCGGCGGTCAGCGTGTAGCGCAGCGGACGCAGCGCGTTGCGGTCCATGCCCGCGACCGCCCAGCGGCCGTCGGTCATCGCGAGCGCGGCGGGGCCGTCCCACGGCTCCATCACGCTGGCGAGGTAGCTGTACATCGCGCGGTGGTTATCGGGAACGTCGCATTCGGTCGTCCACGCCTCGGGGACGAGGATCAGCTTCGCGGTCGGCGCGTCGCGGCCGGCGCGGCACAGCGCCTCGAACACCGCGTCGAGCGCGGCGGTGTCCGACGCGCCCGCCGGGATCACCGGCTTGATGTCCTCGCTATGTTCGCCGAAGGCGAGGCTCGCCATCTTGATCTCGTGGCTCTTCATCCAGTTCTTGTTGCCGCGGATCGTGTTGATTTCGCCATTATGGGCGAGGCAGCGGAACGGCTGCGCGAGCCACCATTGCGGGAAAGTGTTGGTCGAATAGCGCTGGTGAAAGATCGCGACGCGGCTTTCGAACAGCTTGTTCGTGAGGTCGGGGAAGAAGTCGGCAAGGCTTTCGGCGAGAAACAGGCCCTTGTAGATGATCGAGCGCGCCGACAGGCTGCAGATATAAAAGTCGGCGATCTGCGCCGCGATGACCTTTTTCTCGATGCGGCGGCGGACGAGATAGAGCTGCTTTTCGAACTCGGCGACCGATTGTTCGTCGGGCAGGGGGCCGGCGATCATGATCTGCTCGATCTCGGGGCGCGTGCGCTGCGCCTTGTCGCCGATGACCGAGACGTCGACCGGCACCTGGCGCCAGCCATAGATGGTGAAGCCCGCGTCGATGATCTCGGCCTCGACGATCGTGCGGCACTCCTCCTGCGCGCCGAGGTCGGTGCGCGGCAGGAAGACCATGCCGACGGCGAGACGGTTCGGGCGCACCTTGTGCCCCGACGCCGCGATCGCATCGTCGAAGAAGCGGACCGGCAGGTCGACATGGATGCCCGCCCCATCCCCGGTCTTGCCGTCGGCGTCGACCGCGCCGCGGTGCCAGACGGCACGCAAGGCTTCGATCGCCGCCTCGACGACGCGGCGCGACGGCTTGCCGTCGGTTGCCGCGACCATGCCGACGCCGCAGGCATCGGATTCCATGTCGGGGCGATACATGCCTTCGGCTGCGAGCCGTGCGTGATCGGGGGTGGGGTAATGGGTCATCATCTTCGTCCTGACGGGGTAGGTGCCTATTTGTTGGGCAGCTTCGAACGCTTGCTCGCATTGGCCGCCGCTTCCTCGGCGGCCTGCTGCGCGGCAAGCGACGCGTTTTCGTAAGCGGTCTCGAGATCCTCGACGCGCTTCAGGTCGGCCGCCGACCAGTTGCTGCGGTCATAAGCGGGGTCGTCGACGGCCGTTGTGGCCACATCCGTCGCGTAAGTCGCAGCCTCTGCCGCATCGGCCGCCGCATCGGCGGCGGCATCGACCGCATAGTCGTCAGCCACATCGACCGCGACTGCATCACTCGCTTCGGTGCTGTCGGTATTCCACATGTCGCGCTGTTCCTTCAGCACTTTCACGTCGACCTTCATCAGCTTGGCGAGCTTTGCGAGGTCCTTGTCGTCGAAGTCGGAAAGCTGCTTTTCCTTCGGCAGATCCTTCATGTCCTTTTCGATCTGCGGCGCGCGGTCGATGAATTTGGTGACCAGCGGCGGAACCGCCTTGATCACCGCGACCATCACTTCGGGATCGGCCTGCAGCGCCATCCATTCATTGGCATAGAGAGCCCCGGTCGGCGTCGCGAGAAAGCCGTTGAGATCGGTGAGCTGCGCCGCGGTGAATTTACGGGCATAAGCCTTGGCCAGCCCTTCGCGCATCGGCGGTTCCATGTCGCCCAGCACTTCGCTGATCAGCGGCTTGATCACATTGGTGATCTGGTCTTCGCGTTCCTTGCGATGCGGGTCGAACATGTCGGCGACCTTGCCCTTCGTCGCCTCGTCGAGCGCCGCAATCTGTTCGCTTTCGACCCCGGTCTTGATCGAGAGCAACAGGTCCGACTGGCCGCCGAACTCGCCCATGATCGTCTTGAACATCTTGCCGTACAGATTGTCGATCATCTTCTCGAGGCTGCCGGCGGGGATCAGGGCGTTCATCGTCTGCTGCGCGAGCGTCAGGCGCGCGGGTTCGATCGGCGGCAGGTTGCTCGTGTCGAACATCTTTTCGATCAGCGCGACCGCCTCGTCCATTTCCTTCTGCATCTTCGCCTTCTGCTGTTCGGCATAGGCTTCGCTGTCGAAGTCGCTTGCGGTTTCGGCCTCGGTCTCGGCCTCGGTCTCGGGCGCGGGGACGACGACCTCCGCGACCGGCGCTTCCTTCGGCGCGGCGAAGGCGGGCGTGCCCAGCGGCAGCATCGCGATCGTCCCGGCGAGCAAGATCGACTTGAAGTTCGGCATCATGAAATTTCCTTCCTGTTGGTCATGCTGCCCTCTTTTCGCTTTTTGCTTTCGCTTTCAACCACTTTGCCATCTGCTCGCTGACATCGCGGCCGTCGCGGATGCCCCAGACGACCAGGCTGGCGCCGCGGACGATGTCGCCTGCCGCGAAAACGCCGGGCAGACTGGTCATCATCGTCTGGTGATCGACGCGCAAAGTGCCCCAGCGGGTGACCGACAGATCGGGCGAACCGAACAGGTGGGGAAGCTCTTCGGGATCGAAGCCCAACGCCTTGATCACCATGTCGGCGGGCACGTCGAACTTGCGGCCGGGATCGACCTCGGGGCTGCGGCGCCCGCTCGCGTCGGGGGCGCCGAGGCGCATGCCCGCGACCGCGACTTCCTTGACGCTCTTGTCGGCGGTGAAGCTTTCGGGCGCCGACAGCCAGACGAACTCGACGCCTTCCTCTTCGGCATTCGACACTTCGCGCAGCGACCCCGGCATATTCTCGCGATCGCGGCGATAGAGGCACTTCACCGATTTCGCGCCCTGCCGCACGGCCGTACGCACACAGTCCATCGCGGTGTCGCCGCCGCCAATGACGACGACATGCTTGCCCTCGGCGTTCAGCCGGCCGTCGTCGAACGCCGGAACCGCGTCGCCAAAGCTTTTGCGGTTCGATGCGATCAGATAGTCGAGTGCGGCGACCACGCCCTGAGCGGCATTGCCCGGCACATTGATTTCGCGCGCCTTGTAGACGCCGGTGGCGATCAGCAGCGCGTCATGTTTTTGCCGGAGTGCGTCGAGCGTCGCGTCGCCGCCGACCTCGAAGCCGAGGTGGAACCGGATTCCGCCTTCGACCAGCCGGTCGATGCGGCGCGTCACGACTTCCTTCTCCAGCTTGAAGCCGGGGATGCCATAGGTCAGGAGGCCGCCGGCGCGGTCGTGGCGGTCGTATACATGGACCTCGTGCCCCTGGGCGCGCAGATATTCGGCCGCGGTCAACCCGGCGGGCCCCGCACCGATGATGCCGACCGACTGGCCGGTCGCGGCGCCGGGGTGCAGCGGCTCGACCCAGCCCTCGGCCCAGGCGGTGTCGGTGATATATTTCTCGACGCTGCCGATCGTCACCGCGCCATGGCCCGAGAATTCGATCACGCAATTGCCTTCGCACAAACGGTCCTGCGGGCAGATGCGGCCGCAGATCTCGGGCATCGTCGAGGTCGCGTTGGAAAGCTCATAGGCCTCGCGCAGCCGGCCCTCGGCGGTCAGGCGCAGCCAGTCGGGGATATGATTGTGCAGCGGGCAGTGCACCGAGCAATAAGGCACCCCGCATTGCGAGCAGCGCGCCGCCTGTGCGTCGGCGTCGGGCGCGGCATAGCGCTCGGCGATCTCGCGAAAGTCGCGCGCGCGTTCTTCGGCGGAGCGCTTGTCCGGATAGGATTGTTCACGCCCCACAAACTGGAGCATGCGATCGGAAGCCATGCAGTATCCCCTTCGTTGAGCGGGGAATTGCATGGCTTCAAAAGCCCTGTCACGGGCGAATATCGAGTTAGGACAGGATTGCTAACCTAAAATGGAGGCTGAATTTGCCTCAAAACGGGTTCGCGCAATTATCTTTCGTCAATTAATACCGATTCGGACCTATCTCATGCCAAGCCAGATCAGCGCGGCGACGCCTGCGATGATTCGATACCAGGCGAAGGGGGCAAAGCCGTAGCGCGTGACGACGGCGAGGAACGCCTTGATCACCGCCCACGCGACGACGAACGAGACGAGCGAGCCGACCGCGATCAGGCCAAGATCGTTCGACGTGATCGCATCGCGATGCTTGAACAACTGGAGCACAGTCGCGCCGGTCAGCGTGGGGAGCGCGAGGAAGAAGCTGAATTCGGCCGCGGTCTTGCGGTCGACGCCGAACGACATCGCGCCGAGAATCGTCGCGCCCGAGCGGCTGACGCCCGGGATCATCGCAATGCACTGAACAAGCCCGACGAGGATCGATTGCCGCGCCGACACATTCGCGACTCCGCCGACATCCCTGGTTTTCGCAAAGCGCTCGACGAGCAGGATGGCAAAGCCCCCGATGATCAGCGCCCAGGCGACGACGACGGCATTCTCCAGCAACAGCTCGATATAGTCGCCGAAGGCAAGGCCGAGGATTACGGCCGGGAAAAAGGCGAGCAGCAGGTTGCGCACAAAGGCTATGGCGACCGGATCGCGCCGGAAAAAGCCGGTGAACATGTCCCAGAACAGCTTCCGGTACAGCACGACGATCGCAAGGATCGCGCCGGGCTGGATCGCGATGTTGAAGATCGCCCAGCGCGCGGCATCATAACCGAGAAGCTCGGTAGCGAGGATAAGATGACCCGTCGAAGAGACAGGCAAAAACTCGGTCAAACCCTCGACGATGCCGAGGATGATTGCGGTCAGCCAGATACCCATTATCGCGAGACGAGCTCGGCGAAGCGCCCGTTACGGCGATACTGGACGAGCCAGCCGTCGGCGACCGACGCCAGCGAGGTTGGCGTGATGCCGAGCGCTGCCAGCCCCGCAGCGTCATCGGCGACGACATTGTCATGCTGGAGCATCAGCCACTGATCCTTGGTGATCGGCGCACCGGGTGCCCAGCCGAAGCCGGTCGCCAGCGCCCCGGCGACGATGTCGGGGACATCGACGAACAGGGGGGTGCGGCCGGTCGCCTCGGCGATCCAGCGGAGCAGTTCGCCCATGGTCAGCACTTGCGGTCCGCCAAGCTCGTAGGTCTTGCCCGCAGCCACGCTGTTCAGCGCCGCGACCACGGCATCGGCGACATCGCCGACGTAGACGGGCTGGAATTTCGCATTCGCCGCGATGACCGGAACGACCGGTGAAAAACGCATCATCGCCGCGAAGCGGTTGATGAAATGATCCTCGCGGCCGAAGAGGGTCGAAGGGCGCAGGATCGCGGCGCCGGCAAAGGCCGCGCGAACCGCCGCTTCGCCATCGCCCTTGCTGCGGCCATAGGCCGATGCGCTCTCCGGCGCGGCGCCGATCGCCGAAACATGGACGAGCGCGCCAGCTCCAGCTGACTTTGCTGCCGCCGCGACATGGCCGGCTCCATCGGCTTGCACCGCCTGCATATCGTCGAACGCGCCGACAAGGTTGATCACCGCATCGCTGCCCTGCACCGCGCGCGCGACGCTCGCCGCGTCGCGGACGTCGACCGCAACGAACTGCGTCTGCCCGAGCCCGCCAAGCGGCTTCAGGAAGGTCGCCGCACGCGGTTCACGCTGCGCAATGCGGACGCGGGCGCCGCGGGCGAGCAGTCGCTGCACGACATAGCGGCCGAGGAAGCCCCCGCCGCCCAGCACCGTGATCAATTGCCCGTCGAGTTTCTGCATATCGTCCGCCTGTGATCGATTCTCTAACCGGCGCGGGGTGCGCCACACGGCTTCCCCATGCCGCGAAGCGGGAAGGGGGGCAAGGGGCGAAGGCGGCAATATGACGCGAAACCCCCGGCTTTGCGATAAAATGCACGTCACCGCCCGCGTCGCGGTTGACAAGCCGATGCGCGCGCCGCTAAGCGCCCGCTCCTACCCCGTGCCCAGATGGCGGAATTGGTAGACGCA
>JALDYH010000209.1:0-7076 GCA_032154175.1 Sphingopyxis sp. | reverse complement strand
CGACGCGCAAATGGCGCGGTCGGCCAAAAGGGGTTGGCATAGCTTATTAGCTTATCGACAGGATGTCTCAGTTGAACATGAACAACCGGCAGAACGGTCGCCGTCGCGGCCGTAACAACAACAGCAACAACAATAATCGCCCGCAGTCGGGTGGACGCGGTGGGGTCGACCAGGCCAACCGCATCGACAGCCGCGCCCGCGGCAACGGCGCCCAGATGATCGAGAAGTACCGCAACCTCGCGCGCGATGCGCAGCTTGCCGGCGATCGGGTCCAGACCGAATATTATCTGCAGTTCGCCGACCATTATTTCCGCGTCGTGAGCGACTTTCGCGCCCGGCAGGAAGAAAAGAACGCCCAGAACGGGCAGGAACGCAGCCACGACCGTAGCCGCGAGATTCGCGGCGTCGAGGATTTCGACGGTCACGACGATGCCGACAGCGATTTCGAAGCCGACGCCGGCCGCGACGATGGCGACAATGGCGACGACCGCGGCGAGCGGAACGATCGCGGCAACGAGCGGAACGATCGGGGCCAGCGCGGCAACCGCGAGCCGCGCGGCGACCGCGACGACGACAATCGGGGCAATCGCGAACCGCGCGGCAATCGCGACGATGACAATCGCGGCAACCGCCAGCCGGCCCGCGCGCGTCCCGTCCGCAATCGCGACGAGGACGAAGCCCAGGGCGACCGCAATGATCGCAGCGAAGCTCCCGCCGTGCGCGAAGAAGCCGCCGAGCAGGAACCCGCGCCGCGTCCCGCGCGCCGCCCGGCCCGCCGTCCGCGCCAGGATGACAGTGCCGACAACGGCGATGCGGGAATCGACACCGCCGTTCTGCCGCCCGCGATCGGCCGTCCCGAACGCAGCGCCGAAAGCGATGCTGCTGAAGAAGCGCCCGCCGCCAAGCCGCGCCGCACGCGCCGTACGCTGGCGACGCGCAACACGGACGTCGAAGCAGCCGAATAAGCCAGCGATTTCACGCTGGTTTTTCCGATTCGCATGACATAGCCTCCCCGCGGGACATATCCTGCGGGGAGGTTTTTTATGCGCGTGTTGGCCTTGGCCTGTTTGCCGTTGCTCGCGGGCGGCATGTCGTCTTCCCTTCTCGCGCAGGATACTGCGGCCGGCAGCGCGCAGGGGGATGTCGCGGTCACCATCTATAATAATGGCCAGTCGCTGGTTCAGGACGACCGCCAGCTCAGCGTCACCGCCGGGCGCAACCGCATCGAATTCCCCGACGTGTCGGCGCGCATCCGTCCCGAAACGGTGACGCTCTCGGGGCCCGGCATCGGTATCGTCGAGCAGAATTTCGATTTCGACCTGCTCACCCCCGACAAGCTGATGGACAAGGCGGTCGGCCAGTCGATCACGCTCGTCCGCACGAACCCCGCGACCGGCGCCGAACGCACCGAGCGCGCAAAGGTGCTCGCGGCGAACGGCGGCATCGTGCTCCAGATCGGCGAGCGGATCGAGGTGCTGCGCGACGACGGCCTGCCGGTGCGTGCGGTGTTCGACCGCCTGCCGCCCAATCTGCGAGCGCGGCCGACGCTGTCGGTGACGGTCGACGCCGCCAATGCCGGCACCGTCCCGGCGCGGCTGTCCTATCTCACCCCGAACCTCGGCTGGACCGCCGACTATGTCGCGCTGTTCGACGCCGCGAAGGGCGCGATGGATATCCAGGGCTGGGTCACGCTGACCAACAGCACCGGCACGACGTTCAGCAATGCGCGAACCCTGCTCGTCGCGGGCAATCCGGGAGGCGGCGGCGGTTTCCGCCAGATGACGGGCGCGATGGATTCGGCCGGAACCGAAAGCAACGATCGCGAACGGCTCGGCGACTATTATCTCTATCCGCTCGCCCAGCGCACGACGATCGCCAACGCGCAGCAGAAGCAGGTGAGCTTCCTCGACGTGAAGGGAGCGCCCGCGCAATCGACCTATGAATATGTCAATCGCTGGCTCGGCAGCAACACCGAGCCCGTCAGCACCGCGAGCGTGCTGCGCTTCTCGACCTCGCGGCAGGGGGGGCTCGGCGATCAACTGCCCGCGGGGACGATTCGCGTTTATATGCGCGACGCGCGCGGCGACCCGCAGTTCATCGGGGAAAACAGCATCGGACACACCCCGATGGGATCGGCGATGTCGCTGCGTACCGGCGATGCTTTCGATGTGAAGGTCCAGCCGACGGTCGTGTCGCGCACGCGCAAGGGCGATTCGCGCTGGGTGACCAGGATGAAATATACCGTCACCAACGCGCGGCCCGCGCCGGTCACGGTATTGCTCGCACAGGACGGCCTGTATGGCGACGTCCGGATCAGCGACGAAAGTCTGAAGGGCGAACGGATTTCCGCCGACCGGATCGAATGGCAGGTGCCGGTGCCCGCGAATGGCAAGGTCGACCTGACCGTCACGTTCGACTCGCGTTACTGAGCGCCGCGCGATGCGGGCCTGGCCCCTGTCGATCTGGGTCGCGGCGCTGCTGGTGCCGGCGCCCGCGCTTGCGCAGGTTTCGGCGCCGATCGCGGTGTCGGCCAAAATCGACGATGCTGCGGTCACCGTCTATCGCGCGCCGTCACGTGGCGGTGGGCCGATCGACCCCAACTGGCCGCAGGGTTTCGCCTTCATCACCGAAACCCGCACCGTTACCCTGCCTGCCGGGACGTCGGTGCTGCGGTTCGAGGGCGTAGCCGAAGGGCTGCTGCCCGAAACCGCGGTGCTGAGCGGTCTCCCCGACGGGGTGATCGAAAAGAATCGCGACGCGCGACTGCTGTCTCCCGCCGGGCTGGTCGACGCCCATCTCAAACGCAGCGTGACGCTGCGCCGCACCAGCCTCGCGACCGGAAAGGTCGTTGAGCAGGAAGCGGTGATCCAGTCGGGCCCGAACGGCGGGGTGATCGTCCAGACCGCTGCCGGGGTCGAGGCGCTTGCCTGCTCGGGCCTCCCCGAGCGGATGCTCTATTCGCGGGTACCCAAGGATCTTTCGGCCAGGCCGACGCTGTCGGTACTCGTCGAAAGCAGGGCGGCGCGCACGGTGAAGATCCAGCTTCTCTATCTGGCCGAAGGGTTCGACTGGGCGGCCAATTACGTCGCCGACCGTGGCACCGACGGAAAGACGCTGGGTCTGACCGGCTGGATCACCGTTGCGAACGGCGGTGTGACGAGCTTCCCGGGCGCGCAGCTCAACGTGATCGCGGGGCGGCTCAACAAGATGTACAGCCCGCCGCTGCCGCGCAGCGCGCCGGGTTCGCTCGTGCTCAAATGCTGGCCGATGGATATCACGAGCACGCATCCCCTGTGGGAGCTGCCGCCGATCATCGAGTTTGAACAAGAATATGCCGATTATGCCGCCGAAGAGGTCGTGGTGACCGCCAGCCGTCGCGACCGGCGCGCGATGGCGATGGCACCCCCGCCACCCCCGCCCCCGCCGCCCGCTCCGATCGCACCGCCGGCGGAGGATTTGGGCGACCTCAAATTCTATCGCATCCCCTTCCGCGTCGATGTGTCGGCGAAGGGGCAGAAGCAGGTCGCGCTGCTCGCGAAGGACAAGGTTGCGGTCGAACAGCTTTATGCGGGCACCCTGTACGCGGGCAACGGATCGCCGCAGCCGCTGATGACACGGCTGCGCGTGCAGAATCGCGAAACGGACGGGCTGGGGCTGGCGCTGCCGGCGGGCGTTGCGACGGTGTTCGAATCGGTTGCCGGCCGCCGCCTGCTCGTCGGCGAGGCGAAGATCGGCGACAAGGCGAAGGACGAACGCGTCGATTACGACATCGGTTCGAGCCCCGCGGTCCAGTATAAGGTCACTGTCCAGCCCGACCGCGACGTCGACTTCCGGCTGTGGCAGGTCACCCTGACCAACGCCCGGCCTTTCGATGCCGAGGTCGAAATGCTGATTCCCTTCACGCTCGATCCGGCCCCCGAAAGTTGGGAAAGGCGTGGATCGAGCTGGGTCTGGCGCGTGCGCGTTCCGGCGAACGACAGCCTGGTCCAGACCTTCCGGCAGAAAATGAAGGGCGGCTGATTCGCCCGTCAGCCCGGCGGCAGCGCGCGCGGCCGGTGATTCTCGTCGAGCGCGACAAAGGTGAACACGCCTTCGGTCACGCGTTCCTCGGTCCGGCCGCCGTCGCGGGTCGCGATCACCTCGATACGAATCGCCATTGAAGTGCGGCCACGCCGTTCGATGTGCGCATAGATAGATATGATATCGCGGAGCAGAATCGGGGCGATGAACTCCATCGTCTCGATCGCGACCGTGGCGACCGCGCCCTGCGCCTCGCGTCCGGCGACGATGCCGCCGGCGATATCCATCTGGCTCAAGACCCAGCCGCCGAAGATATGCCCGTTGGCATTGATGTCGGCAGGGCGCGGGACGACGCGCAGGATCGGGTCGCGCGGGCAGTCGGGCTTATCATTATCGGTCATGATTCATATCCGGGTCGTTTTCGAAGGGGTCTTCGATCGATTCATCGTGGCCGCTGCCGCTCGACAGGAAGACGAGGCCCATCAAGGCCGCGCCGAGCAAGACCGACAGGCCGACCCCCGCGGCGGTGGCGATCATCATATGGATGGTCAGCGCCTCGCCCATCGTAAAGCGGAGCCAGCCGAGCGCGCCGACAACGGCGAGCAGCGACACCAGTGCCATGCCTTTCATCAGTCGACGATAGCGTGCCCAGGCGACTTTCGACGTGTCGCCGTCATCGAGCGGAGAGCGTTTGACCATGGTGTCTCCATGAACCAAGCGGCAGCCGGGGCCAAGCATCATCGTGACGGTTCGGCCGGTTTCGCCCCGCGCGCGAATCATGATAGGCTCCTCATCGAACAGAAGCAGATACGGGAGCGGCACCTATGACGATCGGAGCGATTCTTCGTGAGCGGACCGGGGCAGTGATCTCGGCGGGGCAGAAGGACACGGTGCGGACGGTGGTCGATCTGCTCGCGCAGAATCGAATCGGCGCGGTGCCGGTTATCGAAGGCGATTCGATCGTCGGTATCTTTTCCGAACGCGATATTGTCCGCCTCTTGTCTTCCTATGGGCCGGAGGCGCTCGACCGCAGTCTCGACGAAGTGATGACCAAATCGCCGGTGACGTGCGATTCGAACATGGCAGTGATCGGGGCGCTCTCGCAGATGACCCAGAAGCGTATCCGCCACTTGCCCGTCGTCGACGGCGGGCGGCTCGTCGGATTCGTGTCGATTGGCGATCTGGTCAAATATCGTATCGACCGCATCGAGGCCGAGGCGGCCGCGATGCGCGACTATATAGCGTCGTAAACCGACAGCATGGGGGAGGGCGCATAACAGGCGCGAGTCGTCGCCCCGCTTTACCTCTCCCTATATATCGGACGCGCCATCGACGACCGGACCTCCGACCGGCCGACGAATCTGACCCCGGGAATCGAATCACCGGAATCGACGTGCAGGCCGCATCATCGGCGTGATCGCCGGGATGATTCGCCGCCCGATCGATCGAATCAATCGCTCCGACCATGCGAATCCGTGACGGCGAGGGGGCTCGCGGAAACGGAATCGCCCCTTTCATCATCGGCAAGAACCGAAAATCGCGATCTCGCTCGATAGAATCCCGGATGGAATCGATATTCGGGATCCGGCTGCACGAGAATTTGCGCGCTCATCCGCAGTGTTTCCGTGGCGGATCGTCATACATCCAAAGGCGCGGCATTTTCCCTGTTGGCGGCAATTCCCTTGAATTCCGCGGTTTCGTCCCCATTTCCATCGCTCGGTCAGGGGCGTTCCCGGTGCCGTGAGCAACTTTTGAAACAAAATTGCAAAAAGGTTGTTGACGCGAATCGAGGAGGGGCCTAGAGGCCTGTTCACCGGACGGGGCGCGGCGCCAAACGCCACACACCAGCCGGTCGCCAACAGATACGGACAGATGTCCCCCGATAGCAATAGCGGGGAACGACAACTGTCCGCCATTTCTTGTCGGTGGCTCTTTGAAATTGTGATTGTCGATGAAGGGACATGTGGGCGGCGGCCCTGGGTCTTGCAGCTTTAAGGTGCAAGGTGCTCAGGATAAAAAGCCAAGCCTGACCTACATGTCTTACACGTTTCCATAACGTGGAAGCAGCCTTTCGAGGTTGCTTCTTGTGTAGGCCAGGCTCCTTAAAATGAGCGGGTTTGCGAGGGATATTCCACCTTTGCAGATTCGAACATCAAACTTGAGAGTTTGATCCTGGCTCAGAACGAACGCTGGCGGCATGCCTAACACATGCAAGTCGAACGAACTCTTCGGAGTTAGTGGCGCACGGGTGCGTAACGCGTGGGAATCTGCCCTTGGGTTCGGAATAACACTTAGAAATGACTGCTAATACCGGATGATGACGTAAGTCCAAAGATTTATCGCCCAAGGATGAGCCCGCGTAGGATTAGCTAGTTGGTGAGGTAAAGGCTCACCAAGGCGACGATCCTTAGCTGGTCTGAGAGGATGATCAGCCACACTGGGACTGAGACACGGCCCAGACTCCTACGGGAGGCAGCAGTGGGGAATATTGGACAATGGGCGAAAGCCTGATCCAGCAATGCCGCGTGAGTGATGAAGGCCTTAGGGTTGTAAAGCTCTTTTACCCGGGATGATAATGACAGTACCGGGAGAATAAGCTCCGGCTAACTCCGTGCCAGCAGCCGCGGTAATACGGAGGGAGCTAGCGTTGTTCGGAATTACTGGGCGTAAAGCGCACGTAGGCGGCTATTTAAGTCAGAGGTGAAAGCCCGGGGCTCAACCCCGGAATAGCCTTTGAAACTAGATAGCTTGAATCTAGGAGAGGTGAGTGGAATTCCGAGTGTAGAGGTGAAATTCGTAGATATTCGGAAGAACACCAGTGGCGAAGGCGACTGACTGGACAAGTATTGACGCTGAGGTGCGAAAGCGTGGGGAGCAAACAGGATTAGATACCCTGGTAGTCCACGCCGTAAACGATGATAACTAGCTGTCCGGGTTCATAGAACTTGGGTGGCGCAGCTAACGCATTAAGTTATCCGCCTGGGGAGTACGGTCGCAAGATTAAAACTCAAAGGAATTGACGGGGGCCCGCACAAGCGGTGGAGCATGTGGTTTAA
>JALDYH010000208.1:0-7081 GCA_032154175.1 Sphingopyxis sp. | reverse complement strand
GTGCTCGGCATGCTCGAAAAGCTGTCGAGCGTCTTCTTCTATCTCGTCGGCATGCTGATGCGCTTTGCGCCGATCGGCGCGTTCGGCGCGATGGCCTTCACCATCGGCGAATATGGCGTCGAATCGCTCGTCAATCTCGGCGCGCTGATCGCGACCTTCTACCTCACTTCGATCCTGTTCGTGGTCGTCGTGCTCGGCACGATGGCGCGGCTCTGCGGCTTTTCGATCTTCCGGCTGATTGCCTATCTGAAGGCCGAACTGCTGCTCGTGCTCGGCACCTCGTCGTCCGAAGCGGCGCTGCCCAGCCTGATGGAGAAGCTGGAGAAGGCGGGTTGCGCCAAGCCTGTCGTCGGCATGGTCGTGCCCACGGGCTACAGTTTCAACCTCGACGGCACGAACATCTATATGACGCTCGCGGCGCTCTTCGTCGCGCAGGCAACGGGCGTCGACCTCAGCCTTGGCGATCAGGTCGCGTTGCTGCTCGTCGCGATGGTGAGTTCGAAAGGTGCGGCGGGAGTCACCGGCGCTGGGTTCATCACGCTTGCGGCGACGCTGACCGCGGTGCCGACGGTGCCTGTCGCGGGGCTCGCACTGATCCTCGGCATCGACCGCTTCATGAGCGAGTGCCGCGCGCTGACCAATTTCATCGGCAACGCGCTCGCCGCGATCGTCGTCGCGAAGTGGGAAAAGGCGCTCGATCGCGACGCACTCGACCGCGCGCTGAGCGGCAAGCCTGCGCCCATCGCAGCGGCTCCGATCGAAACCGACGCAGATTGAGGCCGGCACGCCAGCCGACCGGACAACGATAAATATGGGGAGTGAGACTATGAATTCGACCAAAGCCCGCTGGGCACGCCACAGCAGCCGCACCGTGCTGGTCCTCGCCAGCATCGGAGCGCTGGCCGCGCCGCTCGCTGCACAGGAAACCCCGGCGGAGGGCACCGCCGCAGCGGCGGGCGAAGACGCGATCGTCGTCACCGGCAGCCGCATCGCGCGCGAAACTTATGACACGCCGGCGCCGGTGATCGGTGTGTCGGCGGAGGATCTGGCCGAGGCGGGCGACAGCGAACTCAGCGAGACGCTCGCCGACCTGCCGCAATTGTCGTCGGCCACGAATGATTCGACCGTCACCGGCAATACGCAGAATTCGGGCCTCAGCTCGATCGAGCTGCGCAACCTCGGCGCGAACCGCACGCTCGTCCTCATCGACGGCCGCCGGACCGTGTCGAACTCGGGGATCAGCAATCTCGTCAGCCTGTCGACAATCCCCAGCGACTTCATCGACCGTGTCGAGATCATCACAGGCGGCACGTCGTCGGTCTATGGTTCCGACGCGGTGGCCGGCGTGGTGAACGTCATTACCAAGAAGAACGAGCGCGGCCTGACGCTGCGCGCGCGCACCGGCATTACGTCGGAAGGCGACGGTCAGGAGCTTACGCTTGGCGCGACCTACGGCACGCGCTTCGCCGACGATCGCGGCTATTTCCTGATCAGCGGTACCTATGACCGCGACTGGGGCATCCGCGCGGTGGACCGCGAATGGGCGGTGCGACCAGTGTCCTATGGCTATGATTTCGAAAATGGCATCAACGAATTCGAGGGCGTCTACATCAACGCCGACGGCGAACCGTCGAGCGGGTCGCGCCCGGGTTCCGAATTCCCGCCGCTCGTTATGAGCGATCTCAGCACTTTCATTCCGGGCGGCGTCTTCTCGGGCGCCAGTTCGGCGCGCGACCGCTTCTATCGCAATGGCGTGCTCGTCCAGCGCGGACCCGATCCGGTAACCGGCGAGCCGGTTACCGGCAGCGGCGGCCAGGCGAACAGCCCCGGCAACGTCGGCTATTTCCTGCCCAATCGCGATGGTTACAACCAGCGTACCGGGCGCTCGTTGATCCTCGCGCGCAAGCGCTATCTGGGGGCCGCGAAGCTCGAATTTGAATTCTCGGACGCGGTCACGGCTTTTGCGCAACTGCAATATTCGCGGATCACGTCGGGCGAAACGCGCGAATCGATCGGCATCGGCTGGGATTCGACCTACCCGCTCACCGACCCGGTTACCGGCGTCACGACCGAGATCGAATATGGCAAGATCCCGTGTCGCCGCGCGGGATCGGGAGCATGCAATCCCTTCGTTCCCGCGGAAATCCGCGACGATGCGCCCTCGACCGGCGCCGGCATTGCGTGGGACCGCCGCTTCGACGAGGTCGGCGGGCAGATCACCGAGAACAAGCGCGAGACGATCCGGAGCTGGGCGGGGCTGCGCGGCAAGATTTCGGACAGCTGGAACTGGGAAGCGAGCTTTGGTTACGGGCAGTACAAGCAGGACCAGTGGCGCCGGAACGAGATAAACGGCATCAACCTCACGCAGGCGCTCAACGCCGAGCTCGGCCCCGACGGCCAGCCGCGCTGTGTCGATGCCGATGCGCGCGCCGCGGGATGCGTGCCCATCAACCTGTTCGGCGAAGGGGCGATCACGCCCGAGGCTGCGGCATGGATCCGCGCCGACCTGCACCAGGACCTGACGATCCGCCAATATACCGGCCAGGCTTTCGTGACGGGCGAGCTGTTCCAGCTTCCGGCCGGGCCGGTCGGCGCCGCCTTCGGCGTCGATTACCGCAAGGACAGGCAGGAACTCAGCGGCGATATCCTGTCGCAGACGGGCGGCACGACGGGCAATGCGGTGCCCAATTTCGGCGGGTCGATCCGGGCGCTGGAAGGCTATGGCGAGGTCAGCGTGCCGCTGCTCCGCGATGCGCCGGGTGCCTATCTGCTCAGCGTCGATGCGTCGGCGCGCGTCGCCGACTATAATATCGACAATGTCGGCACCGTGTTCAGCTGGCGCGGCGGCGTCCAATATGCGCCGATCCCCGACATCCGTTTCCGCGCCCAGTTCGAGCGCGCCCAGCGCGCGCCCGACCTCGCCGAACTCTATTCCCCGCCGCGCGGCAATTTCGAGGCCGCGAACGATCTGTGCGACGGCGTGACGCCGACGACCGCGGGGCGCATTGCTGCCAGTTGCCGGCTCGATCCCGGCATCCAGGCGCTGTTCGCGCAGCAGGCGACCGATCAGGTGACGCAGCGCTATACGCAGGCGGGCAACAACCTCTACAGCCCCAATGGCGGCAACCTCGACCTCAAGGAAGAGACCGCCGACACGTTGACCCTGGGGGCCGTGCTCGCCCCGCGCTTCGTTCCGGGCCTCACGATCGCGGTCGATTATTACGATATCCGCATCAAGGACGCGATCGATGCCTATTCGAACCGCGATATCCAGCTGCAATGCTATGACACCGACGTAGCGCAGGCGGACAATCCGTTTTGCGCCGACATCACGCGCAACGCGAACAACGGCCAGATCGTCGAACTGGTGCAGCGGCAGGTCAATCTTGCGCGCTTCGACACGCAGGGGATCGACGTCGCCTTCAACTATCGCTTCCGTCTCGACGACGCGCTCGGCATCCCCGGCCGCTTCGACCTGCGCTACGACGGCACGCATGTCCTGAAGCAGAAGGTGCAGTTCCAGGGTGTCGAGGGGACGGTGACCAACGACCTTGCCGGCGATCTTGCCGAGGGCAGCTTCAAATATCGCGCGCGTGCGTCGCTCGGCTGGCGGCTCGACAATTTCCGTATCCGCTGGACGACCACCTATTATGGCAAGATCAACGACAGCAATTCGCTCGCCGATCAATATGCCGCGCTGCTCGAAACCAATCCGGATGCAGAGGTGCCGATCTTCCTCAATATCGGCGACGTGTGGGAGCATGACCTGTTCCTGTCGTTCGACCTCGATACGGGCGGCAAGGAATTCCGCCTCTATGGCGGGGTGAACAACCTGTTCAATTCGGTCAGCCCCTTCCTGCCGAGCGGCACCGAGAGCGGCCGGTTGACTAACCAGAACGGCGTCTATGATATTGCCGGCCGCCGCTTCTACGTCGGCGCAACGGTGAAATTCTGATGCGAAACATGAAACAACGAGCTTCGGGGCGTCTATCCACTGGATCCCTGAAGGCCATGTCGGGAGCGGTGCTGCTGGCGCTGGCAGGGTGCGCGCCCGGCCAGGCGGTCGCCAGCACCGCCCCGCATGGTGAAGCCGCCGCGCCACCGGCCGAGTCCAAAGCGGCGCCGAAGACGATCCTGTTCATCGGCAACAGCTTCACGCAGGGCGCGCATTCGGCGGCGCGCAACTGGCGCGCGGGCAGCGTCACCGATCTCAACAAGGCGGGCTATGGCGGCGTACCCGCGCTGTTCAAGCTGTTCGCCGAGCAGGCGGGGCTCGATTATGACGTCAGCCTCGAGACGCAGGGCGGAAAGACGCTGGGCTTTCATTATGACGAGCGGCGCGCCTTGTTCGACCGGCCATGGGATGTCGTCGTGTTGCAGGAACTCAGTACGCTCGACCGCGCAAAGCCCGGTGATCCGTCCAATTACCTGCGCGATGTGGCGCGGCTGTCGGCGCTGTTCAAAGCGCGCAATCCGGCAGTCGACATCCGCCTCGCGTCGACCTGGACACGCGCGGATCAGACTTACAAATCCGGGGGGCATTGGTACGGCAAGCCGGTGACGGCGATGGCCGACGACCTCCGCGTCGCGGCCGACCGCGCGCGGTCGGCCAATCCGTCGGTGACGGGCATCGTACCGGTCGGTCAGGCCTGGAGCCGTGCAATGGCGACCGGCGTCGCCGATCCCAACCCCTATGACGGGATCGGTTACGGTCAGCTCGATCTATGGGCGTACGATCATTATCACGCGAGCGTGGCGGGCTATTATCTGTCGGCGCTTATGACCTTCGGTGCGATCACCGGCGTCGATCCCACGACGCTCGGCGCCAGGGAAAAGGGCGCCGACGAGCTGGGGCTTTCGGATGCGCAGGCCGCGGCGCTGCAACGTATTGCGCGCGACACGCTTGCGAACGGATAGTCGGTTTATAGAAAAAGGGAGCCGGACAGGTAGGATGCTCGCCTGCCAATTCGTTGGCCGCAGGGAGAAAACGGAAAAATCCCTGCGTTCATCATCGCTGTCGCGTCCGGTTAACACGGCTCCACAAGTTCACACATTGTCCGATGCGGTCGAGACGAACCCCGCGGGGAGGGGGAGGGCGCGGGATCCGTCTCGATGGATGAATTAGAGCAGCGCTTATCGAACCCGGTAAGGTTCGAGATTTGAACGGCTGATTGTACCAACCGTCCTGAAGGGCCGGATGGTACAGTGGCTTTCGCATCTCTCAGGTCTGCAGCCGCCCGGGCCGCCCGGCTATTCCCGATGCAACGGACGCAACCCGCGTCGTCGCAGGGAAAGGGCAAGTGCCATGAAGATCGTCGTGATCGGCGGAACCGGGCTCATCGGTTCGAAAGTCGTCAGCAAGCTGGGAGCGCTCGGGCATCAGGCGATCGCCGCGGCGCCCAACACCGGCGTCAACACGCTGACCGGCGAAGGGCTTGCCGGGGCCTTGGCCGGCGCCGAGGTTGTCGTCGACCTCGCCAATTCGCCGACTTTCGACGAAGCCGCGATCACCTTCTTCAAGACGGCGGGCAAGAATGTCGCCGCAGCCGAAAAGGCGGCGGGCGTCGGCCATCATATCGCGCTGTCGGTCGTCGGAACCGAAAAGATGGCGGTCAGCCCCTATTTTCTCGCCAAGCAGGCGCAGGAAGAACTGATCCGCGACAGCGGCATCCCATACACGATCATCCACGCGACGCAGTTCATGGAATTTCTTCGCGGCATCGGTCAGTCGGCGGTCGTGGGGGACGAAATTCGCCTGTCGCATTCCTTCATTCAGCCGATGGCGGCCGAGGATGTCGCTGATGCGGTGAGCGCAGTGGCGCTCGCGGAACCGGCCAACCGGATCGTCGAGATCGGCGGCCCCGAAAAATTCCACCTCGACGAAATCGTCGGCAAGGTCCTTGCGTTCGACGGCGACACGCGCCCGGTCGTGGTCGACCCCGAGGCGCGCTATTTCGGCCTGCGGCTTGAGGATGACTCGCTCATCCCGGGCCCCGGTGCCAAGCTCGGCTCGACGCGCTTCGACTGGTGGCTGGAGAATGTCCCGCCGCCGCCCAGGAAGTAATCGTCCACAACGATCTTAGGGGAGATCATCATGCTCAAGACTATCTGTATCTGGACCGCCGTCATCCTCGGCATCGGTGCCGAAGCCAACGGGCTTTTCATGCTCTACTCGCCCGCCGACTGGTATTTCGCGGTCCCGGGCGTCACGACGACCGGCCCGTTCAACCAGCATTTCATCCGCGATATCGGGCTGATCTTCCTTTTTGTGGGAAGCGCGCTTCTTGTCGGAGCTTTCCGCCCGCAGCACCGCGTGCTGCTGTGGACGACCGCGACGCTGTGGCTCTGGGGGCACGCGCTGTTCCATTTCTGGGAAGTCGCGGTCGGCATTTGCGGTCCATCGGCCATCGCGCGTGATTTTCCCGCAGTCACCTTGCCCGCTATTCTCACCGCATTGCTGAGCATCTGGGCCGTCGCCGATGCGCGCCAGGAGCGCATACGCACCGCGGCCGCCCTCTAATCCCCCACGATAGAGTAAGAAGGAGAACACAATGACTCCCCGTATGAATATCTTCCAGGCCGCCCCCGACGCCATGAAGGGCATGCTCGCCGTCGAAGCGTCTTTCGAAAATTCGGGCCTCGAACACGGCCTGCTCGAACTGGTGAAGCTGCGCGCGTCGCAGATCAACGGCTGCGCCTTCTGCATCCATATGCACGTCACCGATGCGTTGAAGCATGGTGAGAGCCATATGCGCATCCATCTGCTCGACGCCTGGCGGGAATCGCCGCTCTACACCGACCGCGAGCGCGCCGCGTTGAACTGGACGGAATCGCTGACCGGCATCGCCGAAACGGGCGCGCCGGACGACGATTATGCGCTGTTGAAGGCGCATTTCGACGACAAGCAGATCGCCTATCTGACCGTCGCAATCGCCGCGATCAATTTCTGGAACACCGTTCAGATCAGCCTTCGTGCCGTCCATCCGGTCGAAAAGGCCGCAGCGGCCTGAGGCCCCGGGTGCTGGACCCGCCGCCCCTGCCGTCCAGCACCAACCCCGGCCGCCCGGGCCCCCCCCACCCG
>JALDYH010000207.1:0-7161 GCA_032154175.1 Sphingopyxis sp. | reverse complement strand
TGCGCGACGGGGATGTGGAGGCCGTCCGAATAATTGTCGCCGACATTCTTCCAGTTGACCTCGCGCGGACGCAGCGTGACGCGGCCGAGCGCGCCGAGTTCCTCGAAGCGATACGGTGCAACCTGCGCCTCGTACGGCGCCATCATCGACGCGACCGACGGGCCGCCGTCATCCTCGAGCCGCACGAACCAGAAGCCGCGCCATTGTTCGAGCCCGACCGGCACGAGCCCCGCCCTGGCCTTGTCGAGGGTCGGATAGCTTGCCGAATCGGGCACGCCGGTCAGCCGCCCGTCGAGTTCATAGGTCCAGGCGTGATAGGGACAAACGAGCTTCTTCGCGCAGCCCGCCGCGCCATCGACGAGGCGCGAGCCGCGGTGGCGGCAGACGTTGGTGAAGGCACGGACATTGCGGTCGGTACCGCGCACCAGAATCACGCTCTCGCCGCAATAATCGATGCTGTGCCAGTCGCCGGCGTTCGGAATGTCGCTGTCGTGGCAGACGACCTGCCAGCTCGGGCGGAAGATGCGCTCCGTTTCGGCCGCGTGGAAATCGGGATCGCTATAGGTCCAGGCAGGCAGCGACCAGCCGTCGAGCGGGTCCGGATTCGAATCGCGAAGGGGTGCAGTTGCCATGGCTCGTTCCTTGTTGTACATACGTATAACAAGATGACTGCCGTTCGCCAAGCCTTTACGCGCGAAAGCGCCGACGCCCGGCGCGCCGACCTGATCGAGGCGACGGCGGCGGTGCTCGCCGAACATGGGCTGGCGGGAACGAACGTTCGCGCGATCTGCGCGAAGGCGGGGGTGTCGCCGGGGCTGCTCCGCCATTATTTTGGCGGAATCGACGATCTGGTCGCGGCGACCTACGAAGCGACGAGCGACCGCATGGACGCGATTTTCGCGGGTGCGGTCGAGCGTGCGGGCAGCGATCCGCGGGCGCGGCTGGCGGCGTACCTCACCGCCAGCTTCCGTCCGCCGGTAACCGATCCCGAACTGCTCGGCGCCTGGACCGCCTTCTGGGCGCTCTCGCGAAATGATGCGCGGATGGCGGCGATCCATGCGGAAAGCTACGCCGGCTATCGCGAACGGCTTGGCGAATTGCTCACCGCATGCGGCGCGCGCGACTCCGGAAGGCTCGCGATCATGCTCACCGCGATGGTCGACGGGCTATGGCTCGAACTGTCGCTCGACGCCGAAAGTTTCGGCGCCGAGGCGGCAGCCCGGATGATCGAGCGCGCGGTCGCCGCGCTCGTCTGACCCTTATTTCGACAGATCGCGCAGCAGGCTGTCCCAATGCGCGAGCGCCGGGGCGATCGCATCGACCGGCACGCGCTCGTTGAGGCCGTGAGCATAGCTGTCGCTCGCCTTCGAGAAGAGGCCCGCGACGCCATAGCTCGGCACGCCCTGGATGCGGAAATGATAGCTGTCGGTCGCGCCCGCGCTCATCGACGGGATGATCGGCAGGCCCGGCGCGCGTGCATGCACCGCTTTCGTCACCGCCGCCACGACGTCGGGGCGCAGCGGCGAGGCGTCGCTCGCGCTCGCGTCGGGGTCGGTGTTCACCTTCACCGCGGGGTCGGCAATCACCTTTTCGAGCTCGGCGCGCACCGTTTCAACCGCAACGCCGGGAAAGATGCGGCAGTTGATATTGGCGGTGGCACGTTGCGGCAGCGCATTCTCGGCATGACCGCCCTTGACGAGGGTCGGCACGCAGGTGGTGCCGATCTGGCCGACATATTCGGGATCGGCGCGGATCGCGGCAATCGCCCTGGCGTCGGCGGGGTTGGCGGCAAAGGCCTTGAGCGCCGCGCCGATCTCGCCGCCGACCTGATCGGCGACGATCGGCATGCCGATCTTCGTCAGTTCGTTCTGCTGCGGGGTGAAGCGATAGGCGCCGACCTTGGCGAGCGCGTTCGAGAGCTGCACGATCGCATTGCTGTCCGACGGGCGCGAACTGTGACCGCCGGGGTTGGTGACTTCGAGCGTGAAATCGGCATAGGTCTTCTCGCCCGCCTGCAGCCCGTAATATTTGGGCTTGCCGTCCTCGCCGATCAGCCCGCCGCCGCCGTCGCCGTTCAGCGCGAATTCGGCGCCCTTGTACTTCGCCGCGAGCGCGCGCGTCGTCGTCATCGAGGTTTCCTCGTCACCCGACAGAAGCAGGATGATCGACCGCTTCGGTTTGAACCCGTCCTTCTTGAGCTGCGCCATCGTCGCGACCATCATCGAGACGTCGAACTTGTTGTCTTCCGACCCGCGGCCGAAAATATAGCCATTCTCCTCGACCGGGACGAAGGGATCGCGCGTCCAGTCCTTGGGATCGGCCGCTACGACATCCATATGACCGAGCAAGACGACCGGTTTGCCCTTGCCGGTACCCGCGAGCGTCGCGGCGAAGGTCGCGGTCTCGCCTATGCGCGTGATTTCGATATCGCTGTCGGCGTAACCCGCGGCTTTGAGCACGCTTGCATAATAGGCGGCGAGTTCGGGGACCTTGCCGCGACCTTCGACCGTCGGGATCGCGACGCTGTCCTTCAGGATTTTCTTCGCCGCATCGGTGTCGGCGGGTTTGGCGTGGACGGGCGCAGCGGCAAGCAAGGCGGCGGAAGCAAGAAAAACGGAAGCAAAGCGCATATCGTCGACCCCTTTTTGGAATGGCTGTGTTCAATCGGTTCGCGCCGCGCTTGTCGAGCGGAATTTCAGGCGGTCGCCTTTCGGGCTTTCGGCGCGGGCGTCTTGGGCTTGTAGCGACACAGGTCATCGACCGGACAGCGCCAGCATTCGGGCGTGCGCGCCTTGCAGATATAGCGGCCGTGGAGGATCAGCCAGTGGTGCGCGCCGACGCGGAACGGCGCGGGAGTATTCTTCTCGAGGCTCTTTTCGACCGCGAGCACCGTCTTGCCGGGCGCGAGCCCGGTACGGTTGCCGACGCGAAAGATGTGCGTATCGACCGCAAATGTCTCAGCCCCGAATGCGCAGTTCATCACGACATTGGCGGTCTTGCGCCCGCCCCCCGGCAGTTCGACGAGCGTGTCGCGGTCGGCGGGCACCTGTCCAGCGAAGTCGCGGACGAGGATTTCGGAGAGCGCGATGACATTCTTCGCCTTGCCGTTGAACAGCCCGATCGTCTTGATGTGCTGTTTCAGCCCGGCCTCGCCAAGGTCGACCATCTGTTGCGGCGTTTTCACATCGTGGAAGAGCCGCCTTGTCGCCTTGTTCACCCCGACATCGGTTGCCTGCGCCGACAGCACGACCGCGACGAGCAACTGGTATGTGTTGCCGAACTCCAGCTCGGTCTCGGGGCTGGGGTTCAACTCGGCGAGCCGGCGGTAGAATTCGAAGATATCGGCTTTTTTCATCGCGCTTACGATAGTCCGAGCACCTGCGGCATCGTGTATCTGTCCGGCTTCTGATGGGCCAGCCACAGCGCCGCGCGCACCGCGCCGCGCGCGAAGATCATCCGGTTTTCGGCGCGGTGCGAAAGCGTGATCATTTCCTCGGGACCCGCGAAGATCACGTCATGATCGCCCGCGACGGTGCCGCCGCGCAAGGATGCGAAGCCGATCTTGCCATGACCGCGCGCACCGGTGAGGCCATCGCGGCCGCGTTCGGAACAGGTGTCGAGGTTGATCCCGCGCCCTTCGGCCGCCGCTTGCCCGAGCAGCAGCGCGGTGCCGCTCGGCGCGTCGACCTTCATCCGGTGGTGCATCTCGACGATCTCGATATCATATTCGGGGTCGAGCCGCGCCGCCGCCTCGCGCACCAGATGCGCGAGCAGGGTGACACCGAGCGAGGTGTTGCCGGTCTGGAGCACCGCGATATCCTTCGCGGCATCGTCGATCAGATAATGGTGCCGCTCCTCGAGCCCGGTCGTGCCGATGACGATCGGCTTGCGGGCCGCAACACAGGCATCGAGCGTCGCCTCGAGCGCGGCGGGCGACGAGAAGTCGACAAGCACGTCGGCCTCGCTGGCGAGCTTCAGGACGTTGCCGCCCTTGTCGACGCCGCAGCTGCGCTGCCCCGCCTCGGAGATGGCGGCCGCGAGCGCGACGCCCATCCGCCCTTCGCTGCCGATAATGCCGATGCTGGTCATGACCTGTCCCCTGACTATGGCCTCCCCTTAGCCGTTCGTGTCGAGCGAAGTCGAGACAGTGTGAAGGCGCGCGCCGGCGACGGGCATCTCGACTTCGCTCGATGCGAACGGATAAGAGAGCTTATGTCTTCGATCCAGAACATCGTAATCCTGACCGGCGCCGGCGTCTCGGCCGAAAGCGGCATCGACACCTTTCGCGATGCGGGCGGCCTCTGGGAACAGCATCGCGTCGAGGATGTCGCGACCCCCGAAGCTTTTGCCCGCGATCCCGACCTCGTCCTGCGCTTCTACGACATGCGGCGCGAGGCGATCCAGACCAAAGCGCCCAACGCCGCACACGCAGCGCTCGCGCGACTCGACGCCGAATGGCGGGGCGAGCTGCTGATCGTCACACAGAATGTCGATGACCTCCACGAACGCGCGGGCGCCAGGCGGCTGATCCACATGCACGGCGAACACCTCAATGCCTGGTGCACCGGGTGCGACACGCGCGTGCCGTGGACGGGATCGCTGCTCGACCGGCCGGCCTG
The DNA here is from genome assembly GCA_032154175.1 of Sphingopyxis sp. Classification (GTDB taxonomy): domain Bacteria; phylum Pseudomonadota; class Alphaproteobacteria; order Sphingomonadales; family Sphingomonadaceae; genus Sphingopyxis. The sequence goes on along the minus strand of JALDYH010000207.1, from coordinate 2,542 downwards.
CACCGCGTGCGGCGTGGCCGGACTCCTCCGTCCCGATATCGTCTGGTTCGGCGAGATGCCGTACCGCATGGAGGACATCTATCATGCCCTGAACCGCGCCGACCTGTTCGTGTCGATCGGCACGTCGGGCGCGGTCTATCCCGCCGCGGGCTTCGTTCGCGAGGCGCGCGCGTCAGGGGCGCGGACACTCGAGCTCAATATGGAACCGAGTCAGGGCAGCTACTGGTTCGACGAGGCGCGGCACGGCCCGGCGACGGTGATGGTGTCCGCGTGGGTGGAGGAGGTTTTAGGGGGCAACGGCCGGTAACGACCGATAGCGGACGCTAAACTCCCCTCCCGCTTGCGGGAGGGGTTGGGGGTGGGCAGCGACGCCGCGATCAGCCCACCCCGCTGCGGCTAGGCAGCAAGCTGCCAAGCCTCGCTGCCCCTCCCGCAGGCGAGAGGGGAAGTCAGCTCATCACCGCAACGTCCGCTCCCCACCCCTAAGCAGCCGTAACGCCGCGCCCTACTTTCCGGTCAGCTTTTCCTTCAGAAAGCGCGCGACCAGTTCGTTCGCCTGATCGCTCTCGGGCGCGGCCATATAGGCCCAGAAGGCATGCGGTAGCCCGTCGAACACGACGAGGCGCGCGTCGACGCCCTTTTCGGTCAGCGCGCGCGCGAAAATCGACGTCGGGCTGAGCAGGAAATCGCGCGTGCTCGTCAGCAGCAGCGTCGGCGGAAAGCGCGACACGTCGCTGCGGATCGGCGACAGGATGGGATCGGTCATCGCCGTCTTGCCGGCATAGGCGGTGACCCAGTCGAAGCCCGGCCCCGGCATCCAGCTTTCGGAATCGCCGCGCACCGCGAGGTCGGCGCTGCCCGAAAGGAAGCCGAGCGCGGCGGGCATCGGGCGGCCCATGCTCGCGAGCTTCGCGACGAGCTGCGCCGACAGACACGCACCCGCCGAGGTGCCGAACACCGCGATCCGGCTCGCCGTCCGGTCCTTTTCGAGCGCCCGATAGACGGCAAGCGCGTCGTCGAGCGCGGCGGGATAGGGATGTTCGGGCGACAGGCGATAGAGCACGGCGACGACGGGGATGCCCGAACGCGCCGCGACGGGGATCGTCTCGGTCAGCGATCCCGAATCGATCGCGAAGCCGCCGCCATGAAGATTGAGCAGCACCGGCCCCTTGCCGAGTTCGGTCACGCCTTTCGGATAGACGATGCGCACCGGCACGCCCGCGATCGACGTTTCTTCGACGCGCACCGCGTAGCGTTTCTGAAGCGCCGCCCCCATGCTGGTCTGCATAGCGCCGATGAAGTTGCGGATATCGGCGATCGGCGGCAGGGGGTCGGGCATTGCCTGCGCTGCTGCTGCTGCCGCGGCCGCCTTGCCTTCGGCGCTCAGCGTATCGGGGAGCGGCCAGTTCTGCAGGCCGAGCGTCGGCGCCGCGCTCTGCGCAGTGGCAAGAACCGGTGCCGCCGCCGACAGCAGCGCGGCGAGAAAGATCATCCTGTGACGCGTCATGATTCGGCTCCCGATGCGGACAGGCCGTCCGCGTTGATCCTAGATTTCACATGACCGCCGCGCGGCCAGGCGCAGAGCGCGCCGAGCAGCGCGAGCGCCGCCATCGCCAGATAGGCCGTCGCAAGGCCATGCGACCAGAGCTGGCCCGACCCGGCCGTCGCGATCGCGAGGATAAGGCCCAGCAGCACCGCATTCATCCCCTGCGCCGTCGCGCTGAGATGCGTCGGCACGCGCTGCGCGATCACCAGCATGATGCCAAGGATCGTCCCCGTCGCCGTGATGCCGTTCAGTAACTGCCCCACAACCAGGACCGCCAACCCCGGACTCGTCGCCATGATCGTCCAGCGCAGCGCCGCCGCCACCGCCCCCGCGACGATCAGCAGGCGCGGGTCGCGCGCACCGAGCAGCTTCGCACCGAACCAGAAGGCCCCGATCTCGGCGGCGACCGCAAGCGCCTGCAACAGGCCGATCACCGTCGTCGAAATGCCCTGCGCTTCCCACTGGATCGCCCCGAAACTGGTCAGCACGCCGTGGCTGCCCATGACGAGCGAAGCGGCCATCATCGCGAGGATCAGACCCCGGTCGCCGATCAGGTCACGCCAGCGCCCGCCCTCCGTGTCGCCCGCGGCGGCGAGCTTGCGATCGGCGGGCAGGACAAGCACCATGATCGCGGGCGCGAGCAACAGCGTCGCGACCATCAGCGGCAGCATCTTGATCCCCGCGACGCCGATCGCCCAGCCCGCCGCGGCGTTCGAGACGACGACCGCGATCGATCCCCAGACGCGCAACCGCCCGAAATCGAGCGACCGGCTGCGCACCGCCATCACGGCATAGGCGTCGGTCAGCACCGGGATCTGGTCCCACATGATCGAAAAGAGGATGACGATCGCGATGCGCCCGGCATGATCGGGCTCGCCGAACAGCAGCAGGACGATCGCCGCCGACGCCAGTGCGGTCCAGCCGATCGCATTGCGGACCCAGCCGCGCCGGCCGACGAACGCCGAAAAGGGCGCGACCGTCAGCAGCCGCAAGATC
>JALDYH010000206.1:0-7175 GCA_032154175.1 Sphingopyxis sp. | reverse complement strand
CGAAGCGCCAGGTCGAGCTGATCGAAAGCGGCGGCACGGTGGTGCAGGAAACGCGCCTCTACGACCCCGACCGCAACGAAACGCGCTCGATGCGGTCGAAGGAAGATGCGCATGATTATCGCTATTTCCCCGATCCCGACCTGTTGCCGCTCGAACTCGACGATGCGTTTCTGGCCGAATGCCGCGCGAGCCTGCCCGAGCTGCCCGACGCCAAGCGCGCGCGCTATCTGGCTGCCGGGATTTCGCCATATAATGCCGATGTTTTGACCGCCGAGGTCGAAAGCGCCTTGTGGTTCGATACGCTGCTCGAAACCGGGGCGAAGCCGGCCCCGGCGGCGAACTGGGTGACGAGCGAATTGTTCGGCGCGCTGAACCGCCTCGGCAAGAGCTTCGAAGATTGCCCGGTCACGCCGGCGCAGGCGGGCGAACTGCTCGGCCTTGTCGCCGACGGCACGATTTCGGGCACGATCGCCAAGGCGGTGTTCGAAAAGATGCTCGAAAGCGGCGACGCCGCGGGCGTGATCGTCGAGCGCGACGGCCTCAAGCAGACGAGCGACACCGGCGCGATCGAGGCCGAAATCGCGAAGATCCTGACCGCCAACGCCGACAAGGTCGAGCAGTATAAGGGCGGCAAGGAAGCATTGTTCGGCTTCTTCGTCGGGCAGACGATGAAGGCAATGCAGGGCAAGGCAAACCCGCAAGTGGTCAACGAGCTGCTGAAAAAGGCGCTCGGCTGACGCCGCCGAGTGACCCGGTTCACAGCGAATTCAGCCACTTCGCTGTCATAGGCATTGAATTCGGTGCAAATATGATGACGAAGGACAGATGATGAAGCGGACTCTTGTTTCGATCGGTGGCGCGTTTGCGATGGCGGCGGTGCTCGGCGGCACGGCGAATGCTGCGGGCGCGCCCGCGGTGAACGACGGCTACGACTGGACGATGCGCGTCAACGACGAGGAGCGCACGCAAAGTGCGATCCTCGCCTATGAGGTCGCCGATACCGACGATCAGCCGCTGAACTTTACCTGCGAAGAAGGCGGCGACCGCGTCTTCGCCGGGATTTCGGGCGGCGATCCCGACCTGACGGCGATCGAACTGGCGTCAGGCGATCAGCGCGTACGGCTGACCGGAACGACCGACGCCGACGAACTGCCGACCTTTACCGCGCAGGAAATGCCGGCGACGTCGCCGCTGTTCCGCGCCTTCGCCGCGAACGGCTGGCTGCGGATGACCGCCGATGGCACCGCGACCGATATGGCGGCGACGCCAGGCGGCAAGCAGGCAATCGCGCGTTTTGCCGCCTTCTGCGCCGGCTGACGTGGTGCGGCGGATGCTGCGCGCGCTGCTGACGCTGTGGATGATATTCGCCTGCGCGACGCTCGCGCGGGCGGAAACTTTGGTTTTTACCGACGTAAATGTCGTGCCGATGGACCACGAGCGCGTCATCCCGCGCACCACCGTGATCGTCACCGATGGCGTGATTTCGAGCATCGGAATCAAGGCGAAGCTGCCCGCGGGAACGCCGGTGATCGACGGGCAGGGCGCCTGGCTGGTTCCCGGGCTGGCCGACATGCACAATCATGTGACGAGCCGCGACGACCTGACGTTGTTGCTCGCCAACGGCGTGACGACGATGCTCAACATGGGCGAGGCAACCAACAGCTTCGCGGGGCGGACCCGGGTCGCGGTGAGCGGGGGCGAGGTACCGGGGCCTTATATCTTCACGGCATTCGTCGTCGATAGCGATCCGCAATATGGCCATTTCGTCGTGCGGACCGCCGACGAAGCGCGCATGATCGTGCGGCTGGCGAAAGCCAACGGCTACAGCTTCATGAAGGTCTATACGAACCTGTCCGCCGAGGCTTTTGCAGGGCTGGCCGCGGAGGCGCGGGCGCAGGGAATCGGGGTCGTCGGGCACAATGTGAAGGCGGTCGGTCTCGCGAAGCAGCTCGCGGCGGGGCAGTCGATGGTCGCGCATGTCGAGGAGTTCTTCTACGGATTTTTCCCCGAGCCCCCGGCAGACGACCAGCAGGCGCCTCCCGCCGAGGCGCGGATCGCCGACGCGATCGCGCTGGTAAAGGCGCACGGCGCGTTCGTCACGTCGGACCTGTTCAACTATCGCACCATCGCAGCGCAGTTCGGCAAGCCCGAGGTGGTGAAGGCGTATCTCGCGGCGCCCGAGGCGCGATATCTTTCGCCCGCCGACCGGCTGGCATGGGCTGGTTCCTCGTACCAGAAAAAGGCGGTCGACCTGTCGCGACGCGTGGCGTTCGAAGCACGCTTCGTGAAGGCGATGGCGGATAGCGGCGTGCCGCTGATCACCGGCGGCGATGCGCCGACGATCCCGGGACAGGTTCCCGGCTTCGCGCTGCACGGCGAGATCGACGCGATGCTGGCAGCGGGGCTGACGCCGTTCCAGATATTGTCGGCCGCAACGCGCACGCCGGGCGAATTCATCGCGAAGACGGTGCCGGGCGCGGCGAAGTTCGGGATGATCGCGCCGGGCTATCGCGCGGATCTGCTGCTCGTGGCCGACAATCCGCTGGTGAAGCCGGCAACCCTGCGTGCGCCGCTCGGCGTGATGGCGGGCGGGCGCTGGTATGATCGCGCGACGTTGCAGGCGATGCTGGCGGAGGTTGCGGAGCGGCGCAGCATGCCCTGATCCCCTTGGAAAGCGGCGCGAATATCGCACTTGCGAAAAGGTCCGGCGCGGCGCATTCAGCGCAGAGGGAGTCTTGGGGGGCGCCGATGAAATCGCTGCTGTGCATTGCTGCACCGATCGCGACGCTGGCGCTGGCGCTGGCGTCACCGGCGGCCGCACGTGACTATTATTATTTCAACAAGCCCGGGGTCGACCGGCAGGCCTATCTGGAAGACCGGCTGACCTGCGATGCGCTGGCGGGCGGCGTTGCGCGGATATCGACCAATAGCGATACGATCGACCAGCAAATCTGGAACAACCGGAATCTGACCATGGGCCAGTCCGCGGCGGCAGCCGGGATTGCGACGCTGATGATCGCGCTGCTCGACGGCGGGGCGAACCGGGCGCTGCAATGGCAGGTCGAGCGCATCTGCCTTGCCGACAAGGGCTATCGCCGGTTCGAGATGGACAAGGGCGAGTGGAAGGCGATCGACAAGACCGAAGATATCGCCGCGCGCATCGATAAATGGTTCGCGCTTGCGTCGAGCAATGCGCCACAGGGCAAGGAAATGTTCGAATGACGGGAATGCGCCTGCCGCTGGCTGTGGCACTTCTGGCGATCGCTCCGGCGGTCTACGCGAAGATCAAGTCCGCGGACGAGATGAAGACCGAAAAGGCCTATCTGCTGGTACAGGTCGACCCGGTCGAGATGAAGCTTCTGGGCACCAACAAGATCACGACGGGCATATTGTTCGCCCCCTATGATCCGGCGACGAAGCAGGTGCGCGCCGGCGTGATGGCGCTGAAAGATCCGGTCGCCAAGGACGAGAAACGGCGTTTATATCTGGTCGAGGTCGATCCGGGGACGTGGGTGATCGCGGGGACGGGCGCGAGCGGGGCGTCGCTGGGCTCCGCCGACACGAGCTTTTCGCTCGGCAGCTATCATTTCGAGGCCAAGGCCGGCGAACTCATCGATCTGGGCGTGTTCCTGCCCGCTCGCGAGGAGTCGGATAACCCCGACACCAAGATGAATGCGATGAAGCTGCTCGGCGGGCCGCTGTTCGGCGGGCGGGTCGAGCCGGTCCCCAACCGGATGGATATCCGGCCGCGCGGCGAGGGCGATGTGCCGGTACCCCTATGGCTCGCGGCAAAGCCGATGATCCAGCCGCTGTTCGTCTATGGCGGGACGTTCGGGAACAGCCTTGGCGGCCTCGTCAACCGGGTCGACGGCAAGGAGGGCCGCGGCCGCATTGCGGGCGAAGCGGCCTATCTGTCGAAACCGGGGCAACCGGCGGCGGAATCGGGCGCGAGCGAAGCGGTTACGGAGCCGCCCGCCACACCGCTTTCCCTTCCTTGATCGTCGCGACGACGCGGATATCCTTGATGTCGTCCACCGGCGTCGTCAGCGGGTTCCGGTCGAGGATCACGAAATCGGCGAGCAGGCCGGGCTCGATGCGGCCCTTGCGATCTTCCTCGAACGCCTGCCAGGCGGGGCCGGTGGTGAGCGCCTGCAGCGCTTCATAGGCGTTCAGGCGTTCTTCCGCGCCGCTGACGACGCCGGTCGGCGAGACGCGCGCCATCGAGGTCCAGAGCATGAAGCGCGTGTCGAGCGGGGTGACGCTGTAGTCGCTGTGGTTCGACGGGATGAGCCCCGCCGCGCGCGCCGAGCGGAAGGGGCTGATGAAATCGACGACTTCGGCAGGGAAGTTGGTGCGGTGGATGTCGGCCCAAAACCAGGCGTGGTTCGAGAAATAGGCGGGGCCGACACCGATACGCTTGTAGGCGGCCAACTGGTCGCGACGCTGGAATTGCGAGTGGATGACGACCGGGCGGCGGTCGTCGGCGGCCTTGATCCCGAGCGCGTCGAACCCGCGAATCGCCATGTCGATCGCGGCGTCGCCATTGGCATGGACGAAAAGCTGCCAGCCGCGGTCGTTCGCTTTTTTCGCCTGCGCGATGAACTCTTCTTCGGAGAGGACGGGTTCGCCGTGCCAGGGGTGATGCCCTTCGGGGCTGCCGCGCTTGTAGTCGCGCGTGAAATAGCCGGTGCGTGCTTGTACCGATCCGTCGAGGACGAACTTGATCCCCTGCAGCTTCACATGACCCTGGTAGCTGCCGAACCGGATATCGGGATTGGCGAGCAGACCGTCGAGGCCGGGCGAGAAGGGGAGTAGCGCGAGGTCGATTTTAAGCCGCTCACGTGCGGCGGGCGAGGTCAGGAAGGCGACGTCGGGCGGCAAGGTGGCGCCGTCCTGTGCGTGCGTATAGCCTTCGGCGAAATAGGCGTTTTGCGCAGCGTCGAGCGCGGCGAGCTTCTGTTCGGGCGTCGGCTGCGGCATTTTGGCGAGCATCAGGAACATCGCCTTTTCGAGCAGCACGCCGTTGAGCTTTCCAGTCTCGTCACGCAGGATCATGCCGCCGGGCGGGACCGGGGTGGCCTCGTCGATCCCTGCGGCCCTGAGCGCCGCGCTGTTCGCGACCGCGCCGTGGAGCGAAACGTGGAGGACGACGAGCGGGCGGTCGGGGGCGAGCGCGTCGAGCTCGGCGCGGGTGATGTGGCGCTTTTCGGCAAGCGTTTCGTGATCGAACTGCCAGACGGTGGTCCACCCGCCGGGCTTTGCAGCGGTACGCGCGAGATGATCGCGGATCGCGGCCGAGACGCCGGCGATATCGGTGACCGGTCGCCCCGCGCGAAGGTCGAGCCCGCCCGCGCTCATCGTGGCGATGGTGAAATGCGAGTGGGCGTCGATGAAGCCGGGGAGAAGGGTGGCGCCCCTGAGGTCGTGGATCGCGGCGTCCTTGCCGGCAGCCTTGCGGGCCTGCTTTTCGGGGCCGGCGAAGGTGATGCGGTCGCCGCGCGTGACGACGGCTTCGACGGTTTTCGGCGTGTCGCCGTCCATCGTGATGATCGGACCGCCACGGTAGAGGGCGGCGTCTTGCGCCATCGCGGGCGCGGTGGTTGCCAAAAGCAGCGCAATGGCGGCGGTGAATTTCATATCGTCTCTCCCCGGTACCATGTTGGCTTCCGGGGAGGCGGGCGGTCAAGTAGTTAGCAAGCTAAACTTCATCGATAAAGGAAGACCTGTCAAACCTGCTGCGGCGGCACCTCGCTGGGCCCGCGGCCGGGCTGGTCGATATCGCCGCCGCCGGGGCGGCCGGGGATTTCGGTCGGCTGCCCGGCGGGGTCTTCGACCGGGGTTGGCTGCACCGGCTGTTCGGGGGGCGCCTGCGGTTCGATCGTGTCGGGCTTCGGCTTGGGAAGCGGGTCGGGGTCGTTCGTCATCGTCACTCTCCTCGGGTTAACCAACGAACGGGGGCGGTGCATGTTCCGCCTGCGGGTCCCAAGCATGTTCCGCCCGCGGAACGGGGGTTTTGTGCCCTTGCCCTCGGCCACGCGTCTGCTATAGCCCCGCGCGGCCCGCACGGGCGTGCGCGGCAGCGCGCGATTTCGTGCACCCGGCCGAAAACACCTGCGGGCGTGGCGGAATTGGTAGACGCGCTGGTTTTAGGTACCAGTATCGCAAGATGTGGGGGTTCGAGTCCCTTCGCCCGCACCAATCTGCAATGCAGGCCGGGATCATGGGGAACTCCGCCGTTCTGGCGGGGTTCGATACGAGATTTTGAGCAAGGATAAGACCAAGGCAATGAAGACCGTCGAAACGCTGAACGAAGGCCTGAAGCGCGAATATCGCGTGACCATCACCGCCAAGGATATCGACGCGCGCGTCGACGACGAGGTGAAGAGCATCGCCCCGACCGTCCGCATGCCCGGCTTCCGTCCCGGCAAGGTTCCGCCGAACCTGATCCGCAAGATGCACGGCCCTGCGCTGTCGGCCGACGCGCTGAACAAGGCGATCGACGCCGGCGTGCGCGACCTGATGGCGAAGGAAAAGCTTCGCCCCGCGCTGCAGCCCGCGGTGACGCTTGCCGACGGTTATGAAGCCGGCAAGGACGCCGAGCTGACCGTTGCGCTGGAAGTGCTGCCCGAAATCGAAACGCCGTCGATCGACGGTCTGAAGCTCGAGCGCCTGACCGTTCCTGCCGACGACAAGGCCGTGATGGCCAAGATCGAGGAATTTGCCGCGCAGATGAAGCGTTTCGAGGAAGCGCCGAAGACGAAGAAGGCGGCCCAGGGCGACCAGGTCATCATCGACTTCGCCGGCAGCGTCGATGGCGTCGCCTTCGACGGCGGCACCGGCGAGGACATGGCGGTCGAAATCGGTTCGGGCCAGTTGATCCCCGGCTTCGAAGACCAGCTCGTCGGCGTCAAGACCGGCGACGAAAAGGTGCTGAAGGTCACTTTCCCCGACGAGTATCCGGTCGAAAATCTGAAGGGCCAGCCCGCCGAATTCGCCGTCACGGTGAAGGAAGTGAAGGTTCCGGCCGCGTCGAAGATCGACGACGAGTTCGCGAAGACGCTCGGCCTCGAAAGCCTCGACAAGCTGAAAGAGCTGATGAAGGATCAGGTCGAACAGGAACTGAACGGCCTGACGCGCACCTATATGAAGCGCAAGCTGCTCGACCAGCTCGCCGC
>JALDYH010000205.1:0-7238 GCA_032154175.1 Sphingopyxis sp. | reverse complement strand
AGGCGGGCGACCGAAAAAGACTGTTCCCCGTCTCGGCTGGAAATTAAGAAGGGCAAATCCCCTTCACCAACTGTCTCGGACGGAATTGCCGCAGGCGAACCCGTGGCAACACGGGGGCGCTAATAGCGTTGATAGGCGCAGAGTCAAGGCCGATAGCTGGATTTCGGCCGCTTCGGCTTGGCGAGCCCTCTCGTGATCGACTAAAGCCCGCCCATGATACGCATCCGACCTTCCATCCCCGCCGATGGCGAACGCGCCGTCGAGATATGGCGCGCCGCCGTCGACGCAACGCATGACTTCCTGACGCCCGAGGACCACGCCGCGATCGAAGCCGAAGTCTGGGACTTCCTGCCCGCCGCGCCGCTCTGGCTGGCAGTCGACGCCGACGATCGGGCGATCGGCTTCATGCTGCTCGATGGAACGAGCATGGAGGCGCTGTTCATCGATCCCGCGCATCGCGGCAGCGGTGTCGGGCGCGCGCTGGTCACGCATGCGCTGAAATGCCACCCGGTGCTGACGACCGACGTGAACGAGCAGAACGAACAGGCCGTCGGCTTCTATGAGCGCCTGGGTTTTGAGCCTGTCGGCCGATCGGAACGCGATAGCCAAGGGCGCGCCTATCCGCTGATTCACTTGCGGTTCGCACCCCAAAGCTGACCCGCACCGCCCGCTCGACGAGAATTTTCCTGAAGCCCCTTGCATAAGACATATTAAGATATATCTTAGACCCATCTAGAATCACTCTAAGGAACGAAAATGATATTCTATGCAAAAATGGATGGCCGTGGTTGCGGCGGGCGGCATGCGATGCATCGCGGCGGACGCGGCTTTGGCCACGGTTTCGGACACGGCTTTGGTGGTCGTCGTGGTGGCGGTGGCCGGGGCGAACGCGGCGAGCGCCGGCGGATGTTCGACGGCGGCGAATTGCGGCTCGTGCTGCTGAAGCTGATCGCCGACGAACCGCGCCACGGCTATGACCTGATCCGTCAGATCGAGGAACTGACCGGCGGCACCTACGCGCCGAGCCCCGGCGTCATCTATCCGACGCTGACGATGCTCGACGACATGGGCCTGATCGAAGCGCAGCAGAGCGACGGCGCGAAAAAGCTGTTCGCGATCACCGATGCGGGCCGCGCCGAACTCGAAGAGAATGCTGAAATCGTCGAAACCGCTATCGCACGCCTGACCGCGGTCGGCGAGGAAACGCAGCGCACGGACTCGGCCTCGGTGCGCCGGGCGATGGGCAATCTGCGCCAGGTGCTGATGAACCGGCTAGGCGACCGCGACCTCGACAATGCGGCGCTGCACGACATTGTCGCGCTGATCGACGAGGCGGCGCAAAAGATCGAGCGGCTGTGATGGCGAGCGCGAGTGCCGGTGTGCCCACGAGTCATGCGAGCAAATATCTGCAACAGCTGTGCAAGCATTGGCAGCATAACCTCGCGGTTGAATTCACGCCCGACCATGGCACTGTGGCTTTCCCCAAGGATGCTCGCGGCGCCGAATGGACGGGGGATGCACTGGTGACGTTCGATGCGGGCGCTGACGCGCTGTCGGTCCGCATCGACGCCAGCAGCGACGAGCATCTGGAAGCGATGAAAGGCGTGGTCGCGCGTCACCTCGACCGCTTTGCCTTTCGCGAAGCGCCGCTGACATTCGACTGGCAGCCGGCCTGACACCGGAATCGCGCGTCGGGTTTCGTCGATCGATCAGCCGATGACGGCGTGTCGGCGGGCGTAAAGAAAATAGACGCCCAGCCCGCCGACATTCCACACTAGGAACCAGACCTGAGTCTGCACCGGCAGGCTGAAGAACAGATAAATACAGCCAAGTACGGCTATGCCGCCGACCACCCATGGCAGCGGCGCACGGAAGGTGCGCGGCGCATCGGGCGCCCGGCGGCGCATGATCAGCATGCACACCGACACCGCGGTAAAGGCAGCCAGCGTGCCGGCATTGGCGAGCGCGGCGAGCTCGCCGAGCGGAATGAAGCCCGCGAGCACCGCGACGACAAGCGCGGTGAAGATGGTGATCCGCACCGGCGTCCCGCGCGACGACAGCCGGGCAAGGCTCGCGGGCAACAGCCCGTCGCGCGCCATGGTGAAGAAGATGCGGCTCTGCCCGTAGAAAAAGGCGAGGATGACCGTCGGCAACGCGATAATCGCCGAAATGGCCAGATATTGCGCCGCGAGCGGACTGCCGAGTTCGCGCAGGATCAGCGCGAGCGGTTCGGGGCTGTTGGCGAAACGCGTATAGGCGATCGCGCCCACCGCGGCGACCGCCACCGCGATATAGATGATGACGCAGGCGAACATCGATCCGACGATCCCGATCTTGAGGTCGCGATCGGGGTTCTTCGCCTCTTCGGCGGCGGTCGCGATCGCGTCGAAGCCGTAGAAAGCGAAGAAGATGATCGCCGCCGCGGCCATCACGCCGCGTTCAACCCCGTCGGGACCGAGATGCTTGGGAAAGCCGTAGGGGCTGAAGGGCTCGAGGTTGGCAGCATCGAAGGCGGGAAGCGCGACCGCGACGAAGACGATGAGCGCGACGATCTTGACCAGCACGAGGATCGCGTTGAGCGTCGCGCTTTCGCGCGTACCGACGAGCAGCAGACCGGCGACGACCGCGATGATCGCGATCGCCGGCAGGTTGACGATGCCGCCGAGTTCGGGGCCCTGCATCAGCGCCATCGGGATGCCCGCCCACGCCTGGAGCAGCGGCGCGGCATAACCCGACCAGCCGACAGCAACCGCGCTCACGACGAGCGAATATTCGAGGATCAGGCTCCACCCGACGATCCAGGCGAGAAGCTCGCCGATCACGACATAGGAGTAGGTATAGGCGCTGCCCGACGCGGGAATCATCGTCGCCATTTCGGCATAGGCAAGCGCGGCGCAGGCGCAGATGAGGCCGGCGATACCGAACGAGAGGATGACCGCGGGGCCCGCCTTGTCGGCGCCGACGCCGATCAGCGTGAGAATACCGGTACCGACAATCGCGCCGACGCCGAGGGCGATCAGATGCGGCCAGCTGAGCGTTCGCGCCAACGCTTGCCCTTCCGGCCGCTCGGGTATGATCGGCTTGCGACGGAAAAGGCTGTCGGTCATCAAATGCTCCCCATTTTTTTCGCTTGTGCGATGCTATGATACAGAAGGCAAGGCGGCCGCGCGCGATCAGTTCGGCGTGCGAAGGATCGTCATCGAACGAAGCAGCAGCGCAGCCGACAACAGGCAGGCGAGCGCATAACCCGCGAGCGGCGACCACAGCATGATGCGTGCACCGAGAATGGCGCCGGCAACCAGCCCTGACCAGAGCCAGAGATGCGGCCACCAGCGCCCGTCGCCATCGCCGCGTACCGCATTGGCGATCTTGTGCCCCATCTGGACGAGCGTGCCCGTCATATAGGTCACGCCGACGACGGCGCCGTCGCGCCCTTCGAACGCGGCATTGGCGACGCCCATCGCCAGCGCGAGACAGGCGATAGCGGGCCAGCCCGCGCCCCAGAAACGAAGCAGGGTCGCAACCGCGAGCAGCAGGGTCACCACCGCCAGAACGGTGACCGTCCGCCTTCTCCGGTCGCGCCCGGCGACCAGCGAACCGCCGACGACCCCGCAAACGAAAATGGCGATGAGCCCGCCGGCGGTCAGTGCGGCATCGCGCCATTCGGCAACGCCGACAGCGAGGCGCGTCGAATTGCCGGTCATGAAGGAAACGAAGAAGCCCGCGGTTTCGATGAAGCCGATCGCATCAACGAAACCGGCGAGGATCGCGGTCCCGACCGCGAGCATCTGGACCTGCCGGTCGAAACGGGTCATCCGGTCAGGCCAGCGCTTCGATCGCCTCGGCCAGTTTCGCGTCGCGTTCCGACAATCCGTCGGCGTCGTGCGTCGTCAGCAATATGTCGACGCGGTTATACACGTTCGACCATTCGGGGTGATGGTCCATCTTTTCCGCAATGATCGCGACGCTGGCCATGAAGCCGAACGCCTGCGCGAAATCGTCGAACCTGAACTGCCGCGTGATCGCGTCGCGTACCGGTTCATGCGCCCATTCGGGAAAGCGGGCAAGGAGCGCGCCGCGCTCCGCATCGTCGAGTTTCCGAACCATCTTCTTTCTCCCGCTGGTCAATATCGTGCCGTCGCCATAAGGAAGGGCGCGATGAGCGACAAGAGTGCCCTCCCCGATTTACCCGCCGGATGGACCGGCGGCGCCCCCGACGCCGACGCCCTGTTCGCAATGGCGGAGGCGGCGCTGGAAACCATGCCCGCGGTTTTCGCTCCGCATATTCGGGGCGTCGTGATCGGAATCGAGGAATTCGCCGACGACGAGGTACTCGCCTCGCTCGATATCGAGCATCCTTACGACCTCACCGGCCTTTACGAAGGCCGTCCGCTGACCGAGCGCAGCATCGGCGAAAGCGGCGGCATGCCCGACCGCGTCACCCTCTATCGCATCCCGATCCTTGTCGAGTGGATCGAGACCGGCGAACGGCTCGACACGCTGGTGCGCCATGTGCTGATCCACGAAATCGGGCATCATTTCGGCTTCTCCGACGATGATATGCACGCGCTTGAGGATATGGCGTGACCGAATTGCTCCGGCTCGATCGAGTAGCGTGCATCCGCGGCGACCGGCTGCTGTTCGAGAGCCTGTCGCTGACGATGAACCGCAGCGATGCGCTGTGGCTGCGCGGCCCCAATGGCGCGGGCAAATCGAGCCTGATCCGCCTCGCCGCAGGGCTGCTGCGGCCCGCCGCGGGGACTGTCGAGCGCCGCCAACGCATCACGCTGATCGACGAGGCAACCGCGCTCGACGCCGAACTGCCCCTGCGCCGCGCGCTCGATTTCTGGGCGCGGGTCGATACCGTCGACGGGCATGCGGTCGATCGGGCGATGGACGAGATGGCGCTGGCGCCGCTTGCCGAAGTGCCGGTGGCGATGCTGTCGACCGGCCAGCGCAAGCGCGCGGCAATGGTGCGTGTGATCGCCAGCGGCGCACCGATCTGGCTGCTCGACGAGCCCGCGAACGGGATGGACGATGCGGCGCTGGCGCGGCTGGTTGCCGCAGTTTCCAAGCACCGGGCGAATGGCGGAGCGGTGATGCTTGCATCGCATTTCGCACTCGGCATTCCGAATCTGGCGGAACTCGACATGGGCGCGCTCGCTTGACTGCGCTGATCGCCCTTTTCTGGCGCGACCTGCGGCGTGCGTGGGGTAGCGGCGTCCTGTGGTTGCCGGTGCTCTTTTTCTTGCTCGTCGCGACCGCCTTTCCCTTTGCGGTCGGCCCCGATGCGCCGTTGCTGCGCCGGGCGGGCGGCGGGATGGTGTGGGTTGCGGCGCTGCTCGCAGCGCTACTGCCGATCGACAGATTAGTGCGGCCCGACCGCGAGGCGGGGGTCCTTGACCAACTCGCGGTGCGAGGTTTCGCCGACGAGGTCATCGCAGCAGTCAAGATTTCTGCGCATGCGATCGGCTTCGGGCTACCGCTGATGATCGCACTATTGCCGGCTGCGGCATTGCTGGCGCAGGACGCAGCGCGGACCGGGCTGCTCGCGACGGGCATCGCCATCGCCATCCCGGCGCTCGCGTCGCTCGCGGTGCTGAGCGCGGCGCTGACGGCGAACCATAAGGGTGGCAGTGCGATCGGTGGGCTGCTCGTCCTGCCGCTCGCGGTGCCGATGCTGATTTTCGGCGCGGGAATGCTCGATCCGTCGGGACGCGGCGCGATCAAGCTGCTCGCAGCGACGAGCTTGCTGCTGACGGTGATTGGACCGTTTGCGGCGGGCGCGGCCATGCGGGGGTTGCGCGAATGACCCGGCAGTCGCTTGCGCATATCGCGCTGGTCGTGCGCGATTATGACGAGGCGATCGACTTCTATGTCGGCGTCTTGGGGTTCACGCTCGTCGCCGACGAATATCAGCCTGCACAGGACAAGCGCTGGGTGCTTGTCGCCCCTCCGGGCAACCCGCCGGGCGGCGCGACGATCCTGCTGGCGCGTGCAAGCAACGCGGAACAGACCAGGTTCGTCGGCGATCAGTCGGGCGGGCGCGTCTTCCTGTTCCTGCAGACCGACGATTTCCGGCGCGATTACCAGCGCCTGCTCGACAAGGGCGTGCGGATCGAGCGGGAGCCGCTGGAGGCCGACTATGGCACCGTCGCAGTGTTTCTCGACCTTTATGGCAACAAGTGGGACCTGATCGAGTTTCGCAAACCGGAGTGACGGTTAACGACCGGCTACGGACCATCCCCTCCATCGTCACCCCGGACTTGATCCGGGGTCCATGACTTCGGCGCCGCGGTGGATCCCGGATCAAGTCCGGGATGACGAATGTCTGGAAGCCACCCCAACGCGGCCACAAGAAAAGGGCCGGAGTTTCCCCCGGCCCTTCCCTAATTCGCTAGCGCTTCGATCAGGCGCCGGTGACGTCGGCCGTATCGACCTTCACGCCGGGGCCCATCGACGACGACAGCGCGATCTTGCGGACATATTTGCCCTTCGCGCCGGCCGGCTTGGCCTTGACGATCGCGTCGACGAAGGCGTCGAAGTTCTGGCGGAGCTTTTCCTCGCCGAACGACAGCTTGCCGAGGCCGGCGTGGATGATGCCGACCTTTTCGACGCGGAATTCGATCTGACCGCCCTTGGCGGCCTTCACGGCTTCGGCGACGTTCGGGGTCACGGTGCCCAGCTTCGGGTTCGGCATCAGGCCCTTCGGACCCAGCGTCTTGCCGAGGCGGCCGACGATGCCCATCATGTCCGGCGTCGCGATGACGCGGCCATAGTCGAGGTTACCCGCGAGCATGTCTTCCATCAGGTCTTCGGCACCGACCTTGTCGGCGCCGGCGGCCAGCGCCTTGTCGGCATTGTCGCCGCGCGCGAACACGGCAACCTTGACGTCCTTGCCGGTACCGGCGGGCAGCGTCACGACGCCGCGGACCATCTGGTCGGCGTGGCGCGGATCGACACCGAGGTTGATCGCGACTTCGAGCGTTTCGTCGAACTTGGCCGAGGCCAGCTCGCGAACGGTCTTCAGCGCTTCGTCGACGGTGTGCAGCTTCAGCGCATCAACCTTGCCCTCAAGGGCCTTCTGCTTCTTGGTCAGCTTTGCCATCGGTTCAGCCCTCCGTCACTTCGAGGCCCATCGAGCGCGCGCTGCCCTCGATGATCTTCGTTGCCTGTTCGATGTCGTTCGCGTTGAGATCCTTCATCTTGATCTCGGCGATTTCGGCGAGCTTCGAGCG
>JALDYH010000026.1:0-36459 GCA_032154175.1 Sphingopyxis sp. | reverse complement strand
GCTTTCGCCGGGGTTCACGAAGGGAAGCTAACCACCCCCTAGCCGACATTGCAAGTTTGGCGTGCCCCGTCCCGTTTACTGAAGTGCATCGACCTCTTCGGCGAGCGCGAGCCAGCGGTCTTCGGCCGTCGCCTTTTCGTCGCGCAGCTTGTCGAGCTTGTCCGTCAGCGCAGTGAAGCGCGCATTGTCGCGCGTGAACAGGCTGCCGTCGGAGAGCTCGGTCTCGGCCTTTGCCATCTCGGCTTCGATCTCTTCGATGCGGGCGGGGAGGAGATCGTAGTCGCGCTGGTCCTTGTAGCTCAATTTCTTCCGCGCGGTCGGCGGGGGCGGCGGGGCGGCGGTCGTGGCCTTGGATTTGACGCTGTTCGGCTTGACCCGTTTCGCTTCCCAGTCGGCATAGCCGCCCGCGACGATGTCGACCTTGCCCGACCCGTCGAGGCCAAGCGTCACCGTGACGGTGCGGTCGAGGAAATCGCGGTCGTGGCTGACGAGCAGCACCGTGCCGGCATAATCGGCGATGACTTCCTGC
Source organism: Sphingopyxis sp. (assembly GCA_032154175.1). Classification (GTDB taxonomy): domain Bacteria; phylum Pseudomonadota; class Alphaproteobacteria; order Sphingomonadales; family Sphingomonadaceae; genus Sphingopyxis. The sequence continues at coordinate 35,930 of JALDYH010000026.1, read as the reverse complement.
AAGAGGTCGAGCGTTTCGAGGTCGAGGTCGTTGGTCGGCTCGTCGAGCACGAGCAGGTTCGATTCGCGCGCGAATTCGCGCGCGAGGAGGAGACGCGAGCGTTCGCCGCCGGAGAGTGCGCCAACGCTCGCCTCGATGACGCCGGGATCGAAGAGGAATTCCTTCAAATAGCCCTGAATATGTTTTTTGACGCCGCGAACCTCGATCCAGTCGCCGCCATCGGACAGGATGTCGCGGACGGTTTTCTCGGGCGAGAGCAGGCTGCGCTGCTGGTCGATAACGATGCCGTCGAGCGTCGGGGCGAGCGTGATGCTGCCTTCGTCGGGCTGGATTTCGCCGGTAAGCAACTTGAGCAGCGTCGACTTGCCCGCGCCGTTGGCACCGACGATGCCGATGCGGTCGCCGCGCTGGACCCGGAAATCGAGATTCCTGATGATCGTGCGGTCGCCGAAGCTTTTCGACACGCCCTCGGCGACGATCACCGATTTCGAGCGGACATCGTCATTGGCGAGGCCGAGCTTGGCGACGCCGGGGCCGCCGATCATCGCGGCGCGGGTCGCGCGCATTTCCTTCAGTTTCTCGAGGCGCCCCTGGTTGCGCTTGCGGCGCGCGGTGACGCCGCGTTCGAGCCAGTGCGCCTCGAGCCGCAATTTCGAATCGAGTCTTTGCGCAGCGCGCGCTTCTTCCGCGGCGACGGCATCGCTCCATTCCTCGAAGCCGCCGAAGCCGATTTCCTTGCGCCGGATGCTGCCGCGGTCGAGCCACAAGGTCTGGCGCGTCAAGCGGGTGAGGAAGGTGCGGTCGTGGCTGATCGCGACGAACGCGCCGGTGTAGCGCGCGAGCCAGCTTTCGAGCCAGTCGATCGCAGCGAGGTCGAGATGGTTGGTCGGCTCGTCGAGCAAAAGCACGTCGGGATTCTGTGCGAGCGCGCGGGCGAGCGCGGCGCGGCGGCGCTCGCCGCCCGAGGCGCTGGCGGCGGTGCGCGACATGTCGATGCCGAGCTGATCTGCGATCGCGGCGACCTCATAGGCCTCGGGCGCGTTCGGCGCAGCAATCGCGAAATCCATCAGCGTTGCGAACGACGAAAAATCGGGTTCCTGTTCGAGCATCACGACATGCGTGCCCGGCACGATCACGCGCTTGCCCTTGTCGGCGTCGATCTGCCCGGCGAGCAGTTTGAGCAGGGTCGTCTTGCCCGCGCCGTTGCGGCCGATCAGCGCGAGGCGGTCGCGTTCGCCGACATAGATGTCGAGGTCCTGGAACAGCCAGCCGCTGCCCTGCACAAGGCCGAGGCCTTCGTATGAAAGAATGGGTGCTGCCATGATGAACGGCGCGCTACCGATACGTTCAGCATCATGCAAGCGCCGTCCGCGCAAAGGCCGGAACGGGTTTGCTCCGTCTGCGTTACGGGGCGGAGATCAGGAACCACCGGAAGCCCGGTTCACAGGAGAATGAAATGACGAAGCAATTGTTCGCCGTTATGGCAAGCGGACTGGCGCTGATGGCGGCAACGCCCGCGCTCGCCCAGCAGGGAGGTTCGACGGTGACAGCAGCAACGACCCAAGGCCCGATCCTGACCTTCTCGGTCAGCGAGGAAGTGCGTTCGCGCCCCGATCAGGCGACCGTCGGCGCCGGTGTGACGACGACCGCGCCGACCGCGGTCGAGTCGATGCGCGCCAATGCCGCCGCGATGGACAAGCTGATCGCCGCCGTAAAGGCGCGCGGGATCAAGGCCGAGGATATCCAGACGAGCGGCATCAACCTGTCGCCGCAGTACGACTATAACAACCGCGGCGACGGCCAGCCGCCGCGCTTCCTCGGCTATCAGGTGTCGAACAGCGTGCGCGTGACGACGTCGAAGATCGACGATATCGGCCCGCTCCTCGATGCGCTGGTCGCCGCGGGCGGCACCAACGTCGATGGACCGTCGTTCGGCATGAAGGACCCCGATGCGCAATTGGTTGGCGCGCGCGGCACCGCGATCAAGGCGGCCGAAGCCAAGGCGCAGGATTATGCACGGCTTGCGGGTTTCCGCGGTGTCGAACTGGTTTCGATCAGCGAAGGCAGCTTTGGCGGGCCGCAGCCGCCGATGCCGATGGTGCGCATGGCGATGGACGCCGGCGCGGCGAAGGCGACCCCGGTCGAGCCGGGTCGGGTCGCCAACACGCTGACGCTGAATTTCCAATATCGTCTGGTGCGGTAACCACCATTTTCGTCATCCCGGCGAAGGCCGGGATCTCAACCTTGCGTCATGACGTGATGTCGAGACCCCGGCCTTCGCCGGGGTGACGATCTATTTGAGGCGGAGCCTAAACCAGCTCCCCCTCTGCCCACGGCCACGGCCGTTCGCGGAACCATTTGGTGATGATATATTTGCGGCCCTTGCGCACCTTCATCCCGTGGTGGAGCGTGTCGGGGTTGGCGGTGCCGTCGGGGCGGACATTGTTCCACGCAAGCAGCTTGCCCACCTCCGGCTGATGCATCTTGCCGGTGGCAAGGAAGCGCGTCGCGCCGCCCGCGCCGGGTTCGTTGAGGTAGATCATCAGCGTCCAGCTGCGCTGGCCCGGGACCGCGCAATAGGTTTCCCAGTCGGCGCCGTGCGGATCGAAATAATCGGTGTGCGCCTTGAACTCCTGACCCACGTCGTAGCGCTGGCCCTGCATCGGTTCGCCATATTCGCGCGGGATGCCGGTGAGGTCGTGAAGCCGGTTGTTGACCGCGATCACCAGCGGGTCGCGGTGGTCGAGGTCGCAGGTCGTGCTGGTGCGGAAAGCCTCGTCGCCGTTCGGATCGGCGATCGTCGAGGGCCGTACGTCGCGGTCGATCTGTGCCATCAGCGCGGCGCAGGTTTCGGCGTCGAGGAAGCCCGACAGCATGAACTGCTGCAGCTTCGGCGTCGGCGCGCGGCGGATGCCGGGCACGGCGGCAAGCCGCTCTGCGGTACGGTCGGCGCCCGAGGTCGCCATGTCGACATGATCATTCGCAGCCATGGCGCGCTTTCTAGCAGGGAAGCGCGTGCGAACAATGCTTGACGAGCGGGGGGATGCGCGCCTATTCGCCGCGCGCTGTCGAGGCTGCTTCGTGCGGCCCTCTTCGCTTATGTGGCGACCATAGCTCAGTTGGTTAGAGCGCCGGTTTGTGGTACCGGAGGTCGCGGGTTCGAGCCCCGTTGGTCGCCCCATTTTCTCTATCATCGCGTATAGACGCTTTTGGGGTGACTCCTCGCGCTCGTTGCATTATTGCGTCTTGGCGTAATTTTCTTATGCGCCAAATTCGTGAAAAGGGATGAGCCTATGTCCGCTGTCTGGGATTTCGCCGATTTCGACGATCACGAACATGTCCACATGTTCCGCGATCGCGCCAGCGGGCTGACGGCGGTCATTGCCGTCCACTCGACGCACCTTGGCCCCGGTGCGGGCGGCGTGCGTTACTGGCATTACCCGCAGCGCGCGGCGGCGATCACCGACGCACTGCGCCTGTCGCGCGGCATGAGCTACAAGAATGCGATGGCGGGCCTGCCGATGGGCGGCGGCAAGGGCGTTATTCTGGCGGACGACGGCGGCGCGAAGACCCCCGAACTGCTCGCAGCGTTCGGCCGTGCGGTCGAATCGCTCGGCGGCGCTTACGTGACCGCCGAGGATGTCGGGATCACCGATGCCGACATGGTCCAGATTTCGAAGCACACCAGGCATGTCAGCGGGCTTCCCGTCGCGAGCGGCGCGGACGCGGGCGGCGATCCGGGGCCCTTCACCGCGCTCGGCGTCTATCTCGGCATCAAGGCGGCGATTCGCGAAGGGCTGAACACCGATAGCGCCAAGGATGTACGCATCGCCATTCAGGGCGTCGGCAGCGTCGGCGGCGGCGTCGCGCGGCGGCTGGCGGCCGAGGGGGCGAAGCTGACCCTTGCCGACGTCAATCTGACGCGCGCCAGGGAACTCGCCGAGGAACTCGGCGCCGAGCTAGCCGATTCGGCCGCGATCATGGAAGTCGAGGCCGACGTGCTGAGCCCGAACGCACTGGGCGCAATCCTGACCGAAGCGAGCATCGAAAAACTGCGCGTGCCGATCATCGCGGGCGGCGCGAACAACCAGCTCGCGACCGCGGCCGACGGCAAGCGCGTCCACGATCGGGGCATCGTCTATGCCCCCGACTATGTGATCAACGCGGGCGGCATCATCAACGTCGCGCTCGAATATCTGGGGCAGGGCAGCCGCGAGGAAGTCGAAAGCCGCATCCACCTGATCCCCGGCCGGCTCGCCGAAATCTGGGCCGAGAGCAAGGCGAGCGGCACCCCGGCGTCGGTCGTCGCCGACCGGATGGCGCAGAAGCTGATCGGGCGGGGCTGATCCGTTTTCGAGGGCTGGCGCGCGGATCGATTTCCGCTAAGTCAGCCCTTGATGAAACGGCATTTTTATCTGGTCGCGGGCTGGGCGTCGTTGGGGCTTGGCGCGATCGGCGCATTCCTGCCCCTGCTGCCCACAGTGCCGTTCGTGATCCTTGCGGCCTTTTGCTTTGCTCGTTCGTCGCCGCGGCTCGAGAACTGGCTGCTCACGCATCCGACCTTTGGCACGCATATTGTCGCATGGCGTGAGAAGGGCGCGATCAGCCGCAAGGGCAAGATCGCAGCGACGGCCGCTTTTGCCTTCAGTATCGTGCTCGCCGCGATCTTTTCGCCATGGCCTTGGGTGATGGTGCCGGTGATTGCCGCCGCTGTGACCGGGAGCTGGATCTGGACGCGGCCCGAGGGTTGACCAAGCCGACGCATATGGCATGACCGCGCGGCCGGGTCGCACCGGGCAAATTGCTGGACCCCTTTCTCCGGCTCGCCTAAGGACGCGAAACCGATGCACGCCTATGCCAATCCCGCTCGCTTTCTGGCGATTGCCAAGCCGCTGACGCCTTGGCTGCTCGGCGTCGGGCTGTTGCTCGTGCTTGCGGGCGGCTGGGCCGGATTGGCGGTGGTCCCGGGCGACTATAAGCAGGGCGAAACCGCGCGAATTCTGTACGTTCATGTTCCGTCGGCATGGCTCGGCATGGGCGGCTGGACGTCGCTGGCGATCGCGGGGCTGATCCAGCTCGTGTGGCGACATCCGCTGTCGGGCATAGCCGCGCGCGCGATCGCGGTGCCGGGGATGTTGTTCACCGCGCTGTGTCTTGTCACCGGATCGATCTGGGGCCGCCCGACCTGGGGAACCTGGTGGGAATGGGACGGGCGGATGACGTCGATGCTTGTCCTCCTGTTCCTCTATGCGGGTTTCATCGCGCTGACGAGCGGCGACGACGGGCAAAGGCAGGGCGGCTCGCTGTCGCGCGGCGCGGCGATTTATGCGCTGGTCGGCGCGATCAATATTCCGATCATCAACCGCAGCGTGGTGTGGTGGAACAGCCTGCACCAGGGGCCGAGCATCACGCTGGGCGGATCGAGCATCGACGGCGCATTGTTGTGGCCGCTGGGCTTGACCGTGCTGGGCTTTTCGTTGCTATTCGGTGCCATCGTCCTGATGCGGATGCGGCGGATCATCGCCGACAACCGCGTCGCGGCGCGGCTGCGACGACTGGCCGACGGCGAGGGGATTTGACGCGTGACGGGGGTGATCAGCGGGGGCGGGCAATGGGCGTTTGTCGCCGCGGCCTATGGGCTGACGGTGCTGCTCACCGGCGCGGTGCTCTGGGCGAGCTGGCGCGCGATGAAAAAGGCCGAGAAGCGCAGCGACGCGCTGCGAAAGGATCGTAAGTGAAGGCCAAGCATCAACGGCTGATTCTGGCGCTCGTCGCGCTCTGCGGCATTGGCGGGGCGGGTGTGCTGGCGGCGAGCGCGCTGCGCGACGAGGCGGCCTATTTCCGTACGCCGGTCGAGATCGAAGGCGGCAAGGCCGCGGTCGATGAGCCGATGCGGCTGGGCGGTATGGTCGCCAAGGGCAGCATCAAGCGGCAAGCCGATGGCCTGACGATCCGCTTCGTCGCGACCGACGGCAAGGCGTCGGTGCCGGTCGAATATAAGGGCATCGTCCCCGACCTGTTCGGCGAGGAGAGCGGCATGGTCGCCGATGGCCGGATGCGCGCCGACGGGATTTTCGTCGCCGACCGCATCCTCGCGAAGCATGACGAGCGCTATATGCCGCCGCAGATGGGCGATATGCCGAAGAATATGAAGGCGCCGGCCGCGACATGATTGCCGAAACGGGTCTGGCCCTGCTGTGGATCGCCGCCGCGCTCGCGTGCCTGTCGCTGGTCGCGGGGACATTGTACCTGCGGGGCGGACAGAAGGACCTGGCCGCGCTCGTCCGCCCGGCGAGCGTAGCACAGGGTGTGCTGACGACGGCGGCCTTCGGCTTGTTGATTGCGCTTTTCGTGCGCTCCGACATGTCGGTCGAGCTTGTGGCGCGCAACAGCAACAGCCTGAAACCGATGCTGTACAAGGTTGCGGGCGCGTGGGGCAATCATGAGGGATCGATGCTGCTCTGGCTGACGATCCTTGGCCTGTCGGGTGCCCTGATCGCGATTTTCGAGAAGAGATTGCGCGAGGATACGCTGGTCGCGACGCTCGCCGCCCAGGCAGCGCTCAGCCTCGGTTTCTTTGCTTTTCTGATCTTTTCATCGAACCCCTTCAACCGTTTGCCGGTGGCGCCGCCCGACGGGCAGGGGCTCAACCCGCTGTTGCAGGACCCTGGGCTCGCCTTTCATCCGCCGACACTTTACGTCGGCTATGTCGGGCTATCGGTCGCCTTCAGCTTTGCCGTCGGCGCGCTGATCACGCGTGAAATCGGCCCTGCCTTTGCCCGCGCGATGCGGCCATGGGTGCTCGGAAGCTGGATTTTCCTGACGCTCGGCATCACCGCGGGCAGTTACTGGGCCTATTACGAGCTCGGCTGGGGCGGCTGGTGGTTCTGGGACCCGGTCGAGAATGTGTCGCTGATCCCGTGGCTTGCGGGCGCGGCCTTGCTCCATTCGGTGGCGGTGACCGCTACGCGCAATGCCCTGCGCGCATGGACCGTGATGCTGGCGGTCATCGGCTTTTCGATGTCGATGGTCGGCACCTTCATCGTCCGTTCGGGGTTGCTGACCAGCGTGCACAGCTTTGCCGTCGATCCCGAGCGCGGTACCTTCCTGCTCGCGCTGATGGCGATCTATATCGGCGGCGCGCTGACCCTGTTCGCGCTGCGCGCCGGGAGCGTCGCGGAGGGCAAGAAGTTCGCGCTGCTGAGCCGCGAAGGTTCGCTGGTAATCAACAACCTGCTGCTCACGACCATCCTCGCGCTGGTCCTGCTCGGCACGCTCTATCCGATCGTCGCCGAGGCAATGGGCGAGAAGATTTCGGTCGGGCCGCCCTATTACAACAAGGTCGCGGGGCCGCTCGCGCTGCTCCTCTGCCTCGTCATGGTGGCGGGGCCGCTCCTGAGCTGGCGCAAGGACGACGGGAAGCGGCTCTGGTCGCGGCTTCCGCTGGCTGTCTTTGCGGGAGCGGCGGTGCTGTTTGCGCTGATTCTGTTCGGCGGCAAGGTCGGCATATTGCCGCTGCTCGGCATGACCGTGGCGGGCGTGGTCGCGGTCGCGAGCCTTGCGCCGCTGTGGGGCCGCAACCTGCGCCGCACGCCGTTGCCGACATGGGGCATGGTGATCGCGCATTTCGGCGTCGCCGTGTGCCTTGCCGGAATGGGGGCCGAAAGCGCCTTCATCAAGGAGCGACTGGTCGCCGCAGCGCCGGGCGATGTGGTAAAGGTCGGCGATTTTGCGGTGAAGTTCGCCGGGGTCAAACCCGTGGCGGGGCCGAATTATACGGCGATCGAAGGGACGCTGGTGGCGACGGCTTCTTCGGGAAGCAGTTTCACGATGCGTCCGGAGGCGCGAACTTTCCCCGGTCTGATGGGCACCGCGCCGACCGAGACCAACGAAGCCGCGCTGCTCACGCGGCCGGGCGGGCAGCTATATGCCGTGCTTGGCCAGCCGGTGACGAGCGACGACGGCAGCGCCGATCGCTACCAGATCCGCCTGTGGTGGAAACCGCTTGTGTGGTGGATATGGCTTGGCGGCGCGCTGATCGCGCTCGGTGCGACGCTGTCGCTGCTCGGCCGGGCGCAATTGCTGAACATCTGGCGCGCGCGACGTGCCCGCAAGGCTGAGGAGCGTTTCGCGCCATGAAGAACCGCTGGGTCCTGTTTGTGCCGCTCGCGATCATGGGATTGCTGTTCGGCGCTTTCGTCTATCGGCTGGTGACGCCGGCCGAGACGTTGATCCAGTCGCAGTGGATCGACAAGCCGATGCCCCTGTTCGACTTGCCACCCGCGACCGCGGGCGTCGAGGGGCTGAAGAGCAGCCAGCTCGCCGACGGGCGGCCGCGACTGGTCAATGTCTTTGCGAGCTGGTGCATCCCGTGCCGCGCCGAGGCGCCGCAGCTTGAAGCGCTGAAGGCTGCGGGCGTGCCGATCGACGGCATCGCGATCCGCGACCGGCCCGACGACGTGGCGATGTTCCTGCGCGAATATGGCAATCCGTTCGACCGCATCGGGGCGGACATGCAGAGCAGCGTCCAGATCGCGCTGGGGTCGTCGGGTGTCCCCGAAACCTTCCTGATCGACGGCAAGGGGATTATCCGCGAGCAGATTCAGGGCGTGATCCTGGCCGAGCAGGTTCCCGAGATCGTTGCCAAGCTCGAGGCGATGAAATGAGCCTGCGGCTCGTCCTTCTTTGCCTGTTCGGCGCGCTGGCGTTGCCGTTGGCGGCGCAGGACCGCCTGCCGCCCGCTCCCTATGCCTATCAACAGCTGAAGGATCCCGCGCAGGAAGCGCGTGCGAAGGCATTGATGGAGGAACTGCGCTGCCTCGTCTGTCAGGGGCAGTCGATTGCCGACAGCGATGCGCCGCTCGCGGGCGACATGCGCCACGAGGTGCGCAGCAAGATCGCGGCGGGCGAAAGCCCGGCGGAAATCAAGACATGGCTCGTCGCGCGTTACGGCAATTGGGTCAGCTATGATCCGCCGTTCGACGGCGCCACGGCGCTGTTGTGGCTGGGCCCTCTGCTTTTCCTCGCGCTCGGAGGCTGGCTTGCGTTCGGCCGCTTCCGTCGCGGCGAGAGCGAAGATGGGGAAGGCGGGGCATGACCTGGCTGTGGATCATGCTCGCCGCCGCGCTGACCATTGGCGGTATTTTCTGGCTGGGCAAGCTGCCCGCGGCGGCCCGGCCGCTGGCGGGGGCGGCGGTCATGCTGGGGCTTGCAGGCTATGCGTTGCAAGGGCATCCGTCGCTGCCGGGCAAGCCCGTGGCGGCGCCCGAGGAGCCCGAGGGTTTTGGCGAGGTTATCGCCGACCAGCGGCAGGGCATGGCCGAGCGCTTTGGTCCTGCCGCGCAGTGGCTTGGCATGTCCGACGGCTTCGCGCGCACCGGCAAGACCGAGCTGGCGGCGAAAACGCTGGAAAAGGGGCTCGAGACATATCCCGATAACGTCGACCTGTGGGTCGGGCTCGGCAACGCGCTCGCGGCGCATGGCGGCGGCGTGATGTCGCCCGCTGCGGCGCTGGCGTTCGACGAGGCGGCGAAACGCGATCCGTCGCATCCGGCGCCGCCTTTCTTCGCGGGGCTGGCGCTGGCGCAGGGCGGTGACCTGAAAGGCGCCGAGACGGTGTGGAGCCAGCTGCTCGCGCGTAGCCCGGCGGATGCGCCATGGAGGCCCGATCTGGAGATGCGGCTGGCGCAGCTGCGTCAGGCGATGGGGCCGCAGATACCGCCTGAAGCGGCGGCGGGGTCCTGATTTGAAAGCTATTCCAACCGCGCAGGCTCGTCTAAAGGCGCGCGATGACTGCTGAGTCGCAACAGGCGGCCGGCGGCGCCAACGGCGCTGTCCCGGCCACCGCCGAAATGGCCCACTATGGCCACGGCCACCATCGCGACGGCAAGCTGAAGCTTGCCGTGGGCGCCGTCGGCGTGGTGTTCGGCGATATCGGCACCAGTCCGCTTTACGCGTTTCGCGAGACCTTCGCCGGCCATCATCCGATCGAGGCCGACCGGCTGCACATTTATGGCGTGCTGAGCCTCGTCTTCTGGTCGATGATGCTCGTCGTCACCTTCAAATATGTGCTGACGATCATGCGGGCCGATAACAAGGGCGAGGGCGGCAGTCTCGCGCTGCTCGCGCTGATCAGCCGGTCATCGGGCGAGAAACGCTGGACCTGGCCGATCATCCTGCTCGGCGTGTTCGCAACCGCGCTCTTCTATGGCGACAGCATGATTACCCCAGCGATGTCGGTGCTGTCGGCGACCGAGGGGCTGAGCTATGTCCACAAGGGCTTCGAACCCTATATCGTGCCGATCGCGCTCGCGATCCTGATCGGTCTGTTCGCGATCCAGTCGCGCGGGACGGCTAAGGTCGGGATGTTGTTCGGGCCGATCATGCTCGCCTATTTCACGATGCTCGCGATCCTCGGCGTGATCCATATCGTCGATCATCCGGGTATCATCGTCGAAACGCTCAACCCGCTGAATGCGCTCCGCTTCTTCTATGTCGACGGCTTCACCGCCTTCATCGCGCTCGGCGCGGTGGTGCTCGCGGTGACGGGCGCCGAGGCGCTCTATGCCGACATGGGGCATTTCGGGCGCGGGCCGATCGGGATTAGCTGGCTCGCCTTCGTGCTGCCCGCCCTGATGCTCAATTATATGGGACAGGGGGCGATGGTGCTCGAGGCCGACATGGGCCCGCGCAGCGACCTGATCGCCGATCCATTTTTCCAGATGATGCCCGAGGCGTGGCAGGTGCCTGTCGTCATCCTTGCGATCCTCGCGACAATCATCGCCAGCCAGGCGGTGATTTCGGGCGCCTTCTCGCTGACCCAGCAAGCGATCCAGCTCGGTTTCATGCCGCGTCTGCGTGTCGAGCATACGAGCGCGTCGGCGGCGGGCCAGATCTATATCCCGATGGTCAATTGGGGACTGATGGTGATGGTGATCATCCTCGTCCTCTTCTTCGGGTCGTCGAGCAACCTTGCCGCCGCCTATGGCATCGCGGTGACGGGGGCGATGTTCATCGACACCTGCCTGCTCAGCGTCGTACTCTTCACGCTGTGGAAGTGGCCGGCGTGGAAAGCGCTGCCGGTACTCGCGGTCTTCTTCATCGTCGACATCGCCTATTTCGGCGCGAACCTGATCAAGGTGCCCGACGGCGGCTGGGTGCCGCTGGCGATCGGCCTGACGATCTTCACGATGCTGACGACCTGGTCGCGTGGTCGCAAGCTGATGCAGCAGGAAATGGCGGAGGGGGCGATGCCGATCCCGGTGTTCGTCAAATCGGCGGCGAACAGCGCGACGCGCGTGCCGGGCACCGCGGTGTTCATGACGTCGAGCAGCGACGGTGTGCCGCATGCGCTGCTCCACAACCTCAAGCACAACAAGGTACTGCACCAGCGGATCATCCTGCTGACGATCAAGATCGCCGACGTACCGTTCGTGCGCGAGGAAAATCACTGCGCGCTGGAGGATCTGGGGCAGGGGTTCCACCGGCTGATCCTGAACTATGGCTTCATGCAGCCCGTCGACGTGCCCGATGCGCTCAAACGCGTCACGAGCTGCGGCGGCGAGTTCAAGATGCTCGAAACCAGCTTTTTCCTGTCACGCCAGACGCTGATCGCGGCGAGCAAGCCGGGCATGCCGATCTGGCGCGAAAAGCTGTTCGCGTGGATGCTGCGCAATTCCGAAAGCGCCATGGAATATTTCCGCCTGCCGACCAATCGCGTCGTCGAACTGGGAAGCCAGGTCGCGATCTGACGCCGGCTGCACGTTAACTTCTCGACATGTCCGAATAAGCGTTTGAACATTGTGGCCAGTCTTGCAATGCAAGGGTGAACCCTCGAAGGTCGACCAGCACCATGGATGTCGGCAATAGCGACGCTCTGATCCTGCCCGTTCCGCCGGAGCCCTTTGCCCTGATTGTCGGGGCAGCGATGCAGGATGGGCTCGACGAAGCGGTCGAAACCTCGCTACGCCGCATGGGGCTGAAGCCCGTGCGGCTCGACGGGAATGGCGCCGACGTCGCCGCGCATATCGCCGCACCGCGTTTTCGCCTGACTTTCGGCGGCGTGTCGGTGCTCGCCGGTCCGGCGGCCGGCGCAGCGCTGGATCTTGCCGATCCCGAAGATCCGTCGACCAGCCTGCTCGCGGCCAGCCTGCCGCCGCGATGGCGCGATAGCGGGGCGTGTTGGGTCTTCATTCCCGAGCGCGACCCCGAAGGCGACGCGGCGCCTTCGTCATCGACCGAACGACCGACACGGATGCGCGAATTTTTCAAGATGCTGGTGCTGTTGATCGACCTGTTCGATGCCAGCCATATTTTCTGGTCGCCCGCGCGGCTGTGGTCCGACGCGCCGCAATTTCGTGCATCGATCGCCGAAATGCTGGCAAGCGGAATGCCGCCGGTGCTCCACCTGGTCGCGTTTCGGCGTCGCGAGGCCAAGGGCGGCGCGAGCATGGGGACGCGTGGGCTGGCGATCTTCGCCGGGCAGGAGCTGGAGGCACGGATCCCCGGCGGTTGGACGGTTGCCGAAATGGTCCGGCGATTGTCGCGGCTCGCGCTCGACATGATGCTCAATGGCCCGGTCGACCACGCGCGCACGATGCGCGGGCTCGAGGCGGGCGAGTGGATCGATTTGATGCCCCCGATGCGCAGCACCGGTCAAAGGTCGACGGTGGTCGTCGAATTCGGTCGCGACGGTTGATGCCGGGGCGCGGCTGGCACGGAGCACCGCCGCCGCTAGCCGGATTCCAGCGCCATCACCTCATCCCTGTCGCGCTGATGCGGCGTCCGCAGATGGCGGCGATGTTCGAACAGGTGCGCGACGAGGGCTTCGGACTTCACCATTTCGGGCGAAACGGGTTGATGCTGCCTGCCTGCGAACCCGTTGCGCTCCGGTCGGGCCATGCGCTGCACCGCGGACCCCATCAAGGGTATAGCGATGTCGTCGCCGCGCGGGTCGAACGGATCCGCGCGCATTTCGCATCGCAGGCGCCCGCCGACCTGCGAGCGGCACGACGCGTCGCCGTGATGCGCCTGCGCCTTCTGCAGGATACGACACGGCGCGCACTCACCGACCGGCACGGCGCGGGTTTCTGGCTGAACCGGCGCGATCCGATGCGGCTGTTCGTCGATCGCCCCTATCTCGACGAGGCGATCGACCGGTTGTTCGGGGGTGCTACAGCCTGACCTTCGCTTCGAGCTCGCGGCGCGCGGCGAGATATTGCGCTTCGAGTTCGGCGACAAATTCGGCAACCGGCCGCACGGCGGAGACGGGGCCGATGCCCTGACCCGATCCCCAGATATCCTTCCAAGCCTTGACCTTGGTGTTGCCGCCCGAGCCGAAGTTCATCGTCTTGAGGTCACCCTCGGGCAGATTGTCGGGGTCCATGCCCGCAGAGACGATCGACTGGCGCAGATAATTGCCATGCACGCCGGTAAAGAGGTTGGAATAGACGATGTCGGCGGCGCGGCCCTCCACGATGCCATTCTTGTAGCCGTCCTCGGCATTGGCTTCGGCCGTGGCGATGAAGGCGCTGCCGATATAGGCGAGGTCGGCGCCGCACGCCTGCGCGGCGAGAACCGAGCGGCCGTGGCCGATCGCGCCCGACAGCGCAACGGGGCCGTCGAACCATTCGCGGATTTCCTGCACCAGCGCGAAAGGCGACTGCCGCCCGGCATGGCCGCCCGCGCCGGCGGCGACGGGGATCAGGCCGTCGGCGCCCTTTTCGACCGCCTTGCGCGCGAAGCGGTCGTCGATGACGTCGTGAAGCGTGATGCCGCCCCAGCCGTGCACCGCCTGATTGAGTTCCTCGCGCGCGCCCAGCGAAGTGATCGTGATCGGCACCTTCCACTTGGCGCAGGTCGCGATATCCTGTTCGAGCCGGTCGTTCGATTTATGGACGATCTGGTTGACCGCGTAAGGCGCCGACAGCCGGTCGGGATTGTCGCGGTCCCACGCGGCGAGTTCCTCGGTGATCTGGTGCAGCCATTCGTCGAGCAGCGATTGCGGGCGGGCATTGAGCGCGGGGAAACTGCCGACAACGCCCGCCTTGCATTGCGCGATGACCAGTTCGGGTCCCGATACGATGAACAATGGCGATCCGATGACGGGCAGGCGCAGGCGGTCGAAAATCGGGGGCAGGGCCATGAATCAGTCTCTCCGGTTGCGGTTTGCAACTGACCTTAACGTAAACGGAAGGCTGCGCAAGACGTTCAGTCGAACGCGGGGCCCTTGAGTTCGACGATATTGCCTTCGGGGTCGCTGATGTAGATCGACGGGCCTTCGCCTTCGGCCCCGTATCGCGGACCTGCCTGCTCGACCGCGACATCGTGACGGACGAGGTGGGCGCGGATCGCCGGCTCGTCGAACGGGGCGATGGCGATCGCGAAATGGTCGACGTTGCGGCCTTCCGGACCCGGCGCCGCGCCGCCCATCGCGCCGAGCTTGCCGTCGATGGTGACGAGATCGATCAGTGAGCTGCCTGCGCGCAGTTGATAGAGGCCGATTTCGGATTGCGTGCGTTCGTCGGTGCAACCGAGAACGTTCCGGTAGAAGGCGACCATCCGATCGAGATCGACGACCCGAAGGACCACATGATCGATTGCGCGAAGGGCAAAAGGGGGTGTTGTCATGGCTGTCGCTCCTCAAACTCCTTGCGCGATCCTAATCGGTGCGCCTGCCCGCTGTCCATCGACCGGTGACGGGGGTTGGTCCGGCGGCGGTTGCGCCCGGTGCCCGGGCACGACAGGGTCGAGCCATGCAATTGCTCCGGCCCAGCCTGTTGCCCGCCGCGGCCGACATCGCGCGGCACCGCCATCGCGAACCCTATGCGACGGTGGTGCTGACCGGTGCCTACGAGGAAGCCGGCGATGCAGGGAGGATGGCGGCGGGGGCGGGTCAGGTGCTGTTCCACGGGCCGTTTTCGGCGCATCGCGACCGGATTTCGGCGAAGCGGACGGTCGTGCTCGACCTTCCGCTGCCGTTCGACGGGCGCGACTGGCCGGCCCGCGCGCGCGTCGTCGACCCTGACCATATCGTCCGGCTGGCCGAACGCGATCCGGTCGAGGCGGTTATGGCGCTGCTGGACGGGCTGGCACCCGGACAGATGGCCGAAGAAGATGACCTGCCCGACCGGTTGTCGGCAGCGCTGCGGACGTCGGTGCCGCCCCGTATCGGTGCGTGGGCGGCGGCGAGCGGCCGGTCGCGCGAGCATGTCTCGCGCAGTTTCGAAAAACTCTATGGCGTTCCGCCCGCCGCTTATCGCGCCGACTGTCAAGCGAAACGGGCGTGGCGGATGATCGTCGCGGGCGACGATAGCCTTGCCGGAATCGCGGTCGAGGCGGGGTACGCGGATCAGGCGCATATGACGCGCGCGGTGAAGCGGCTGACCGGGATGTCACCGAAACGCTGGCGGGTAGCGGGGTAAGCGGAGGTCGGCTTGGGGGCGTACAATGACCGCTCCGGTCGAAAGCAGCCATCACATTTGTTCAAGAAATGCCGCGCCGCACCGGGTTAGGCAGCCGGCATGACCAATCTCTCTCCCGCCTCATCGCGTCCCTTTATGGCGCTTTCCGGTTTCCGCTTTCGCTTGTGGCCGATCCTGTTCGCCGCGCTGCTCATGGAAGGGCTGCTCGATCTCGGGCGCATGCCGGCGCGGGCCCTTTATCGTGCCGGCGAAACGCTCTGGACCGACCATGTCTCGGTGTTCCTGCTCTTCGCGATCGCGTTCCAGGCATTGCTCGGTCTGATCGCCATCCTGATCATGCGGCGGCTGCTCCCCGTCGCTGACGATCACCTGCGCTGGCCGCCGGGACGTAGCTATGCCGGACTGGCGGCGCTGATCGGAATCGGAATGGGACTGGCGATGCTCGTCGCCGATTATTGGCCCGCGCTGGCCGCACAAACCGCGCCCGACATGAGCTATTCGAAATATCCGCTCGATTCGGCGGGCTACCTGCTCGGCATGATCACCACGGGGCTGGCCGAAGAAACGATCTTCCGCGGCCTGCTTGTCGGGATGCTCGTCGTGCTGGTGCCTGGCCGGCTGCGGATCGGGTCGCTCGATCTGCCCGTGGCGGCGTATATCGTCGCGCTGATGTTCGGGGTGGCGCACTGGCGATCCTTTACCGTCGATCCCTTCTACCAGGCAATGGCGCAGCAGATTTACGCCTTCATGTGGGGGCTCACCTATGTCTGGTTGATGGAACGGTCGCGTAGTCTGCTCGCACCGATGGTCGCGCACGGGATGGGGAATTTCACCGAGGTGGCAATCGTCATCGCGCTCAACGCGCTGTGGTCCTGACGCGACAAGGGCGGCCGTATGGCCGCCCTTGCGCCGCTTCGGAATTGGTCAGGTCGCGATCGGGCGGCGGCTGGCCTTGAGCGCGGCATATCCGAAAAGGATCGCGACGAGGAGAAGTGCGCCCTGCGCTGCGGCGAACGGGAGTTCGGTACCGTTGGGGGCGAGTGCATTGAGCGCGGGCACCTTCAGGAACGACTGCACGACCAGTACGAAGAGGTTGAGGTAGAGTGCGGCGGTGGCGCTGACCGCATAGACGGTGGCGGCGCGGCCGGCGAGCTTGCGGCCGTAATAGGCGGCGAACGCGAAGATGAGGATCAGCGTCGAGAGGATTCCAGTGCCGAGCGCCGGGGTGAAGGCGACGATCGGGAAGAGAAAGCCGGTGAGGCTGGTGAGTAGCGTCGCCCAGAGGAAGATGTCGGTGGTGCGGCGGAGGAGGCGCCCGCGCGCGAAGGCGGGGAGGGCGATGAGGCCCGCACCGATGCCGATCAGGCTGATCGCGACATGGAGTGCGGTGAACTGCGGAATGGTGAGGCCGAGGATCATTGTCTGTCTCCCTGTTGGAGCGGGGCGACGGCAGAGCCGCCGCCCGCATAGCGTTCAGCTGTTGATGAAATCGAGAAGGTCGGCGTTGAACCGGTCCTGCTCGGTGACGGTGAGGCCATGGGCACCGCCTTCATAGACCTTGAGCACCGCTTGGCTGACGATCTTGACGGTCGAGAGCGCCGCGGCGCCGATCGGCACGATCTGGTCGTCGTCGCCGTGGAGGACGAGGGTGGGCTTGTCGAATTTCCTGAGATCTTCGTTGAAGTCGCTTTCGGAGAAGGCGCGGATGCTGTCGAGCAGGCCCTTGAGGCCGCCGTTCATGCCCTGCCGCACGAATTCGTCGCGCACGGCTTCAGACACCACCGCGCCGTCGCGGTTATAGCCGTAGAAGGGCAGCGTCAGATCCTTGAAGAATTGCGGGCGGTTGTCGAACGTACCCTTGCGGATGCCGTCGAAGACGTCGAGCGGCAGGCCGTCGGGGTTGGCTTCGGTCTTGAGCATCAGCGGGGGAACCGCACCGATCAGCGCGACCTTGGCGACGCGGCTCGTGCCATGGCGGCCGATATAGCGGGTGACTTCGCCGCCCCCGGTCGAGTGGCCGACGAGGATGACGTCCTTGAGATCGAGCTGCTCGATCAGCTCGGCGAGGTCGTCGGCGTACTGGTCCATATTGTTATTGTCCCAGACCTGATCCGAACGGCCATGGCTGCGGCGGTCGTGGGCGATGGTGCGGAAGCCCTGATTGGCGAAGAAGACCATCTGCGCGTCCCAGGCGTCGGCCGACAGCGGCCAGCCGTGCGAGAAGACGATCGGCTGCCCGTCCTTCGGGCCCCAGTCCTTGAAGAAGATGTTCGTGCCATCCTTGGTGGTGATCGTGGCCATGATATGGTTCCTTTCGTTTCGAGAAGGGCGGCGTGTCCGTCCCGGTGAAACAACAGATACGGCGATGCGTGCTTGATCGGGATTGGCGGACGCGACATTATCCGGGCCGATTCCGACAAAGGAGCCGAGATGCCCAAACTGACGGTGCCCGATGCGGAGAATGTGCCGCTGATCGAGGTCGGGATGATGACCTATCCCGATTGCCAGATGGGGATGGTGCACGGCATCACGGACCTGTTCGACGTCGCCGGGCGCTTCGCCGTCGACCATGGCCGCGGACCGATCCGCGCCAGCCACTGGCGGCTTATGGAGGGCGGCGGCTTCGAGCGCTGGTTCGACAGCCATCCCGATGAACCGGCCGCGAACGCGCCGGCGGTACTGATTGCACCGGGCAGCCTGCACAAGTTGCTCGAACCGGGCGAGGTCGAACCCTATGCGCGCTGGCTGCTCGACCGGCATGCACAGGGCGCGGTGCTGGCGTCGAATTGTGGCGGGGCTTTTGCACTGGCGGCGACCGGACTGCTCGCGGGGCGGCCGGCAACGACGCACTGGTTCTTCGCCGAGGAGTTCCGGAGCCGCTTTCCCGATGTGCGGATGGAGGCCGACCGGATGGTGGTCGATGATGGCGATATCGTCACCGCGGGCGGGTTGATGGCGTGGACGGACCTGGGCCTGCGCATTGTCGAACGGTTGTTGGGCCCGACGGTGATGATGGAGACCGCGCGCTTCCTGCTGATCGACCCGTCGGGGCGCGAGCAGAAGAATTACGCGAGCTTTGCGCCCAGACTGACACACGGCGACGAGGCGATCCTGAAGGTTCAGCATTGGCTGCAGGCGCGCGGGCCGGGGCCGGTTGCGTTGGTCGAGATGGCGCGCGAAGCGGGGATGGAAGAGCGCACCTTCCAGCGCCGTTTCAAGGCGGCCACCGGAATGACTCCGGTCGAATATGTCCAGCATCTGCGCGTCGGCAAGGCCCGCGAGTTGCTCGAGTTCACCAAACGCACGGTCGACCAGATTGCGTGGAGCGTAGGGTATGAAGATGCGGCGGCATTTCGCAAATTGTTCCACCGCCTGATCGGCCTGTCGCCGCACGAGTATCGCCAGCGTTTTTCGACGCCGCAGTCGCTGGCCGAGGTTGCCTGAAATTTTTTTCGCGCTTTTGTCGATTTGGCGGCGGCTCGCTCGTCGTGTTGGCAGGAGCCGCTGTTGGCCCGACGAAAAGGAGATGGACGATGCGTGTAATGGTCTTTGTGAAAGCCACTGAAGACAGCGAAAAGGGCCTGCCGCCGACCGAAGACATGACCGAAATGTTCGAGGCGATGGGCAAGTTCAACGAGGAGCTGGTCAACGCCGGCGTGATGGTCGACGGCGATGGACTGAAGCCTTCGTCGTTCGGCAAGCGGATCGCGTTCGACGGCGCGAGCCGGTCGGTGATCGACGGGCCCTTCGCCGAGACGCGCGAACTCGTCGCGGGGTACTGGGTTTGGGAGGTCAAGGACATGGACGAAGCGGTCGCCTGGGCGAAGCGCTGTCCGAACCCGATGCCGGGGCCTAGCGAACTCGAAATCCGTCCCTTCTATGAAATGGCGGACTTCGGCGACGCAGTGACGCCCGAGATCGCCGAACGCGAGCAGCGCCTCCGCGACCAGCTCGGCGGCGAATAGTCGATGTCGGTCGCCATGCTTGCCTCCCCGGCAGCGTTGTCCGAAAAGGCGGGCATGGCGATGGACGAAACCCACCGTGCAATCGAAGCGGTTTACCGGATCGAACGGGCGCGGTTGATTGCCGCGCTCGCCCGCCTGACTCGCGACGTCGACCGGGCCGAGGAGCTGGCGCAGGAAGCGTTACTGATCGCGTTGACCGAATGGCCGAAGACGGGAGTGCCCGACAGGCCTGGCGCCTGGCTGACCGCCGCGGCGAAGCGACGGCTGATCGATGGCGCCCGGCACCACGCGATGCGGGAGCGGAAGCATGTCGAAATAGCCCGCGAACTGGATGAGGAGCGCGATATGAGCGCCGAAGCCATCGAGGCGGCACTCGATGACCCGTTGGGCGACGAACTGCTCGGGTTGATTTTTGCCGCCTGCCATCCGGTGATCTCGCCCGAGGCCCGCGCAGCGTTGACGTTGCGGCTTGTCGGAGGGCTTACGGTCGAGGAAATAGCACGGGCGTTTCTGTCGAACGAGGCTGCGATCGCGGCGCGCATCACACGGGCGAAGAAGGCGATCGCCAAGGCGGGCGCGGCATTCGAAGTGCCGCGCGGGGCGGAATTGTCGGCGCGGCTCGGATCGGTGCTCGAGGTCGTCTATCTGATTTTCAACGAAGGCTATGCCGCAACCGCCGGGCCTTCACTCGTCCGTCCGCCGCTCTGTGCCGAGGCCCAGCGGCTGGGGCGTATCCTCGCGGGGCTGATGCCCGAACAACCCGAGGTGCTGGGGTTGCTCGCGCTGATGGAGATTCAGGCGTCGCGGCTGACGGCCCGGGCTGGACCCGATGGCCGCTTTGTGCCGTTGACCCGACAGAACCGGGCGCGGTGGGACCAATTGCTCATTCGCCGCGGCCTGAATGCGCTGGCGCGTGCCGAGGCGTTGGGCGGGGCTGACGGACCCTATGCTTTGCAGGCGGGGCTGGCGGCGTGTCATGCCCGGGCGCGATCGGCCGAGGACACCGACTGGACACGCATTGCCGGGCTTTATGACCGGTTGGGAGAGGTCATGCCGTCGCCCGTGGTCGAGCTGAATCGTGCAGTGGCGCACAGCATGGCCTTCGGTCCCGAAGCCGGGCTGCGTCTGGTCGATGAAATCGCCGATGCCGCGGCGTTGCGGAATTATGCGCCGCTGCCGGCCGCGCGCGGCGACTTCCTGCTCCGTGTCGGGCGGAAGGACGAAGCCAGAATGCAGTTCGAGGCGGCCGCCGCCCTTTCGAACAACGAACGCGAACGCGACTTCCTGCTGGACCGCGCGGCGGCTTGCGTCGAATGACGACGGTCGCGGTCGAGAGCATCGGCGCCGAGGCGCAGCCGCTTGTCATCCTCGACGATTTCGCGGCCGATCCCGGCGGCTTGCGAAATTTTGCGGCAGCCGCCGACTTCGCCCCGGCACTCAACCATTTTCCCGGCGTGCGTGCCGAACTGCCCGACGACTATCTGGCGAAGCAACTCCCCATCATCACCGCCGCCGTGGCCGAAGCCTTCGGGCGCACAGGACCGGTACTTGTCGTCGATGCGAGCTTTTCGATCGTGTCGACCCCGGCGGCGATGCTGAGCATCCCGCAGCGCTTGCCGCACATCGACGCCTTTACCGCCGATCGTATCGCACTCGTCCATTATCTGTCGCCCGCGGGTGGCGATGGCACCGCCTTTTTTCGTCACCGTTCGACGGGATTCGAAACGGTGGACGAGACGCGGCGCGATCTGTTTTTTCGGCACCTCGACATCGAGATGCGCCACAGCGGTGTGCCGCCATCCGAATATGTGTTGGGCGATACACCGTTGTTCGAATGCGTCCGCAGCGAACCGGCGCGCTACAATCGGGCATTGCTCTACCCCAGCTGGAACCTGCACAGTGGTGCGATCGCGGCCGATAATCCGCTATCCGCGGACCCCGGCGAAGGGCGGCTGACGGTGACTGCTTTTCTGTCGATTGCCTGAAGCGAAACGATGTCGGGCACCTGTCGCGATTTTGCCACGGCTTCGCGACGCTTTGAAAGCGCTGTTTCAGAACGGGACAACGGCCTGTCGCACTTCGGTGTAAGCCGTGCGACGAACGCCCTATGGGCGCCCGCGATTTCCTTTTGAATACGGATTATAATATCGTGACTTTCCCGACCCGCATCCTGTTCCCCGTCGCGATTGTCGCGACCACGCTCACGCTTCCGCTCGCCGCGCAAACCAGGACGATCACCGGTATCGATGCGCTGCGCGAATGGAACCTTGTCGTACTCGGCAACCTTGAATCGTCTTCGGAAGTCGAGGGGCGGACCTTTGTCGGCGGCAATCTCAACGGCAATTCATCGAATTATGGCATTCGCGCGACGACCTCGCCGAACGGCCAGCCGGGGTTGACCGTCGTCGGCAATGTCAACGGCAACCACAAGAATCTGAACAACGGGTCGGGCGCGGTCGTCGGGGGCAACGTGACGAGTGGTTTCAACCTCAATGGCCCGAACCAGACGGTCAAGGTCGGTGGGATGATCCGCAATACCAACGTCAACCAGAACACGGTGATTTCCAACCTCGACGCGACCGACCCCGCTTTCGGGCTGGGGCTGCGGCAGCAACAGACCGAGCTGAAAAGCAGTATGGGCAGCCTGTCGTTCGACATGGGTACGCTGACCGCAAACAGCCAGCTCAGCGTGCAGGGCAACCGCGGCACCTTCAATGCGCAGCCCAATGCGCAGGGGCTTGCGGTGTTCAACATCACGGCCGCCGACCTCGACAAGATCGGCGAGATCCAGTTCAACCTGAACGGCGCCGATACCGCGATCGTCAACGTCAGCGGCCGGTCGGTCAACCTCAACGACAATTTCCTCGGCGGCACGAACAATCTTGGCGAACGGGTGATCTGGAACTTCCCCGACGCCGAGGATCTGAAGCTGGCCACCGCATGGGGCGGATCGGTGCTGGCGCCGCTCGCCGACGCCGAAACGCGTAATTATATCCAGGGATCGGCGGTGTTCGGCAACCTCAAGCAAAATGGCGAGATGCACATCGGCACTTTCAAGGGCGGCTATGCGACCCCGCCATCGGGCGGCAGCTCGAGCGGGGGCGACAGCTCGTCGGGGGGCGGCGCGGTGCCGGTCCCCGAGCCGGGGATGGTTGGCCTGTTCGGTCTGGGTGTCGGCGGGTTGATCCTGCGGCGGCGGCGGCGGGCCGAGCGAGGCGAAGCCTAACCCCGTCTTGAGGGTCAGGCTTCCAGCGATCTCACCGCGCGGGGCCGCCTGTCCGGCCCCACCGCCACGAAGATGAACACCGCCTGCGTCACTTTGTTGTCTTCGTCGGCGTGACGGTCGCGGGCCCAGGCTTCGACTTCGACGTGCATCGAGGTGCGGCCGACCTTGACGAGGCGCCCGAACACGGACACCTCGTCGCCGACGAAGACGGGGCGGTGGAAGGTCATGCCTTCCACCGAAATCGTCACCGCGCGGCCGCGCGCATGGCGCGAGGCGACGGACGACGCCGCGAGGTCCATCTGCGCCATCAGCCAGCCGCCGAAAATATCGCCATAGACATTGGCGTTGGCGGGCATTGCGGTGACGCGGACGGCGGGCTGGCCGGTCGGCATTATGGGCTCAGCTTGCATTATAGGCCCCCCGGATGCGCATCGCCTGCGCGGCGGCGACCATTGCGGTCAGCGCGGGGCGCACCTCGTCCCATTTGCGCGTCTTGAGCCCGCAGTCGGGGTTCACCCAGATCTGCTGCTGCGGCAGATGCTTGCCGGCGAGGGTGAGGAGGTCGGTCATCTCGCGCTCCGCGGGGATGCGGGGGCTGTGAATGTCGTAGACGCCGGGGCCGACCTCGTTCGGATAGGCGTAGGTGGCGAAGGCGTCGAGCAACTCCATCTGCGACCGCGCGGTCTCGATCGAGATGACGTCGGCGTCCATCGCGCCGATCGCGCGGATGATGTCGTTGAATTCCGAATAGCACATATGGGTGTGGATCTGCGTGTCATCGCGCACGCCCGATGCGGTGATGCGGAAGCTTTCGACCGCCCAGCCCAGATAATGCTGCCACTCGGAGCGGCGGAGGGGGAGACCTTCGCGCAAGGCCGCCTCGTCGATCTGGATGATCGCGGCGCCAGCCGCTTCGAGGTCCTGTACCTCGTCGCGGATCGCGAGCGCGATCTGGCGGCTGCTCGTCTCGCGCGGCTGGTCGTCGCGGACGAAGGACCAGTTGAGGATGGTGACCGGGCCGGTGAGCATGCCTTTCATCGGGCGACCGGTCTGTTCCTGTGCGTAACGCCACCAGTCGACCGTCATCGGTGCGGGGCGCGATACATCGCCATAGAGGATCGGCGGGCGGACGCAGCGCGAACCATAGCTTTGCACCCATCCGGCGCGGGTGAAGGCGAAACCGGCGAGCTGTTCACCGAAATATTGCACCATGTCGTTACGCTCGAACTCGCCATGGACGAGGACGTCGAGGCCGATCTCCTCCTGCCATTTGATCGCGGCGCGCGTTTCGACGCGCAGATATTGGTCATAGGCGGCATCGTCGATCTCGCCCTTGATATGCGCGGCGCGCGCCTTGCGGACCTCGGGGGTCTGCGGGAAGCTGCCGATGGTGGTGGTAGGGTAGGCGGGCAGGGCGAGGCGTTGCTGTTGCGCTTCGCGGCGCAGGGCGAAGGGCGAGGTGCGGTTGGTCGCGCTTTCGTCGAGCGCGGCGAGGCGGGAAGCGACTGCCGGGTTGTGGATTTTCGGCGAGGTCTGGCGTGCGACCGCGGCGATGCGCGACGCCGAGAAAGCGGCGAAGCTGGCGTCCTCGCCTTCGTTGAGCGCCTTGGCGAGCGCGGCGAGTTCCTCGATCTTCTGCACCGCGAAACTCAGCCATTGTGCGATTTCGGCGTCGAGCGAGGTTTCGAGCGCGAGGTCGACGGGGGTGTGGAGGAGCGAGCAGCTGGGGGCGAGGACGAGATCGCGCTTCGCGGCATGCTCCTTGAGGCGCCAATAGAGATCGGGGAGGTTGGCGCGCCAGATGTTGCGGCCGTCGATCACGCCGAGCGAGAGGAGAACGTGCGGCTGGAGCTTGGCGAGCGCCGGCTCGAGCTGCTCGGGTGCACGGACGAGGTCGAGGTGGAGGCCGTGGACGGGGAGGTCGGCGACGAGACCCAGATTGTCGCCGAGGCCGCCAAAGTAGGTGGTGAGCATCAGCTTCGGTCCGCGGGTGGCGAGGCGGGCGTAGGCGCGCTCGAAGGCGGTGCGTTGCCCGGCGCTGAGGTCGAGGACAAGGCAGGGCTCGTCGATCTGGACCCACTCGGCGCCGGCTTTCGCGAGGCGGGCGAGGATTTCGGCGTAGGTGTCGAGGAGCTGGGGCAGCAATGCCAGCGGCTCGACCGCCTTGCCCTTGGCGAGCATCAGGTAGCTGACCGGGCCGAGGAGGACGGGGCGGGTACTGTAGCCGAGGGCCTTGGCCTCTTCAAATTCGTCGAAGATTTTGGTCGAAGCGATTTTGAATGTCTGGCCGGCGCTGAGTTCGGGGACCATGAAATGATAGTTGGTGTCGAACCATTTGGTCATTTCCTGCGCGGTGGTGTCGTGGCCGTGCCCGCAGGCCGACGGCCGCGCCGGATCACTTTGGGCGCCGCGGGCCATGGCGAAATAGAGGTCGGGGTCGACCGTTTCGCCGCTCCAGTCATAGCGGGCTGGGATAGCACCGATCAGCGCGCTGGTGTCGAGGACATGGTCGTAGAGCGAGAAGTCGTTCGAGGGCAGGATGTCGGCGCCGAGAGCCTTTTGCCGCGCCCAGTTGGCGACGCGGAGGCCCGACGCCGCCGTCTGCAGTTCGGCGAGGCTCGATTTGCCGGCCCAATAGCTTTCGAGCGCGAATTTGAGCTCGCGGCGGAGGCCGATGCGGGGGAAGCCGAGGGTGGCGACGCTGACAGTCATGTTCAAACACCTTGCAAGGAGGCAAGGGCCGGGCAGACGCGTACGCACGGGACTCCGCACCCGCAAGGCAAGGGTCGGGCGCAGCCATGCATGCGGCCTGACCGGACACCCCGCCGGAGGACGTATCTGACGAGGCAGGTCTCCTGGCTCGCGGATCGACGCGGCGGTCTGGCCTTCCCGGTCCCTTGCCGGACCAGTGACACGTATCGACCGCCGCTCACCGCTTACAGTTGCGGGGGCAGCGCCGGCCTTGAACCGGCTTCCCGTCTTAGCTCCGTGCCGTGCAACGGGCGCGGAGAACCTCGACAGGTTGAAACATAGCGTCGCGGCGCAGACTGTCAAGGCACATATAAAGAATTCTTTATATGTGTATCCGTGACGATCGGGTGCTGTGAACGTCAAGTCGTTTGTCGATTCGAAAGGACGGCCGGTCGAACGGGGCAGGGGGCGATACCGGGGCGTATGGCAATGATATAGCATATTTTTCGGACGTTCCGCGCCGTCGTTCGTGGCGCTGTCCGCATGCCCGTTTGGCGCAGGAGACGCATCGCCGACCAATATTTCGCCCCCGGCGGCGGTCACGGCTGGACCAGCCGTCGGGATCGCCCCCTTCGTTTCCCCCACCGAAGGCTCTCCCCCCATGAAGTTCCCCCGGCAATATCCCCGCGGCTCCAGCGACGGCGAATGCGACTGTCTGCCGCGTCCAGAAATCCCGGTCGACACCCCTGCCGACGGGCCCGTCCTGACCACCTATGTCCTGCGATATCAGGACGCGTGGTTCGGGATGGAAAAACGCGTCGCGTTCGAGGCCGAGGATGTCGCGGCGGCGCTGGCGATGATGGAGCGCGAGCCGATCGGGGCGTGGGCCGAGCTGACGAGCGAAGGCGAAATGATCTGCCGCCGCGGGTTCGAACCGGGCGGGGCGGCCGACTATTGGGTCGTCGACTAGGACGCGGGGCGAGCGGTCACAGGACCGCCCGCCCCTTGTCGTCACCGGGGCGTCAGAACCGCTCGCCGACCATCTCCTCGCTTTTCGCCCACAGCGCCCTGGCGTTGTCGGGGTCGATCGCATAGGCGCGCACCCCGGCGCGCAGGCCTTCGTCGTCGGCGAGTTCGGCGACATGGCAATCCTCGAGATAGCGCCCGCCGACCTCGGCCGGATCGGCGACCGCCGCGGCCCAGACCGAGGTCGCCGCACCCTGCGGGATCGACTTGAACTCGAACACCTCGCCGCCCGCGGCCTTCGCCGATTCGTTGATCTGCGCGACGAGCGCCTCGATCGCACCCTCGTCGAGGTGACGGCCGAGTTCGGTGTGGATGCCGCCCGGGTGGAGCGCCGTCGCGCGCACGCCGCGGTCCTTGTGGCGGCGGTCGAACTCGACGGCGAAGAGGATGTTCGCGGTCTTCGAACGGCCATAAGCGGCCCAGGGCTCATAATCGCCCTTGTCGAAGTTCGGATCATCGAGGTTCACGTCGGAGAAGCGGTGCCCCGACGAGGCGAGGCTGACGAGGCGGCCGCCGTCCCTGATCAGCGAGGCGATACGGTTGGCGAAGGTGAAGTGGCCGAGGTGATTGGTACCGAACTGCGTTTCGAACCCGTCGGCGGTCTTGCCGAAGGGCGCGGCCATCACGCCGGCGTTGTTGATGACGACGTCGAACTTGCGGCCGTCGGCATTGAGCGCATCGGCGGCGGCGCGGACGCTGGCGAGCGAGGCGAGGTCGAGCTGGATCAGTTCGAAGCTGCCGCCGCCGGCTTTGGCGGCGTCGCGGACCGCACCGGTCGCGCCCTCGGCCTTCGTCAGGTCGCGCGCTGCACCGACGACATCGGCGCCGTGGGCGACGAGGGCGCGGGCGGTCTCGACGCCGAGCCCGGCGGAGACGCCGGTGACGAGGAAGCGCTGGCCCGACAGGTCGACCCCGGCGAGGACGTCGTCGGTGGTCGATTTCGCGTTGAACTGGGTCATGGAAAACTCCTTGGTTGGGGCAGGGCGGAGGGGAGTGCCCTGACCCGGCCAAGATAGGCGGTGCGCCCGCCACCTCGCTGCCCGATCATGGCATCCGCTTGCCTGTTCCTCTCAAAGCGAAATGGATCGCCGGAGCGCGTCTTGCGCGCACGCATGCGAAGACCGATGTGGGGGCGATGCAGGACAGGCTCGACTCGATATGCGCTCAGGTGCTGCCCCACGCACTTTCTCCCTATTATGAGTCGCCGGTGCCGCGCCTCGTCGTCGCGACGCAATGCGCGCCGACGAGCGGGGTCGCGACCGTTTACGAGCCCGTCACCTGCCTGATCCTGCAGGGAACGAAGCAGGTCGTGATCGGCGACCGGGTGCTGCGATACGACGCATCGAGCTATTTCGTCGCCTCGCTCGACCTGCCCGCGGTCGGCCGGGTGGTCGAGGCGACCCCCGACAAGCCCTATGTCGCCGCGGCGCTGCGCATCGACCGTGCCGTGCTCGCCGACCTCATCGCCAGCATGGACCCGGCAAGCATCGGCCATGCGCCGCCCGGCGAGCTTGCCGGCTTTGCGGTGGCGTCGGTCACCCCCGAACTGGTCGAGGCATGGGCGGGACTGCTCGGACTGCTCGACCGGCCGGGCGATATCGCGATGCTCGCGCCGATGCGCGAGCGCGAGATCCTCTATCGCCTGCTGCAGGGGCCGCTGGGGCATCAACTGTGCGCCATTGCGCAGGAGGATAGCCGGCTGTCGCGGGTGCGGCGCGCGATCCTGTGGATGCACGAGCATTTCGACAAGATGCTGCCGACCGCGACGCTGGCGGAAATTGCGGGGATGAGCACGGCTTCCTTCCATCGGCATTTCAAGGCGGCGACCGCGATGAGCCCGCTGCAGTTCCAGAAGACGCTGCGCCTGCACGCGGCGCGGCGGCTGCTCGCGGGCGGCAGCGAGGCGAGCCGCGCGGCTTACTCCGTGGGTTACGAGAGCGCGTCGCAGTTCAGCCGCGAATATGCCCGCGCCTTCGGCCTGCCGCCGTCGCGCGATGCCGAACGGCTGCGCGGCGCGGGGCAGGCGGGGGTGGCTGCGGCCTGACGTCGCTCCGGTGCGTGCACCCCGGGACTATCCGCTCGCACTTTTCCGGGCTTTCCTGTTCTCGGGCGCCGGATCGTTCGCCGGCGCGGGGAGCGCGAAGAAAACCCGGCGGGCGGCTTCGCCGGCGCGGCGCAGCGGGGCGACGGCGGTGAGGCGGGCGCTTTCCCAGGCGTCTTCCTCGGCTTCGTCGAGGGTGCGTTCATAATCCTCGTCGCCGAACAGGCCGTCTTCGATGCCGATATAGTCGTCGGGCGGCGGGAAGTTGGTGCGCCATTCATTGCGTTCCTCGTCGTGCCACACGGTCATTTCGGCGGCCTCTTCCTCGGGGGTCGGTTCGGGCTCGGGCTCGCGGCCGGAATCGGCTGAAAACTGCGCAACTTCATTCGCGATTCCGGTGCCGCGCCAGAGGGTGGCGAGCGGGTTGGCGCGGTTGTCGCGGCCGGCGAGCCAGAGCGCGAGCGCGGCCGCGAGGCCGTCGGCGCGGCCTTCGGCGTCGGGTGTGTCGGCCCCGGCCCCGGCGCCGTCGGGCATGGCGGCTTCGGCGGCATCGAAAAGCGACAGGAAGCCCGGCCAGTCGCCGGCGATGATCTGCGCGAGCATCTCCTCGCCCGCCTGCGCCCGCGTTTCGACCATGCGGTCGAGCCGCGCGAGCATCGCGAGGCCGAGGCGCGATTCGATGCGGCGGCGTTTATAGAGGCTGCGGTCCTCCTCGCGCATCACGGTGGTCATCTCGTCATGCCCCCAGATCGCGCGGTCGAGCAACTCGTCGGCGAGCCGCCCGCGCGCGATCAGCACCGCCGCCGCCCAGCCGAGCTTGAACGCCGCGCCCTGCGGCTTGTGCCTGAGGTCATAAGTCGCGCGCGGCGACATGCCGACCGACGCGCTGGCGATCTTCACCGACCCGGTGGTCGCCAGGCTCTCCAGAAACGCGCGCTGGAGTTTGGGTGTCCAGTGATAGCTGCCGGGGGCGGGGATGTCGGCGGGGTTGGGCGTGGCGTCGTCCATCGATTCGTCCTTTCGGTTGGGTGAAACTGTCAGAATGAACCATATGGGTGAAATGTAGGAAAGGAAAAATTTTGTGAGTTACAAGTTCGTTTTGTCTGTCAGGTAAGCCTGCTAATAGATATCTAAGACACGTGGGTCGGGAGACATAAGAATGGACGATAGGTCAAGTGAGAATGGGGCCGAAGGAATGCAAGAGGCGCTGTTGCTTCCAACACTATCTTTTTCCACCATCACGTTTTCTGACGGCACAACGCTCTCCCTTGAAGAAGACGATATTGTAGTTTTCGTTGGGCCGAACAATGCAGGGAAGAGCGCGGCATTGAAGGAACTTGAGATTTGGGCTTCGAGATCTCAAAAAGGGGTAGTTGTTTCATCTGCAACTATGAAGAGAGTAGGAGGCGCTAATGATCTCAAAGTTTTCTTGGAGAAAAACGCGCAAAAAACTTTGAGTGGGAATGGGAAAATTTCATACGGGGGTATCGGGTATAGCGTTAGTGAATCTCTAATTTCGTATTTTGAAAACGACACGGACAGAAGTCACGTCTCGTCATTTTTTACGAAGAGATTGACTACCGAATCTCGGATAATAGATTCTGGAGCAGCGCCCGGAATTGCGCTGTTTCATAATCCGCCTACGCATCCGATACATACGCTGTTGATGGATGAGGAACTGTCGGCCGACATTAGCGAAAAATTTCGTCATGCTTTTGGTGAGGATTTGACCCCTTTTCGGGCGGGTGGCAGCAGTTATCCGTTATACGTTGGTAATAGACCTACGCCAAAAGAAGGAAAAGACGAACTTTCAAGAGAATTCGTCGAGATCCTTCAAAGAACCAACGTAATGCTGGATAATCAAGGTGACGGCATGCGTAGCTTTGCCGCTGTTCTAATCCACATTCTTGCTTCTGGAACTCAATCAATACAATTTCTGGATGAGCCAGAAGCATTTTTGCACCCGCCGCAAGCAAGGTTGCTCGGAAAGTATATAGCGGAAAGCCGGAGAGTGAAGTCACAGTTATTTATATCGACGCATAGTACAGATATTTTGGATGGTCTAATAGATGGCGGATCTGACAAGGTCAGGATTATTAGGTTAAGGCGGGATCATGATGTAAATCGTGTTAGGGAACTCGGGAAAGAACAAACTCGCCTGATGGCCAAGGACACGCTTACGCGGTTCTCTAGAGTGTTTGATGGGATATTTTTCGAGCATGTGGTCATTTGCGAGTCGGACGCGGACTGCATGTTCTATCAGAGCGTTCTGAATCTTCCGGCCATTTCCGGTGATCGGCGGCCAGATGTGTTATTCGTCCACACGGCTGGTAAACATCGAATGGCCAAACTGGCTGATACATTGGGCGCGTTAGATGTGCCCGTTTCCGTGATTGCCGACATAGATATACTTAGCGATGAATCGGTTCTGCGCAATCTGATCGGAAAGTTGGGGGGGGATTGGCAGGAATTTAGGCCCAATTGGAAAGCTGTGGTGGATGCAGTCGTGGCACAGCGTCCCCCTCTCAATGCAACTCAAGTGGCATCCATGATAGCCGCCGAGATAGAGGCGGTGACTGGAACTGGGGAGTTTCCGCTGGAAAAGGAGAGGTCGATAAAGCGAGTGTTTAAGGCGGTGTCACCGTGGAGCTAATTAAAGCTGAGCGGTCGGGGTGCGCTGCCCGGTGGGGAGGCCATTAGACACTTCGATCATCTTGCAGAAAAATGCGCTGAGATCGGTCTATGGATAGTCCCGGTTGGAGAAATCGAGGGGTTCTGTCGTAGTATTGGATCTCATGGGCCTGCCTTTGTTGAAAAGGTTCTCGAAGAGATGAACTTGGAAAGCAGCGAGGAATTAAAGGAGGCGCGCGACTTCGTGGCTAAGATATGGCAATATGCGCGCCCAAGTAGGGGGGGAGCGGAGAAAGTTGACGATGGAAACGACGTTCCGACCTGACTTGGGTTGTTGAGAGCTCGCTAGTTTTCCTTTCTGCTTCTTGCCTTACTCTCCATTCGCCGCGCTGAGGATCGCCCGCACGCTCGCCGTCGCCACGTCCGTATCCAGCCCGCAGCCGAACAGGCTCTTGCCGTCGGCCGTGCGGCATTCGACATAGGCCGCGGCCTGCACATTGCTGCCCTGGCCGATCGCGTGTTCGCTGTAATCGACGATGTCCATCACGGGGCCGCCGCTTTCGCTGAGCGCGGCGATGACGCTCGACATCAGGCCGTTGCCGCGGCCGCTGACGCTGCGGGGGGTGCCGTCGATGGTGAGCTTGCCGGCGAAGATGCGGTCGGCGCCCGAGTGCGTCTCCGACCAGTCGACGAGCTGGAAGCGTTTGGCTTCGGTGGTCAGATACTGGCGTTCGAAGGCGTGCCAGATGTCCTCGGCGCCGAGTTCGCGGCTCGTTTCGTCGGCCAGCGCCTGCACGACATGGCTGAAGCTCGCCTGCATCTTCTTGGGCAGTTTCAGGCCCTTGTCCTGTTCGAGCACCCATGCGACGCCGCCCTTGCCCGACTGGCTGTTGACGCGGATCACCGCTTCGTAGCTGCGGCCGAGGTCGGCGGGGTCGATGGGCAGATAGGGGACTTCCCAGCGCTCGTCATTCTGGCGCTCGCGCGCGGCGAAGCCTTTCTTGATCGCGTCCTGATGGCTGCCCGAGAAGGCGGTGTAGACGAGCTCACCGCCATAGGGGTGGCGCGGGTGGACGGGCAGATTGTTGCAATATTCGACCGTCTGGATGACCTCGTCGATGTTCGAGAAGTCGAGTTCGGGGTCGACGCCCTGCGTGTACATGTTGAGCGCGACGGTGACGAGGCAGGTGTTGCCGGTGCGCTCGCCATTGCCGAACAGGCAGCCCTCGACGCGGTCGGCGCCCGCGAGCAGGCCGAGCTCGGCCGCCGCGACGCCGGTGCCGCGGTCGTTGTGGGTGTGCAGGCTGATGATCGCGCGGTCGCGGTTCGGGAGGTTCTTGCAGAAATATTCGATCTGGTCGGCGTAGATGTTCGCCGTCGACGCCTCGACCGTCGCGGGGAGGTTGAGGATGATCGGCTTGTCGGCCGTCGGCTGCAGGATCTGCATCACCGCCTCGCAGCAGGCGATGCTGAAATCGAGCTCGGCGGTCGAGAAGGTTTCGGGGCTGTATTCGAAGCGCCAGTCGGTGCCGGGCAGGCGCGCGGCATTGTCGCGGAGCTGCTTTGCGCCCTCGATCGCGATGCCCCTGATCTCGTCCATCTCCATGCCGAAGACGATCTTGCGCCACGCGGGGCTGACCGCGTTATAGACGTGGACGATCGCGGTTTTCGCGCCTTCGAGGCTGTCGAAGCTGGTGCGGATGAGGTCGGCGCGGCTTTGCGTCAGCACCTGCGGCGTCACGTCGTCGGGGATGCGGCCGTTCTTCACGAGGCCCGAGATGAAGTCGAATTCGGTCGCGCCGGCGCTGGGGAAGCCGACCTCGATCTCCTTGAACCCGCATTTGACGAGCAGGTCGAAGAAGCGCGCCTTTTTCTCGGCATCCATCGGGTCGATCAGCGACTGGTTGCCGTCGCGCATGTCGGTGGAGAGCCAGATCGGCGCGCTGGTGGTGACGCGGCCGGGCCATTCGCGGTTCGCCAGGGGAACCTGCGGGAAGGCGGAATATTTCGCGGACGGGTCGCGGAGCATGGTCATGGTGTGAAAACTTCTTCTGGTGGTTGCGAGTGCTTGTCGATCGGACCCTTGAGCGGGTGGCCGCGACTAGCGCGCAGCCAGTGTCACGCCCAAGGGCGTGTAAGTCGCAGAAGAAGAAGGGCGTTGCCGCGCATGGGGAGGCTATTGGTTCAAAATGTCGCGTTTGGCAAGGGGGGAGTGTGAAAATTGCGTTGTCATCACTCCTTCGTCATTCCCGCGAAAGCGGGAACCCAGTTGCGACGGCAGCTCGCTGGGTCCCCGCTTTCGCGGGGATGACGAGGTTAGTTTGGGGACGCGACTTCGGCGCTAGCCCGTGACCCACTCGACCTTCGGATCGGTGAAATCGACGACATCGGCGAGCTCGCGGACGTTCGGATAGCCATAGCCGACGAGGTTGATGAAGGTCTGGATATTGAGCGCGAGCGGCGCCGATTTGAGCGGCACGGGGCTGCGGTGGTTCGAGAAATTATTGTTGCAATAGATGAGGATGGGGCGGTCGGAGCGGGCGCCGATCACCGCGGCGAGGCTTTCGGCGGTGAAGTCGGTGAGCGGGAGGTTGACCGCGCCCTTGATATGGCCGCGCTGGAAGACGTCCTTCGAGCGCGCGTCGAGGAGCAGGGTGCCGGGCTTCGCGGCCTCGGCCTTGAAGGCGTCGAAGGCGATGAGGCGCGTGGCGCGTTCGGGGGCGACGCTGGCGGTGAGCGCCTGGAAGCCGGGATAGTCGATCTGCGGATTGGCTTGCGCCAGCGCAGGGGTGGACGCGAAGGCGAGAGCGAGAAGCAGGGTGCGCATGGTGATCCTCCCTTGAAGACGGGAGGCTACGCTGCGCCGGCTGGCTCTGCGATGAACCGAAAATGTCGCCGGGCCGCAAGCGAGCCCGCGGCCCGGCGCAGTGCAGGGGATCGTCGCGGAAATCGAGGGGCGGCGGGCGTCAGGCGGCTTCGCTCTCGTCGTCGTCCTCGTCCCACGGTTCGTAAACCTCGTCCTCGACCAGATTGTCTATGGCGTGGACACGCACGCCGATGACCCAATCCTCGAGCGGGCCTTCCCATGCCGCCTCGACTTCGGTGAGGGCATCGGCGGCGTCGGCCGGACGGTCGCCGACGAGATCGAAATCCTGCACGCCATCGTCGGGCGGGGTGATGGTGACATGCGGTTCGAGCCGGACGTGGGTCCAGCCGGTGGTGGGGGCAAGACCCTCGACCTCGACGACGAGCAGCGGGTTTTCCTCGTCGCCGTCGATCGAGGCGTTCACTTCGACAATTTCGCGTACCAGTTCGCTCATCACACGGCTCCTGTACGAAAAGGGGCGGGCCCCTCGCTGGTCCCGCCCCCTGATACGCTGTGCGTGTGACAGATTCGCGTGAGCGCGCTCTTTCAAACGTGCCTACTGCTTTTCGAACGCGGCGTGGATTTCGAGTTCGACGGCATCGCTGACATAGGGAATGCCCATGTTGATGCCGAAGTCGCTGCGCTTGATCGTGGTTTCGGCCTGGAACCCGACGGTTTCCTTCTTGTTCATGCCGACGCCCGCGCCGTGGAAGTCGACGTCGAGGGTGACGGGTTTGGTCACGCCGTTGAGGGTGAGGTTGCCGGTGACCTTTGCCTCGTCGCCGTCGTCGTCGAGGACGACCGAGGTCGAGACGAATTTGGCGTCGGCGGGATTGGCGCCGAAGAAGTCGGCCTTGCCGCCGTCCTTGCCGGCGCGAAGCAGGTGGTCGGTCAGGCCGGCGCTGGCGGTGGTCACCTTCGACACGGGGATCGTCACGTCGACCTTGGCGGCGGCGAGGTTCGCGGGATCGATGACGAGCGTGCCGGTCACGTCGCCGAAGATGCCGGTATATTTGCTGAAGCCGAGATGATCGACTTCCCAGACGACCATCGTGTGGCCGGCGTCGGCGGCGTAGGTGCCGGCGGTGACGCGCGACTTGTCGGGCGCGCCGGGGGCGGAGCCGCCCTGCGCGAGGACAATCGGAGTGGCGACGGCAGCGAGAAGGGCGATAGCGGCGAGGGGGGCGATGCGGCGCATGGATAATCTCCTGTTGGGGAGGCGGAAGCTAGGCGAGAGGACGGGATGGCGTCAATAAGTCCCACGGAAACGCAGCGTTGCGATTTGGCCCACCGCAGCGCGTCATCGCAAGGCGCTTGTGCCGCGCCCGGTTTCATGCTGCAACGCGGCGAAGTACGAAAGCTGGGCACGAAGGCTGGGGGGCCGACGTCGATGGATAGCGTGTTCGCCCGGGAAGCGGGCGAGGTCGAAAATGCCTTTCTGGCGGCGCCGTTCGAAGCGGACGGCTGGAACGCGGCGCTGCGCCTGCTCGCGCGGCGCACCGGATCGTCGCACGCGCAATTGCTGGGGCTGGGCGACGACGCGACGCTGTTCAACTTCATGCCCGATATCGATGCGTCCTATCAGCGCGAATTCCTGGAAATCGAAGGATGGCGGCCCGAGGTCAACTGGCGCGTCGCGGCATCGGGGCGCCCGCTCGAGATAGTGAGCGAGGCGCATTACGACATCGCGCGCCAGCACAGCGGCACCGACGATTATGAGGAGCATATCCGCCGCTGGGGCGGTGTCCATGGCTGTCAGACCGTGCTGGTCGAGGGCGAGGGACTGCTCGTCGGACTCGCGGCGCTGCATTCCGAACGCGACGGCCGCACCGGGCGGCGCGATCGCAAACTGTTCGCCGCGGGCGCGACCTATGCGCTGGCGGCGGTCCGCATGCAGCAGGCGATGGCGCAGCGCGGCGCGGCGATGACCGTTGGCGCGTTCGACGCGATCGGTGTCGCGGCGTTCCTGATCGATCGCCGCGGCGCGGTCGCGGCGCTGTCGGCGGCGGCCGAGGCGATCGTCGGCGATGGGGCCGGCGGGGGTGCGGGCGGGGCGCTGTGC
>JALDYH010000204.1:0-7293 GCA_032154175.1 Sphingopyxis sp. | reverse complement strand
AGGCGGAGGCGCTTGCCCGCGCCCTCGCCGCCCTGCGTCGCCTGCAGCCGGTCGCGCAGCGCGTTGCGGACGAGCCAGCCGCTATGCCCTTCGATCGGCGCGACATCGACGTCGGCGAGCACCTGCGCCACCGCTCCCTTGCTGCCGTTTGCGTACAAGGGACGCAGCCCGCAGCCGCCGAGCATCAGCGAAGCGGCGACGAGCGAGGAGGTCAGAAGGATGCGCATCAGGGAACGATATTCACCAAACGGTCGGGGACCACAATCACCTTCTTCGGCGCCGCGCCGGCGAGCAGTTCGACGATGCGCGGGCGCGCGAGCGCCGCGGCTTCCACTGCGTCCTTGTCGAGGCCTTTGGCGAGCGTCATCGTATCGCGCAGCTTACCCGCCATCTGGATAGCGATTGTCACCTCGTCATCGACGAGCAGTGCCGGATCGGCGGCGGGCCACGCGGCATCGGCGATCATCGCCGTCGTGCGCTGGCTTTCGGGGAGCGCGGCCCACGCCTCTTCGGCGAGGTGCGGCAGCATCGGCGCGACGAGCAGGATCAGGGTACCACACGCCTCGGCGCGCGTCGCCGAAGGCTTTGCCTTTTCGATCTCGTTGGCGAGCGCGTGGATCTTGGCGACCGCCTTGTTGAAGCCGAGCGCTTCGATGTCGGCGGCAACTCCGGCGATCGTCTGGTGCAGCTTGCGGGCGAGCGCCTTGTCCTCTGCTCCGTCGCCGATATTTTCGGTGTCGCCGAACAGGCGCCACAGGCGCTGGACGAAGCGCCATGCACCCTCGATCCCCGCCTCGCTCCACGGCAGGTCGCGCTCGGGCGGACTGTCGGAGAGCATGAACCAGCGCGCCGCATCGGCGCCGTACTGGTCGAGGATCGCGTCGGGATCGACGACATTCTTCTTCGACTTCGACATCTTGATCACGCGGCCGATCTCGACCGGCGCGCCGTCGGCGGTCAGCGTCGCCCTGTCGGCGCCGCGCTCGATCTCGTCGGGCGTGAAAAAGAGCGGCGGCAGGCCTTCGCCCTGCGGCCGGCTATAGGTCTCGTGCGTCACCATGCCCTGCGTGAACAGGCTGGCGAAGGGCTCCTTGATGTCGATCATCCCGAGCTTGTTCAGCGCGCGGGTCCAGAAGCGCGCGTAGAGCAGGTGGAGAATCGCATGCTCGATGCCGCCGATATACTGGTCGACGGGCAGCCAGCGGCGGATGACCTCGGGATCGAAGGGCTTGTCCGCCGGCGCCGACGCGAAACGCAGGAAATACCACGACGAATCGACGAAGGTGTCGAGCGTGTCGGTCTCGCGCACCGCTTCGCCGCCGCAGCTCGGGCAGGCGACATGTTTCCACGTCGGATGGCGGTCGAGCGGATTGCCGGGGACCGAGAAATCGGCATCCTCGGGCAGCACGACGGGAAGCTGGCTCTTCGGCACCGGCACCATGCCGCACGCCGGACAATGGACGAAGGGGATCGGCGTACCCCAGTAACGCTGGCGCGAGACGCCCCAGTCGCGGAGGCGCCACACGGTGGTGCCCTTGCCCCAGCCCTCATGCTCGGCGCGCGCGATCACCGCGGCCTTCGCCTCGTCGATCGTCATCCCGTCGAGAAAGTGGCTGTTCACCAGCTTGCCCGGACCCGTGTAAGCTTCGGTTCCGGTGAAATGCTGTTCGGTTTCGTCGCCATCGGCGATCACGCGGTAGACGGGCAGCGCATACTTATGCGCGAAATCGAGATCGCGCTGGTCATGTGCGGGGCAGCCGAAGATCGCGCCGGTGCCATAGTCCATCAGCACATAGTTCACGACCCAGACGGGCAGGTGCCAGTTCGGATCGAGCGGGTGCTCGACCGCGATGCCGGTGTCGAAGCCGAGCTTCTCGGCGGTGTCGATCTGTTCGGCGGCGGTCCCCTGACGCCGGCATTCCTCGATGAATGCCGCGAGCTCGGGCGAATCCTTCGCCAGCCGCTCGGCGAGCGGATGGTCGGGCGAGATCGCCGCAAAGCTCGCGCCATAGAGCGTGTCGGGACGCGTCGTGAAGACGTCGAAACCGGCTGCGCCGCCCGCGAGCCTGAACGAAAACTCCAGCCCCTGCGACTTGCCGATCCAGTTTTCCTGCATCAGCCGCACCTTGTCGGGCCAGCTGTCGAGGCTGCCCAGCCCTTCGAGCAGTTCCTCGGCGAAGTCGGTGATCTTCAGGAACCACTGCGACAATTTCTTCTTTTCGACGAGCGCGCCCGAGCGCCAGCCGCGGCCATCGATCACCTGCTCGTTGGCGAGCACCGTCATGTCGACGGGGTCCCAGTTGACATAGCTGTGCTTGCGCGTGACGAGTCCCGCGGCGAACAGGTCGAGGAACAGCGCCTGTTCCTGGCCATAATAATCGGGCTCGCACGTCGCGAGTTCGCGGCTCCAGTCGATCGCGAGGCCAAGCCGCTTCAACTGCCCGCGCATCGCGGCGATATTGTCGCGCGTCCAGCCGCCGGGGTGGACGCCCTTTTCCATCGCGGCATTTTCCGCCGGCATACCGAACGCGTCCCAGCCCATCGGGTGGAGCACGTCATGGCCGGTCATGCGCTTGAAGCGCGCGAGCACGTCGCCCATCGCATAGTTGCGGACATGCCCCATATGGATGCGCCCCGACGGATAGGGAAACATCTCGAGGATATAGGCTTTCGGCCGGTCTGCCGTATCGGTGGTGGCAAAGCTGTTCGCCGCCTCCCACGCCTTTTGCCAGCGAGCATCGGCGGCGAGGGCGCCAAAGCGCGGTTCGCGGGTCATTCGTCGGTTACCCCGTTAGTATCTATGGGTGGCGCGCGTCCGCGCCGCCGGATTAGTCCCTGATCGCCGAGCGGCGCAGGTCGCGAGCGCGGGTGAGGATGATTTCCTCGAGCTTCTGTACCGTCGCCGCCTGAACCGGCGCGTCGACCCAGGTGCCGCCCTGCGCGACCTGACGCGATGCCGCGATGCGGAGCGCGTCGGCGCGAAGATCCTGGTCGAGAATCGACACGGTGACCTTCATCCGCTCGCCGGGGTTCGACGGGTTCGCATACCAGTCGGTGATCACGACGCCGCCCGCCGAATCGGCCTGAAGCAGCGGCATGAACGACAGTGCGTCGAGCGAGGCGCGCCACAAATAGCTGTTCACGCCGATCGTCGTCACCTGGCTGGCGGCAAGGTCGGCGCGCGGGCGTTCCTTGTTCGCGCATGCCGAAAGGCCGAGTACCGCAAGTCCGAGCAGCGCGGCCGTGGCCGGACGACGGCCGCGCGTGGCGCCGAGCTTGGCGGGGACGGAAAGCTGGGACATGCCGATAACACCTTATCATTTGAGCGCCGCCGAAATCAGACAAAAGCCGGCCGCGCATAACGGAATTGCCAGCGTCTCTATCGCCCTTGCCGCCACCCTGCAAGCGCGGCAATTTCGGCCTTGCCGCGGTTCAGATTCTGGTCAGACTGGGCGCCTGCTGCGGAGCCGACTGTGGTGATCGGGCAACAATTTCGGCGAAAAGCGGCATTGATGCGATATTATGGCGGGATTCACTGGAAATATTGCGCCGGTGGTCCTATTTGACGAGTCGATTGGGGTTGGAGTCGCAGAATCATGGCGCGCGTATCGCGACATTTTTGGAAGGGAAGCCTCACCGCTTTGGCGGTGGTTTCGCTTGCGCTTCCGCCGGCCCTCGCCGCGATGTCGAATGATCGCCACATCCGCGACACCACATTCTCGGAAACCCTGCTCGGCCAGTTCACCCCGGCATCGGGCGATAAACGGCTGATCGCACGCTATGGCAAGATGTCGGCCGAACAGCGCGGCAGCTTCAGCTTCACGCCGGCCCTGTCGGACGAAAGCCGCAAGAACCGCGCGATCACCGTCGTGATTCGCGCGCGCGACGACGCTTCGACCGCGAAGCGCACGTCGGCCATCGCCGCTGGCCGTACCGCACCGGTCGCCATTACCCCGGTTGCCTATAATCTGGGGGCCTCGGTCGGTTTCGAGAAATTCGTCACGCCGACGCTGCCGCGCGGCACCGACCTTCGCAACCTGCCGGTCGCGAAGGCTCCGGAGCAGGACGAGAAAAAGTCGCGCTTCGCCACGCGCATGGTCAACCGCCCAAGCGACCCGAGCGGAGCGACCGATCGTGTCACCGCTCCCGGCGAAGCGTCGGCCGTCGATGTCGTCAGCAGCTATCGCCTGACCAAGAATATCGACGTCACCGCGGGTGTCCGGTACAAAAGCGACGATCGCGTCGAACCGCTGACCGATACGCGCCGTGACAGCCAGGCGGTCTATGTCGGAACCGCGTTCCGCTTCTGACGCACCCGGCGCTCCAGCGCCCTTTCTTCCCAGGCATCGATCGCTGCCCAACCGGGTTTGATTCGGCCAACCCGATTCAGCGCGCGGGCACGCGCCGCCGTCATGCCGCCCAGCGCGATCGCTTGCGCTCCCGACAGTCGCGCCAGACGCAGCCACGCCGCCTGGCCGAGCGCCGGCGCGCCGGGATGCGAGCGGGTCGGATGAAGCGGCGAGATGAAGGCGCCATCCACGCCTGCGCTTCGCGCGCGGCGCGCCTCGCGTGCGTCATGAACGGGCATCGTCAGCAACAGGCCGAGCCGGTGCGCCCGCCTCGCCCCGCGCGCGTCGCGCTGGCGGAGATGGACGCCATCGGCGCCCCAGCGCCATGCCATGTCGGGGGTTCCGGCAAGCAGCACGATCAAACCCCGTACTCGTGCTATCCGGATCAGCCGCCGCAGCAGGCGCCAGCGGGTGCGTTGCGCGAGACGATCGTGGCGGAGAACGATGCCGCTGCCCGGCGGCAATGCGGCCGCCAGTTCGACGATGTCGATCGTCAGCCGCTCGTCGCTGAACAGCCAGATGTTTGGCAACGGAGACGCCAATATGGGGGGCAGGGGGTGGCGTCGGACCATTGCCCTTTCTATAGGCGCGTCGCGGGCGCGCGCAACGCGCGGGACGGGACGAGAAACGATGAGCGAAGCAGCAGACCGGTTGGCCGAGGTGCAGGCCCATATCGCGGACGCGGCAAAACGTGCGCAGCGCCGCGCCGCCGACATTTGCCTGATCGCGGTGTCGAAGACGCACGACGCCGACACGATCCGTCCGCTGATCGCTGCGGGCCAGCGCCACTTCGGCGAGAATCGCGTGCAGGAGGCTGCGACGAAATGGCCCGGACTGCGCGCCGGAACTCCCGATATCGTGCTCCATCTGATCGGCCAGTTGCAATCGAACAAGGCCGACGAGGCGGTCGCGCTGTTCGACGCGATCCATTCGGTCGACCGCCCTTCGCTGGTGCAGGCGCTGGCGAAGGCATGCGACAGGGCCGGCAGGCAGCCGCAGCTGTTCGTCCAGGTCAATATCGGCGATGAAGAGCAAAAGGGCGGCTGCGCCGTCGCCGACCTTCCCGCCCTGCTCGCCGAGGCCGGGGATGCCGGCCTCTCGATCGAAGGGCTGATGGCGATCCCGCCCGCCGATATCGAGCCCGCGCCTTATTTTGCGCTGCTCGACGAACTCGCCGGGCGCCACGGCCTGCCGCTGCGCTCGATGGGCATGAGCGGCGACTACGAAACCGCGGTGATGCTGGGCGCGACGCATGTGCGCGTCGGGACGGCGCTGTTCGGGACGCGAAGCTGAGCCGATATTGCCATGGCGCTTGTGACGCTTTAGCTTGTCTTCGATGAAGTCGGCACCCTGTACCACCTGCATGGGGTTCCCGCGCTACTGACGCGAGGAACGACGAAGGCGCACCATCCCGGTCGCGCCTGTCGATGAATATCGTCTTCATCTTCGTTGGCCGACAGGCCACCGACACCGCAGGTGTTCACAATGGAAAATTTTTTCGAAAGTCCCTTCAAGGGGATAACGCTCGACAAACAGATAACGCAGCCGAATATCCAGGTCGGCCGCTTCACCTATTATTCGGGCTACTATCATGGCCACAGCTTTGACGACTGCGCCCGCTTCATCCTTCCCGGCGCGGATGCGGACAAACTGGTCATCGGCAGCTTCTGTTCGATCGGCTCGGGTGCTGCGTTCATCATGGCGGGCAATCAGGGCCACCGGAACGACTGGATCAGCACCTTCCCATTTTTCTGGATGCCTGAGGTTCCGGCATTCGGCGGTGCCCGAAACGGTTTTCAGCCGGCAGGTAATACCGTGATCGGCCACGATGTCTGGATCGGTTCGGAAGCGATCATCCTGCCAGGTATTCGGGTTGGCGACGGCGCCGTCATCGGCACCCGGG
The DNA here is from genome assembly GCA_032154175.1 of Sphingopyxis sp. Classification (GTDB taxonomy): domain Bacteria; phylum Pseudomonadota; class Alphaproteobacteria; order Sphingomonadales; family Sphingomonadaceae; genus Sphingopyxis. Next base: position 1,041 of record JALDYH010000204.1, on the reverse strand, counting down.
CGGTCGTGACGCGCGACGTAGAACCTTACACGATCGTCGCAGGGAATCCGGCAGCTCCGATCCGCAAGCGTTTCGGTGACAGCGACATCGCGACGTTGCTGGACATGCAATGGTGGCACTGGCCCGACGACCGGCTGCGCGACGCGATGCCGCTATTGTGCAGCGGCGATATCGCCGGCCTGCGCGACCTGTGGAGCAGCTGGCAGCCGTAATCCTGCGAAGTGGAAGCGATGCTTCGCTTCCACTTCGCCCTATTGATATTCGACCGTCACCGGAATTCGACCGCGGTAATCGCCATCGTCGAGGCCGGCGATTTGCAACCTGCCGCCAAAGCGGAATTGCAAGCGCCCGTCGGCGCCGAGGCGAGGGGCGGCTGAAAGGTCGGTGACGAGGCTGGTGACACGCGCTGTTCGGCCGGGACCGCCCTCGAGTTCGACGCTCGCGGGGAGGATCACGCGAATTTCGGCGCCGGGATAGCCGCGCACCGTGACGACGCCGGTCAGCGCGAAACCGCCGAGATCGACGACGTCGCCGCGTATCCGGCGAACGCCTGAGACGGGGTCGATTTCGACCTCGCCGCCCATCGCGCCGACCGCGACGCGGCCCATGTCGAGCTGTGTTTCGATATCGACGCGCAGCGGCACTTCGGCATTGCGCGCCGCGGCGCCCATTGTCTTGTCCGGTGCGCAAAGCACACATTGCGCGCCCGCGGGGGACGCAGTTCCGAAAGCCAGCGCAAAGCCGAGGAAAAGATGCAATTTCACACCCATCAAGATAGCGTCAACATGGTTAAGCTGCGGTAAAGTGAAAACGGCGCTAATCGCTGGTCAGTTTCCCGCTTTTCGGCCACATGTGCGCGATGACCACACCCCCGCCGCCCCCCCGGCTGAATGCCCTCGCCACAGCGGTGCCGGGGCACGATATCCATGCCGCTTTCATCGAGTGGGCAACGCCGCGCCTCGCTGATGAGCGGGTGCGCGCGATCTTCGCGCGGATGACGATGCGGTCGGGGATCGATCATCGCTGGTCCGTGTTCCCGGC
>JALDYH010000203.1:0-7373 GCA_032154175.1 Sphingopyxis sp. | reverse complement strand
GTTTCGCCCGACGATTGCGCGCTGATGCTGCGCGGGCTGCGCACGCTCGACGTGCGGATGCAGCGACAGGGCGAGAATGGCCTGGCGGTCGCAAACTGGCTCGCGGAGCGGCCCGAGGTTGGGCGCGTGCTGCATCCCGCGCTGCCGGGCGACCCGGGCCACGCGATCTGGTCGCGTGATTTCGCCGGCACGAGCGGCCTGTTCGGTTTCACCCTGAAAGGCGTCGACGAAGTCGCGCGGACGCGTTTTATCGATTCGCTGACGCATTTCGGCATCGGGTTCAGCTGGGGCGGCTATGAAAGCCTTGTCGTGCCGAGCGATCCGTCATCGATCCGCACCGCGACCATGTGGACCGATCCCGATCCGCTCGTCCGCCTTTCGATCGGGCTCGAGGACCCGGCCGACCTGATCGCCGACCTCGAACGCGGCTTTGCCGCAATGGCAGGATGATCGCGATGGACGGACTGCCCGACGGCGTCGTTCGCACGATCGAGTTGCTGAAGGCGATAGGCATCGACGTCGGCTCCTATCGCCTGTCGCTCTACGGGCTGTTCTCGACGATCGTCGTCGCGGTGCTGCTCTACCTTGCGGTGCGAATCGTCCTGCGGTCGATCAAGTGGCTGCTCCGTCGTAATACCCAGATCGACGCGACGCAGCGGCTGCTTGCCGAAAAGCTGATCGCGATCGCGCTGTTCGTTTTTGCGATGCTGTTCGGCATCGATCTGCTCGGCATCGACCTGACCGCGCTCGCCGTGTTTTCGGGCGCCGCGGGCCTCGCGATCGGTTTCGGGCTGCAGAAAACCGTCGGCAATCTGATTGCGGGCATCATCCTGCTGATGGACCGCTCGATCAAGCCCGGTGATATCGTCGTCGTCGGTGACGGCAGCAACATGGGCGGCTCCGCGCTGCCCGGCGGAGTGCCCAATGTCGGGCGCGTCGCAAAGATCGGGGTGCGCGCGGTCAACGTCATCACCCGCGACGGCAAGAAGCATCTGATCCCGAACGAACTGCTTATGACGCAGCCGGTCGAGAACTGGAGCTATGCCAGTCCCGAGGTGCGGGTGCGGATGCGCGTGCCGGTCGCCTATGACTGCGACCTGCGGCTGGCGCAGCGGCTGATGCTCGAAACCGCGAAGGAAAATCCGCGCATCCTGAATGAACCCGAGCCGGCCGTATGGGTCACGGCATTCGGCGAACGCGCGGTCGAGCACGAACTGCGATACTGGATTTCTGATCCCGAAGCAGGACTCGGAAATATCCAGGGCGAGGTTTTTCTGGGGATATGGGACCGCTTCAAGGACGCGGGAATTCGCATTCCCTATCCGCGGACCGATGTACGGATCGTCGGGGCGCCGGACGATGGCCCGGCGCCCACCGACGGAAATTAGAAGCCGACCTTCTTCGCGCGCTCGATGCATTCGACGATGATGCGCTTCGCCTCGTCGACATCGCCCCAGCCGTTGAGCTTCGCCCATTTGCCGGGTTCGAGATCCTTATAGTGGGTGAAGAAATGCTCGATCTGCTGCAGCACGATTTCCGGCATGTCCTTGTAGGTCACGACCTTGTCGTAATAGGGGAAGGTCTTGTTGACGGGCACGCACAGCAGCTTTTCGTCGCCGCCGGCATCGTCGACCATGTTGAGCACGCCGATCGGACGGCATTTGACCACCGCACCCGCGACGATCGGCGAACGCGCGACGACGAGGGCGTCGAGCGGATCGCCATCCTCGCCCAGCGTGTGCGGGACGAAGCCGTAATTGGCGGGGTAGCGCATCGGCGTGTGGAGGAAGCGGTCGACGAACAATGCGCCGCTCGCCTTGTCGAATTCATATTTCACCGGCTCGCCGCCGATCGGCACTTCGATCAGGACGTTGAGGCTGTCGGGGGGGCTGTCGCCGGCGGGGATCAGGTCGATGCGCATGGGAGAAGTCAGTCCTTTATTCTGTTCTCCGCCGAATCTTTTACAGTCGGCGGCGCGGCGCCAATAGCTGATCGAACCAGTCGGGGCCACTCCCGGTTTTTTCGAGATGCGGCCAGCGCAGTCCGCCATGATAGTCGATTTCGATATTGCGATAGCGCCCGCCGCGTTCGACGAGCAGCCGCACCGGCGTCTTCGCGTCGGTCGCGGCGCGAATCGCCGCCTCGATCCGCTCGCGACTGTAGGTCAGCCCGTCGACCGCGACGATCTTTGTTCCGTTGATGATGTCGGCCTTGAAGGCGGGACCCTCCCACAAGATGCCCGTCGCAACGCCGTCCTTGTCGATCGACATGCCGAGTGAATGGGTGAGATCGGCGTTCTTCGCCTGCGCCATGCGGTCGCGGTCATAGGCATTGGGCGCATCGCGCCACACGAGCCGGTATCCCGCGCGCTCGATACCGCCGGTCGGTGCCGGCTGCCCGCTCGCCTGCATCCGTTCGCGCAGGAAATTCGCCCAGTCATAGGGGTGGACCGCGTTCAGTGCGGCAACGACATCGTCGAAATCATAGGTGTCCTGCCCGAAATCGCCCTCGCGGCCGCCGAAAAAGGTGCGCGCGAAATCGTCGAGGCTCCTAGCGTTGTTCGTCGCCTGGCGGATCAGCATGTCGGCGTCGAGCCACATCAGCGACCCCTCGTTGTAATAATCCTCGCTCCGCGACCAGCTCGCGAAAGGCTTGGGCTTCCGCGCCGCGATGACCGGATCGAGCGTCGTGTCCTCGACCGGGCGCCACTGCCGCCCCGGCTGGACGCTGTAATAGCCGGCGTTGCTCGCCCATTCGGCGAGGATCATCTCTTTCGACTGCATCCCCGACCGGCCCGCGAGGACGAGGTCCCAGAAGCTCGTCTGGCCTTCGTAAACCCACAGCAGATTGTCTTGCATCGGGGTGCGGAAGTCAGGGGTCCACATCTTGTCGGGGCGGCGATATTTGCCGTTCCAGCTGTGCGTCAGTTCGTGCGGGAGGAGCCCGCGTTCGCTGTCATTGTCGTTCCATTTGGTGAAATAGTCCGGATTGCGGCTGTTCTCGCTCGACCGATGATGCTCGAGCCCGATGCCGCCGAGCTCGTCGGTGAGCGCGAGCAGAAATTCATAGCGATCGAAATGGCGGACACCGAACAGCGCAACGGCTTCGGATACCAGCGCGGCGTGGCGCGCGATATGGTCGGGGCTTGCTTCCAGATATTTCGCTTCATCGGCAACGACGTTCAGCGTCACATTGTTGCCGAGATCCCATTTGCGGAAATATTTGCCCGCGAACATCGGACTGTCGACGAGCACCTCATAGTTGGTCGGCGCAAAGCTGTAGCGGTTGCCCGTTATTTTGAGGCCGTCGAGCGCCGATGCGCCGGTCCAGCCGTCGGGCAGGGTGACTTCGAGCTGTACCGGGATCGTGCGGGTGAAATAGCCCGCGGGGTAGAGGCTGACCTGTTCCCACTGCAGGTTCATCATCGCCGGTGTCACGACGACGCGCCCCTCGCTGGTGCGGGTCGGCGAGAGGAAGTCGAAGACGACATCTATGCTCTTCGTGCCGGCGGGGACGTCGATGTCGAAGGCGTAGACGTCGGTGGGTTGGCGCGTCCATGTCAGCGGCTTGCCGCTGGCGCTTGGTCTGAAACCCGCCATTTCGGCGATCGCACCACGCGGCGCGTGCTTGCCCGGGAGCCATTCGGGATAGAGCAGGGTGAGTTTGCCGGCCTTCGCCACCGGGATCGTCTGTCGAACGTGGAAAATGCCGCGAGCGAAGTCCGTTGCGTCGACCTTGAGCTGCATCGTGCCCGGATAAGGCCTGTCGGCGGGCAGCGGGATCGTCAGCGGCTGGACGACCGGCTGCGGGCGGCTGTTGCCGTCCTGGGCGATGGCGGGGGAAAAGGCGGTGGATACGGCGATGGCGGCCGCTGCGACGAACAGTGCTTTTTTCATGGCCGTTCCTCTGCCCCCAAATGGCGGCGAGGTCCAGCGAGCGCTCTGCAAGCGCACTTTGCCTTTCGACGAAAAACCATTAGACGCCGCCGCCATGAGCAAGGACAAATCCGCGAAAATCCCGACGCCGCAGGCTGTGCGCGGCACCCAGGACATGCTTGGCGATTTCGCCGACCGTTTCGCGCACGTCGTCGAGACGTTTGAACGCGTGCGCCGCCTCTATGGCTACAAGCGCGTCGAAGTGCCGGTGATCGAGCCGACCGCGGTGTTCGCGCGCTCGCTCGGCGAGACGACCGACGTCGTGTCGAAGGAAATGTATTCGTTCGATGATCGCGGCGGCGAATCGATCACGCTGCGACCCGAATTCACCGCGGGCATCGCGCGCGCCTATGTCACCAACGGGTGGCAGCAGTTCGCACCGCTCAAGGTTGCGACGCACGGCCCGCTGTTCCGCTACGAGCGGCCGCAAAAGGGCCGCTATCGGCAGTTCCACCAGCTCGATGCCGAAGTACTCGGCAGCGACAGCCCGCTCGCCGACGCCGAACTGCTCGTCTTCGCCGACCAGCTCCTGAAAGAGCTGGGAATCGGCGAAGGCGTGACGCTGACGCTCAACACGCTCGGCGACGCCGAAAGCCGCGACGCATGGCGCGCCGCGCTCGTCGAGCATTTCGAAGCGCACCGCGCCGATCTCAGCGAAGACAGCCTCGCCCGGCTCGACAAGAATCCGCTGCGTATCCTCGACAGCAAGGATCCAAAAGACCGCCCGATCGCCGACAGCGCGCCCGACATCGACGCCTTCCTGACCGGCGAAGCGCAGGATTTCTTTGCCGCCGTGACGGCAGGGCTCGACGCCGCGGGCGTCGCGTGGGAGCGCAATGCGCGGCTCGTGCGCGGGCTCGACTATTATCGCCACACGGCGTTCGAATTCGTCACCGACCGGCTGGGGGCGCAGGGCACCGTGCTCGGCGGCGGGCGCTATGACGGGCTGATCGAAAATCTCGGCGGTCCGCCGACTCCGGCGGTTGGTTGGGCGGCGGGGATCGAGCGGCTGGCGATGCTGCTCGCCGACGATGTCATCGACACCCGGCTCGACGCGGTGATCGCGGTCGAGGACGACGGTTTGCTTGAGTTTGCGATGACGGCGCTTGCGGCGATGCGCCATAAGGGGCTTGCAACTGAAATCGTCGCTACGGGCTCGCCGCGCAAACGCTTTGACAAGGCCGGGAAGATCCCAGCGCGCTGTCTGATTGCGATCGGTACGCGCGATGGCGAAACTTATACGAACATTCGCGGTGACAGCGAGCTGACGATAACGATCAACGCGATCATTCGCGAACTCTGATGACCTCCGTTTCCGAAAGACAGATCGACGCCATTATTGAACGCCACGCCGCGTTGCAGGCGCGCATGGCGACGGGCGAGATGGCGCCCGCCGATTTCGTCGCGGCGTCGAAGGAGTTCGCCGAGCTCGAACCAGTCGCGAAAGCTGCGGCCGAGGTGACACGGCTGCGCGGAGAGCTTGTCTCGCTGAACGAAATGCTTGCGGATCCCGAGATGAAGGCGATGGCGGCCGAGGAAATCGCTGCGGTCGAGGAGGCGCTGCCTGTCGCCGAGCATGATCTCGCGATCAAGCTGCTGCCCAAGGACGTCGCCGATGAACGCGCCGCGATGCTCGAAATCCGCGCCGGGACCGGCGGCGACGAGGCGGCGCTGTTCGCGGGCGATCTGCTCCGCATGTACAGCCGCTACGCCGACGGGCAGGGCTGGAAGGTCGAGATTATCTCGGCGAACGAAGCCGAAATGGGCGGTTACAAGGAAGTCGTCGCGTCGGTGACCGGGCAGGGCGTGTTCGCCAAATTGAAGTTCGAAAGCGGCGTGCACCGCGTCCAGCGTGTCCCCGCGACCGAAAGCCAGGGGCGCATCCACACCAGCGCCGCGACCGTCGCGGTGCTGCCCGAGGCCGAAGAGGTCGACGTCGCGATCAACGACAGCGACCTCAAGATCGATATCTACCGCGCGTCGGGCGCCGGCGGCCAGCACGTCAACACGACCGACTCGGCGATCCGCATCACGCATATCCCGTCGGGGCTCGTCGTGATCCAGCAGGACCAGCGCAGCCAGCACAAGAATCGCGCCAAGGCGATGCAGGTGCTGCGCGCGCGGCTCTATGATCTTGAGCGCGAGAAGATCCACAGCGCGGAAGCGTCGGCGCGCAAGTCGATGGTCGGATCGGGCGACCGCTCCGAACGCATCCGCACCTATAATTTCCCGCAGGGGCGCGTCACCGACCATCGCATCAACCTGACCCTCCACCGCCTGCCCGAAATTATCGAGGGCGCGATGGACGAATTGATCGACGCGCTGATCGCCGAGGATCAGGCGCAGCGGCTGGCGGGATTGGGTGACTGACGTCGCGTCCGCGCTGCGCTCCGGGGCGGCGCGGCTGGCGGGGGTAACCGATACGCCCCGGCTCGATGCCGAATTACTGATGGCGCATGTACTGGGCATCGAGCGGCAGGCGCTCCTGCTCGATCCGGCGCGCTTTGATGTGCCGGCGGATTTTGCGGGGCTCGTCGAACGGCGTGCAGCGCATGAGCCGGTCGCCTATATCGTCGGTTATCGCGATTTCTGGACGATCCGGCTGACCGTCGGTCCCGGCGTGCTGATCCCGCGGCCCGACAGCGAAACGCTGATGGAAGCGGCGGTGCGATATTTCGGTGCTGACGGGCCGGAAAATGTGCTCGATCTCGGTACGGGACCCGGCTCCTTGCTCCTCGCTGCGCTTGCCGAATGGCCACAGGCGGCGGGGCTCGGCGTCGATGCAAGCGACGCGGCTCTCGCCTATGCGCGCGCCAATGCCGCGGCGTTGCATATGGCGGGCCGCGCGGAATTTAGGATCGGCGATTGGGCGGCGGACCTCGATGGCCGGTTTGACCTCATCCTCTGCAACCCGCCCTATATTGCGGATAGCGAACAACTGATGCCCGATGTCGCGGATCATGAGCCCGCCCGCGCGTTGTTCGCCGGCGCCGACGGCCTCGACGATTATCGGCGGATTATCCCCGAGTTGCCGCGTATTTTGACTCCTGATGGCGTCGCGATCCTTGAAATCGGACACACGCAGCATATGTTGGTTCGTGAGCTCGCCGAAACCGCGGGATTCAAGGTCGCCTGCAGACAGGATCTCGGTGGCCGCGACAGGGCGCTTTTGCTGACCCGCGCCTGACGGCCCCACAAGAATTTGCTTGGTTTCCGCTACAAAGCGCGGTAGGGGCGGCTCACAGACCTGATCGGGGTCCCTTTGGCGATGCGAACAGCATCGATACTGGTCCGGCTGGTCTGCTTCCCACTTACGATGCTGGAGCGGGACCGTGGGGTCCGGCGCAGCGGTAAAGGGTAAGGCCGCGCACGAAGCGCGGGCACGACGCGCAAATGGCGCGGTCGGCCAAAAGGGGTTGGCATAGCTTATTAGCTTAT
>JALDYH010000025.1:0-37249 GCA_032154175.1 Sphingopyxis sp. | reverse complement strand
TCGCGGCTGACGAAATCCATGCGGCCGACCCATTCCTTGGCGCGGTCGCGCATCGCGGACTCGGCTTCGCGGCCAGCGCCGGCAACGGTTCCGGCAATGCCGTTCACCATCTTGGCGAGGTCGTCGAAAAAGCGGTTTTCGCTCTGCATGTCTAATATTCCTCCGTCGGGGCTATCCCCTTGCCATCATCCTATCTGGGTGCTGGCGGCGGCCGGGACAAGGGTTTCGGCATCGGGATTGCGCTGATCGATCTGGAAATTGAGGATCGCGGCAAAGCTCAGCCAGATCATATAGGGCACGAGCAGCCACGCTGCGGCCTTGCGGATCGGCGCAAAGGCAAAGGCGGTCGCGACCGTCACCATCAGGATGAAGATGATCACGTAGAGCGCGGTCGTCACCTGATGCTGGCCGAAAAAGAGCGGCGACCAGGCAAAATTGGCGATGAGCTGGACGAAGAAGAGCAGCAACGCAAAACCGCGCCCTTTTGCGCCGCGCGCGTGGAGGATCATCGCGAGCGAAAGGCCGAGACAAATATAGAGGATCGGCCAGACGGTGGCGAAGACCCATCCGGGCGGGGTGATAGACGGCAGGTCGAGCGAAGCGAACCAGCGATTCCCATAGCCGCTGTTCGACAGGAGGCCCGACAGGCTCCCCGCAAGCACGATCGCCGGAACGGTGACGAGAGCCCAGCGCAAATAGGACATGCGAAGCTGGCCCGGCGTTGCGATTTCGGTCATGTTCGCATTATCCCCCACACGCGAATCCGTTGCATTTGTGTCGCGATTGTGCGGCGCAGCGTCAAGCCACTCGCTTCACTCCGGCGATCAGAAATTCGACATTGCCTTCGGGACCGGTAATCGGGCTTTCGAGCGTGTCGACCACGTCCCAGCCCTCGCCAGTCAACCAGTCGCGGACTTCGCCGCAGACGCGCGAATGGACGGCAGCATCGCGAACTACGCCTTTCTTGCCGACCTCGTGCCGCTCGGCCTCGAACTGCGGCTTGATCAGCGCGACCATCCGCGCGCCGGGTTTTGCGAAGCCCATCGGTACGGGCAGCACCTTCGACAGCGCGATGAAGCTCGCATCGCAGACGATCAGATCGACGGCTTCGGGGATATGATCGGAGGTCAGGATACGCGCGCTCGTCTGTTCGTGGACAATGACGCGTTCGTCCTGCCGCAGTTTCCACGCGAGCTGGTTGGTGCCAGAGTCCACCGCATAAACACGCGCGGCGCCGCGGCCGAGCAGCACATCGGTGAAGCCGCCCGTCGACGACCCGACATCGATCGCGACGACACCCGTCACATTCCAGTCGAGTTGCGTCAGCGCGTGATCGAGCTTGATCCCGCCGCGCGAAACCCACGGATGGTCGCGGCCCTTGACGCTGATCTCGGCATCTGCCGCGACCTGCTGCCCCGCCTTGTCGATCTTGCGATCGCCGATGAAGGCGAGCCCCGCGAGGATGAGCGCCTGCGCGCGCGTCCGGCTTTCGGCAAGGCCGCGGTCGACGAGCAACTGGTCGGCGCGTTGCTTGGCCATCAGCGCTTGGCCTTGTCGGTGAGCAGGCCCGGGGTCAGGATTTGCGGCAGGATTTCCGGCTTCGCGGCTCCCGGTGCATACCAGAGATAGAGCGGCACGCTGTTGCGGCTATGTTCGGCGAGGGTGCGGGTGATGACCGGGTCGCCGTTCGTCCAGTCGCCGACAAGCGTCACGACGCCCGCCTTGTCGAACGCCTTTTGCACCGCCTCGCGATTGATCGCGCCAGCTTCATTCGCCTTGCACGACAGGCACCAGTCAGCGGTGAAATAGACGAAGACGGGCTTGTCGGTTGCGCGCGCCTTTGCAAGCGCGTCGAGGGAAAAGGTCGAGCCAGCGCCGTTCGTCGCGCGCCGGGCGTCCGCGACTTCGGTTACCGTGCCTGTGAGACTGACAACGAAGAGCAGGCCCGACGCGATCAGCAGCCACGACCGGCGGTCGCCGCGCTGGATCGAGCCGTAATGCGTGAGCAGGACGAGCGCCATTGCGACCGCGAGGATCGGCCATAAAAGCTGCTCGCCATTCCCGAGTTGGCGCCACAGCAGCCAGGCCAGCGCAAGCGTGGTGAGCCCCATCGGCAGCGCCATCCATTTGCGGAAACGGTCCATCCAGGGCCCCGGCCTAGGCAGACGATTTCTTAGTGTCGGGACGAAACCGATGGCGAGAAAGGGCAGGGCGAGCCCGAAACCGAGCCCGCCGAAGATCGGCAGCGCCGCCCATGCCGGCAGCACCAGCGTCGCGCCGAGCGCCGTGCCGAGCAGCGGGCCGCTGCACGGCGTCGCGATGAATGCGGCGAGTGCGCCGGTCCAGAAACCGCCCGCCGCGCCACCCTTGTCGACAAGCGCCTGTCCGCCTCCGAACGATGGCAGCTCAAAGGCCCCGAGCAGGTTGAGCGTGATCGCCATCGCGAGGATCAGCAGTGCCAGCACGCTCACCGGATGCTGGAGCTGGAACGCCCAACCGACCTGTTCGCCGACGGCGCGCAGCGCGAGGAGCGCACCGCCGAGGAGCAGCGCGGTGACGACCGCGCCGGCGGTATAGGCAAGCGCCTCGACCTTTGCCGAGCGGACATCGCTGCCGGAGCGTGCAAGGCTCAATGCCTTGAGGCTCAATATCGGGAAGACGCAGGGCATCAGGTTGAGGATCAGCCCGCCGAGGATCGCGCCGCCGAGTGCGGTCCAGAACAGGCCCATGTCGATGCCGTCAGCGTTCCCCGCAATCGCCTCGCCGGCAGCGGGAACCGTGCCAGGTTCGAGCGTCAACGACAGTCCGCGCCCGCCGCCGAGCTTTAGCAAGGCGGAAACCGGTCCTGCCTTTTCGCCTTTTACGCGCGTCTCGACGATGATGTGATCGCCGTTGCGGCTGAAGCTTTGCGGCGCGGCATAGTCGACGACATCCTGCGTTTCGACGAACAGGTGCGGCGCTTCGATCGCGGTGCTTGCGGGGAGGGGGACGGCGAAGCGCACCATGTCGCCGCGCCGCTCCCACGTGCCATGGCGGTCGAGCGGCTGCGGCAGCAGCGCGCGCCAGCCGTCGAAGCGGGTACGATCCGCAGGCGCGATTTTGCCATCGCCGGCTTTCATTGCGACCGAAATCACGGCTTTCTCGGGCACGCACACCTTGTCGGTGCAGGCGAGCCAGTTCGCGACGCCCGACAAGGTCAGATCGGTCCCCGGCGCAATGCTCTTGTCGACCTGCATCTCGGCGAGCAGCGCATAGGGATGCTCATAGACATGGTTCATCATGCCGAAGAGGATCAGCGCGTCGGGCACCGGATAGCGAAAGGGCGCGATCGTCACGCCTTCGGGTGCGTTCCAATCGACCGACAGGCCGAAGCCCGCGTCGCCGCCATTCGCCCAATAGCCGTGCCAGGTCTTTTCGGGCGCCATGGTCAGCGCAAGCGTCGTGCTGCTGCCGGGGGTGGGCGCCGCCGACTCGGCGACCAGTTTGGGCTGGATATGCGTCGATTGCGCCTGCGCCGGGTTGAATGCGGCGAGGATTAGCGCCAGCAATGCCAGCAGGGGACGCAACGCGCGTGTCACAAAAGCCTCACTTGCCAAATTCATGCTCTGTCCGCGCCCGTTCATCGTTCGAAGGCTTGCCATATAGGCGGCTTTCGACGAGAGGACAGCCCGCGCTTTAAGGGTCCGATCCTGCCCTCTTATGGAGAAGCTGTCCGTGAAGCTGAAATATCTGTCCTCTGCCCTTGCCACCGCGCTTTGCCTCGCCGCCGCCGGGACCGCTCTTGCGCAAAATTCGGCGCCGCCGGTGCAAAAGGTTACAGCCGCCACTCCGCCGCCCAAACTGGTGGTGATGATCGCGGTCGATCAGTTTTCGGCCGATCTGTTCGCCGAATATCGCGGACATTTCACCGGCGGCCTCGCGCGGCTCGCATCGGGCATCGTCTTCCCCTCGGGGTATCAGGCACACGGCGCAACCGAAACATGCCCCGGCCATTCGACGATCCTGACCGGCAATCATCCCGCCCACACGGGGATCGTCGCGAATAATTATTTCGACCTGTCGGCCGCACGTGCGGACAAGCGCCTCTATTGCGCCGAGGACGAGACGGTGCCCGGCACGTCGTCGAAGAGCGGTCAATACGCACCGTCGGTGAACCATCTGCTCGTCCCGACGCTCGGCGATTTGATGAAGGCGCGCGATCCGAAGGCACAGGTCGTCTCTGTGTCGGGCAAGGACCGTTCGGCGATCATGATGGGCGGGCGTCAGGCCGACGAATTGATGTGGCTCGCGCCCACCGGCCTCACCAGCTATCGCGGTACGACCTTGTCGCCGGCGGCGCAGCAGGCGAGCGCCGCGATCGCCGCCGCGATCAACCAGCCGCGCCCGGCGCTGGCGCTGCCTGCCGATTGCACGACGCACGATATCGCTATCCCGCTCGAAAAGGGTGGCTCGGTCGGCACCGGCCGCATGGCGCGCGACGCCGGCGACTTCCGCCGCTTCCAGGCTTCACCCGAAGCCGATGGCGCGGTGCTCGCGACCGCGGCTGCGCTGCGTCAGGTGCGCAAGATGGGCGAGGGCAGCAGCACCGATCTGCTCATCGTCGGCTTGTCGGCTACCGACTATGTCGGCCACAGCACGGGCACTGAAGGCAGCGAAATGTGCATCCAGATGGCGGGGCTCGACCGCGAACTGGGCGATTTCTTTGCGCGGCTCGATGCGACCGGGATCGACTATGTTGTCGCGCTGACCGCCGATCACGGCGGGCACGACCTGCCCGAGCGCAATCGCCAGAACGCCTGGCCCGACGCGCAGCGCGTCGACAAGGCACTCGATCCCGAAGCGATGGGCAAGGCGGTTGCGGAAAAGCTCGGCCTCCCGCAACCCATTCTCTATGGTGATGGCGGTGACTATTATTTCGCGAAGACGCTGACCGCGGCGCAGCGCAAGGCAGTGCTCGCTGAAATCCTGCCCCGCCTGCGCGAGCATCCGCAGATCGAGGCGGTAGTAACCCGCGACCAGCTCGACGCGCATCCGATCTCGAAACGCGCACCCGATACATGGAGCCTGCTCGACAAGCTGCGCGCCTCGTACAACCCGCAGCGGTCGGGCGATTTCATCATCGCATTGAAGCCGCGGATCACGCCGATCCCCGAATCCGGTATCGGCTATGTCGCGACGCACGGGTCGGTGTGGGATTATGACCGCCGCGTGCCGATCCTCTTCTGGCGCAAGGGGCTGGTCGGTTTCGAACAGCCCAATGCGGTGATGACGGTCGATATCATGCCGACGCTGGCGTCGGTCATCGACGTGCCCGTCGACGCGAACAAGATTGATGGCCGCTGCCTCGACCTGTTGTCGGGGCCCGAAAGCAGCTGTCGCTAAGGACAAGAAAAGTAGGACCTATGACCAAAGCATTGCGGAATTTCTCCGGCCGGATCCTGCTCGTGGGCTGCGGCAATATGGCGGGCGCAATGCTCGATCGCTGGCTGGCGGCGGGGCTCGACCCGGCGCTGGTCGCGATCGTCGATCCTTATGCGGCGCCGCGCAACGGGATCGTCCAGCACGCGTCGCTCGACGAATGGCAGGCCGCGGGCGGCAGCGCCGACTGGATCATGCTCGGTATGAAGCCGCAGCAACTGGGCGACGTCGCCGAGGTGCTGGCGCCGCTTGCGACGGGCGGTGTTCATTTGCTCTCGATCCTCGCGGGCGTATCGCTTGCCGATCTCGCCGCGCGCTTCCCCGACGCAGGGGCACAGGTCCGTATCCTGCCGAACCTCGCTGCGCGCATAGGCGCCGGCGTGTCGGCGGTCGCGACATTGGGCGATGCCGACGATGCGGCGATCGACGCGCTGCTCGACACGTTGGGCCGGACGGTGCGGCTCGCCGATGATTCGACGATGGATCTTGTCACCGCTTTCACCGGCAGCGGCCCAGCCTTTGTCTTCCGCCTGATCGAATCCTATGCTGCTGCGGGCGAACGCCTCGGCCTGTCGGCCGAAGACGCGCTGGCGCTCGCCACCGCGACCTTTGGCGGCGCGACCGCGCTGCTCGCCGATAGCGGTGAAAAGCCCGGCGTGCTGATTGCGCAGGTTGCGAGCAAGGGCGGTACGACGCAGGCCGGGCTCGATGTACTCGATAGCGACGGTCAACTCGCCGCGCTGCTGACCAATGTGCTGCGCGCCGCGCGCGACCGCGGGCGCGAGCTCGCGGATATCGCGCGCGGTGAAGCTTAGTCCGCGTCCTTTCCCAGCATCGCGATCCGGCGCCGCTCGCGCACCGGGACCAACGCCTCGCTGACCTGCCAGAATCCGGTCACCGCCTGCTGTCCCGCGTGGGTGTAGGCGCGGCTCATTGTGTCGCGAAGCATGGAAAAGATCACGGTTTCGACCGCGCGGCCAGCGTCGGTCAGCCGCAGCTCCTTTTGTCGCCGGTCGCGATTGCCCGGGCGCGTCGTCAGATATTCGCGCGCTTCCAGCTCCTTCACCACGCGGCCGAGCGACTGCTTGGTGATGCCGAGCAGCGCCAGAAGGTCCGAAATCGTCAACCCCGGTTGCCGCGCAATAAAGTAGAGCGCGCGGTAATGCGCGCGTCCCAAATCCTTTTCGGCCAGCCGGGCATCGATCGCGCGCCATAGCGAGGCGTGGGCGAAAAAGAGGAATTCGATGCCGCGACGCACCTCGTCTTCGCGCAAGAAAAGGGCTGAAGCGGCGGGTACTTGTGAAAGAAAATTGTCATCCGGCATAGTCGCTACCGTTGCGCGCCGCGCCGGTCTTTGGCAAGAGGCGCGCTCCACAAACCCCCAAACACAGGTGTTTTCGCATGTCCGCTCCCGCTTTCAACCATCTGCCGCACCCCAATCTGATCGCGGACGATGTACGGGCGGCAGCGATTGCCGACCCGGCGTTCGGGCGCGTCTTCACCGACCATATGGTGTCGATCCGCTATACCGAGGGGCAGGGCTGGCACGATGCGCAGGTGATGCCGCGCGGCCCGCTGTCGCTCGATCCCGCGACCGCCGTGCTCCATTATGCGCAGGAAATCTTCGAAGGGCTGAAGGCGTACCGCCTCGACGATGGTTCGATGGCGCTGTTCCGGGTCGAAGCCAATGCCGCGCGCTTCAACGCGAGCGCGCGCCGCATGGCGATGGCGGAACTGCCCGAGGAGTTGTTCATCGCCGCGGTGAAGGAAGCCGTCGCCGCCGACGCGCACTGGTTCCCGCCGGTCGAGGGCGGCGCGCTGTATCTGCGCCCCTTCATGTTCGCGAGCGAAGTGTTCCTGGGTGTGAAGCCCGCGGCCGAATATCAGTTTCTCGTCATCACCTCGCCCGTCGGCAATTATTTCAAGTCGGGCGCGCCCGCGATCTCGCTCTGGGTGTCGGAGGATTATACCCGCGCCGCGCCCGGCGGCACTGGCGCCGCCAAATGCGGCGGCAATTACGCCTCCAGCCTCGTCGCGCAGCGCGAAGCGATCGCCAAGGGGCACGACCAGGTCGTCTTCCTCGACGCCGCCGAGCATCGCTGGATCGAGGAACTCGGCGGCATGAACATGTTCTTCGTCTTCGACGACGGCAGCATCGTGACGCCGCCGCTAACCGGCACGATCCTGCCTGGCATCACGCGCGACACCATCATCACGCTGGCGCGCGACGCCGGCCTGACGGTGCGCGAGGAACCCTATGCGATCGACCAGTGGCAGGCCGATGCGACGAGCGGCAAGCTGACCGAAAGCTTCGCCTGCGGTACCGCCGCGGTGGTGACCCCGGTGGGCAAGGTGACGCGGGGGCAGAGCAGTTTCACCATCGGCGCGGGCGGCCCGGGACAGGTGACAACGAAGCTCAAGGACAAGCTCGTCGACATCCAGCGCGGCCGCGCCGCCGATCCGCATGGCTGGGTGACGCGCCTGTAAAGGCGTCGCCTTGCCAACGCTTATCAAGACGCTATAGACGCGCTCGCACCGGCCCGTTGGGGCGTCGCCAAGTGGTAAGGCAGCGGCTTTTGATGCCGCCATTCGCAGGTTCGAATCCTGCCGCCCCAGCCAGCCGGTGTTTTGCTTGCCGCTTTCAAGCGCAAGAGGCCTCTTCTGCCAGAACATCGCGATGTTTCCTCGCCAAATGCTGCGAGAATTTTTTCAGTAGCCGAGCGCTGATACGGGCTCACCGACTTCGGTGCGGGCATGATCTGAGGGCGCGGTCGAGCCCGGGATGCGACAGCTTTTCGTAGCTGCAAGCCGATCATTCGGTGCCGAACCGCGCGGCGACCGCCGCCTTGCTTCCCCGACCGGCCAACAAGAAAAGGGAGGGCCACGAGTGCCCTCCCTTTTCTTTCGCTCGTCCCGCGTCACCTTGTCTTGAAGCGGATACCTATGCGGAAAGCGCGGCCCAGCAGGTCCGAATAGGTGCTGGCCGCGGACAGGCCGGTTTCGGGCAGCAACAACGGATCGGCGTCGAACAGATTGGTGACGTTGAAGAAGAACTCCGCCTCCGATCCGCTTTTGACGCTGACCTTCTGGGTCAGGTTGAGGTCGACGTAGAAGGTTCCCTTGACATGATTGTTGTCATAGGTCGGGGCCTGGCTGGTCGAGACCGGGCATCCGCTCGTGCATTCGATGGCGTTGGCCAGATATTTGCCCGAACTGACGCCGCGACCGACAACCGTGCCCGAGAAGGTCGGTGTCTCGAAATTGACGCTGCCGCGGAATATCCATTTCGGCGTGTTGCTCTGGAGGCCGACCGCCCCGACCCCGTTCACCGGTGTGACGCCGGTAATGCCAGTGTCCGAGATGCTATCGATATAGCGTGTCGCGGTGCCTCTCAGCGTAAAGCTGCCTTCACCGCCAACCGGCAGGCGATAGGCGGCGTCGAAATCGACGCCTCGCACCAGCTTGCGCGCGAAGTTGAAGGGCTGAGTCTGAATCAGCAGATAAGGGTTGTTGGGCTGGGAGCGGATCGGGTCATTGGTGATGAAGTCACAATATTCCTGCCGCCCTTCGTAACAGCGATTGACCGTCTCCTGCGCGGTGAGCGAATCGATTGCGTCGTCGAGGTCGATGCGGAAATAATCGACCGATGCTGTAAAGCCGGGCAGGAAACGCGGTGTGACCACCGCGCCGATATTCCATGAATCCGCCTTTTCCGGTTTCAGGTTCCGGTTGCCCGTCGTCAGGCCCGAATAGCTCCAGCGTTCCGGACCGTTCACGAGGTCCGGCGTGAACAGGGGGTTGCGCACCGTATCGCTGTTGGCGGTACCGGACTGGAACAGCTCGTTCAGGTTGGGCGCGCGAATGTCGCGCGACCGTGTGACGCGGAAGCGGATGTCCTCGATCGGTGCCCATGTCGCGCCGAGTTTCCACGTCGTGACATAGCCCGAGGTCGAATAGTCCGTCGCGCGCACCGCGCTGTTGAACTCAAGACCAAGGCCCAGCGGGATCACCGTCTCGAGATAGGCTTCCTTCACATCATAGCTGCCCTTGAATGGCAGATAGTTGCCCACCGACCACAGGTTGGTCGTCGTGCCGTTGGGGTTGAAGACCGGCTGGAACTCGGTCGGCACGCTACCGCGGATCTTCTCCTTGCGATATTCGGCGCCGATCGCGATGCTGACATCGCCGGCCCAGGTTGCGAAGGGGGTTAGCGACAGGTTGGCGCCGGTCACGAACTGTTCCATCACCTGTTTGCGATAGGGATCGCCGAGCACATAGTCGATCGCCGCAGGATCGGCGACGCCGATTCCCAAGCGATTGAGCGGCACACAGTCCGGATCGTTGTTCGTGGTGCTGGCATCGACGTTGATCAGGCATTGGATCGAGCCGGCCGCATAGCCGCCTGCGTTGCCGGCCGGCGCAAAAGCCGCGTTCGTCGCCGCCGCCATGCGCGAGACGTTCATGATGTTGCGCAGCTGCTCGCGCAGGTCCGACCGGCCATATTGGCCATAGATATCCCAGCGCGCCGGCTTGCCGAACGCATCGAACTCGCCCTCGGCGCCCACGACGTAGCGCTGGACCTGGCGCTTGTTGTTAATGCCGCGGAACGGCAGATCCGCCGCGGTGGTTGTGATGCTGATGCTGTCGACGCCAGCGAGGCGCGCCGCCCCCAACGTCTGCAGTGCGAAGGCGTTGCAGGTGGTGGGAACGGGGATGGTCGTGCAGCCGCGCGTATCGAGCGTCGCCGAGGCCAGATTGGGGCCGGCGTTGAAGAAGACTTCCTGGCGATTGTACGAGCCTTCGGCGAAAATCTCGACGCCGTCGGCGACTTCATAGCTGAGGCGGCCATAGGCTCCCCAGCGATCGTCCTTGGGGTTGAGGCCGATGCGGCGGCCTGAATCGTTGAGCCGCCAATCGCCGCCGACCGTGCGCGTCACTGCGGCGCCGCTACCTAGCGCCGGTGAGTTGAAAGAGCCGTAATTGAAAGGAATGACCTGACCGTTCTGGCCGAAATAGAGGCCGCGCAGCGTGTTCGCGGTGGTGCCGGCCGAACCGGTGATGAAGCCGCCCGGTGCCTGGTTCGTCTGGCCGGCGTTCCTGCGCACCGTGATGAACTGGGGAAGGCCGTTCCCCGCGACATAGTCCGGGTTCTGAAAGGCCAGATAGCCCCGGTGGTTCCACGGCCGATCGTTGGGGTCGATTTCGTAGATACCGTCCTGATGCGCGATCTCGGCGTTGAAGACGGCATGGCCGCGGCCGTCGGCGAATGACATGCCGCCCGCGATGCTGCCCGAATAGTTGAAGCCGTCGCCCTTGTCGGTGAGGCCGATGTCGCCGGTGATGCGCAGCCCCTCCATCTTCTTGTTGAGGACGAAGTTGACCACGCCGGTGATCGCGTCCGAGCCATAGGCCGACGAGGCGCCGCCAGTGACCACCTCCACGCGATCGACCAGTGCCTGCGGGATCGTGTTGATGTCGACCCAGCCGAAGATCGTCGAGCCCACCGAACGGCGGCCGTCGACCAGGACCAGCACGCGGCCTTCGCCGAGGTTGCGCAGGTTGAGCGCGTTGATGCCCGCCGAACCGTTGGAGATGTTCAGGCGCGAGTTGCCCGGCTTGGTCGAGCCGGCGAGCTGCGGAAGCTGGTTGACGAAGTCGGCGATGTTATTCGACGGCGACGTGTTCTGGATGTCTTTTTGCGTCAGTACGACAAGCGGGGTCGGAGCCTGGAAACCGTCGCGCGCGACGCGTGAGCCCGTGACGACGATCTGGTGGGCGAGCGGCGCTTCGTCGCTGTCGGCAGGCGCGGATACTTCCTGCGCCAGCACCGGCGTCCCCTGCACCAGGGCCAGTGCGGTCATCGTCGCGCCGATACGGCTTTTGCGACCCATCGGCCGGCGACGGATTCGTCCTAGATCATGCATTGTAAAACTCCCCTTTTTGTCCAAAAGACAAACTGCACCCCGCCCGAGGCGTGTCCCGGCGCCGGTGCGCCGGGCTGGCTTGCCCATTTGTCCCACCTGACCGCCTGGCGAGTAGAAAACCTCGCCTTCTTATATTTTTGGTGATCGTCGTCGTATCGATCCGGCTATCGCTACGATCGAGACGTGCGGACAGCCGGTTACATGACAGCGAGGTTACAGGGTGGTCGCGGCCGGTCAACAGCTTCGCTACTAACCTGACTATATGGATATATAGCCCAAAGGAATGGTGTGGCCGAAATGGGTGGACGACGGGTGCGGATAGCTTGCAGTTATAGGGGGCAGCCCGCTTGCTATGAGGTAGCGATCCTGCGCTGCGATAGGGTCGGGCTTCATCATCTTCAATCCTTTTCGGGGAGGCCTTGTTGATCCAGCGCCGCGCGTTCCTGCTGGCTTCCGCCGCGATCATCGCGATGCCGGGAAGCCTTTTGGCGAAACCCGGGGTCGGGGGCGGCAAGGGCAGGGCGCGTGCCGTCAGCCTGTCCGGTGCGCGGGCGCCGGTCGAGGTCATCGAGGACGAACTGGGCGTACCGCATGTTCGGGCCGCCTCGCTGCACGATGCTTTTTTCGGGCAGGGCTACCTCGTCGCGCGCGACCGCCTGTTTCAGATCGACATGGACCATCGACGCGACATGGGCCGAATGGCAGAAGCCTTCGGACCGCGCTTCGTGGCAGCTGACCGGGCGGCGCGGCTTTTCCACTATCGCGGCGATGTCGACGCCGAGCTGGCGGCGCTGCCCCCCGATGTGCTCGAATGCGCGCGCGGCTATGTCGCCGGCGTAAATGCCCGTATCGACGAACTGACGGTCGATCCGGCGGGATTGCCGCTGGAATATGGCATCCTTGGAATCAGTCCGCTGCGCTGGGATATCGGTGATCTGGTGCGCGGGCGTGGCATCGGCATGGGCGATGCCGACGATGAAGTGCGCCGGGCGCAGCTTCAGGCGCGGGGCCTGCTGGATGCGGATCAACTGATGGCGCCGCTCCGCCCCGCCTGGGCCTTCACCGTGCCCGAGGGGCTCGACTGTGCGGCGGTGACCGACGCCGATCTGGGCATATTGGATCCGGCAACCCGGCCGACCAGCTTCGATGCCGTTCAGGAAGCGCGGTTCGACCCCGAAGAACGCTGGGCCGACCGTTTCGCGCTCGGCAGCAATGCCTGGACCATTGCGCCGTCGCGCAGCGCGACAGGGCGGCCGATCCTCGCCAACGACCCGCACCTTGGCATCGGACGCGCCAGTCCGCGGCATATGTGCCATCTCTCGGCGCCGGGGCTCGACGTCATCGGCGCGGGCGCGCCGGGGCTGCCCGGTATCATGCAGGGTCATACCGATCGCTTTGCCTTCGGGCGCACGAATTTCCACATCGACCAGACCGACCTGTTCGTCCTGCGCACGAGGAAGGACGATCCGGATCGCTACTGGCACAAGGGCGAGTGGAAGGCGTTCGAGACGTTCGAGGAGGAGATCGCAGTCAAGGGCGGAGCGGCCGAACGCGTGACGTTGCGCTACGCAGCGGGCCGGCCGATCGTGTCGGAGGATTCCGCGCGGGAGCGGGCAGTCGCCTTTGCCACGGTCAGCATGCTGCCCGGCGCCAATCAGCGTTTCGCGATTATCGCGATCAATCTGTCGAAGGACTGGGCGTCGCTGCGGCAGGCGTTCAAGCTGCACGTGTCGCCGACCAATCTCCATTATGCCGATATCGATGGCAACACCGGCTGGCAGACAATCGGTTTCACGCCGCGCCGACCGAAGCATGACGGGCTGTTCCCCGCGCCGGGCGACGGCGATTTCGACTGGACGGGCATTTTGCCGGTCGAGGATATGCCGCACGTCTATAACCCGCGCGAAGGCTGGTTCGCGTCGGCGAACCAGATGAACCTGCCGGCCGGCTATCCCTATCGCGAGCGGATCATCAGCTTCAGCTGGAGCGACCCGTTCCGCTATGATCGCGTCGCCGAGGTGCTGCGCAGCCAGCCGAAGCACCGGATCGAGGACAGCATCGCGCTCCAGCACGACGTCCAGTCGCTTCCGGCGCGCGCGCTGTTGAAACTCCTTCCTGCCAAGCCGTCGGCAGCCGCAGCCCCGGCGGCCGCCCTGCTCCGGCGATGGGATTGCGGGATCGAGGCGGATAGCGCGGCCGCTCTGCTGTATGAAATGGTTATGCCGGCGCTATCGAACGATTTCTACGACCGGATCGTGCCGGCGGCGGCGCGCGACCTGATCCCGTCGGTCAATTTGTCGGAAATGCTGCGCATCCTTGCATCGCCCGACACGCGTCTG
Source organism: Sphingopyxis sp. (assembly GCA_032154175.1). Taxonomy (GTDB): domain Bacteria; phylum Pseudomonadota; class Alphaproteobacteria; order Sphingomonadales; family Sphingomonadaceae; genus Sphingopyxis. Next base: position 23,568 of record JALDYH010000025.1, on the reverse strand, counting down.
GGCGAGGACCCGGTCGCCGCACGCAATTCGCTTATTGATCGCGCGCTGGCGGCAGGATGGGCAAAAGCGGTCGAACTCGGTGGCCCCGATCCTGCCGACTGGCGGTGGGGTGACCTGCACCGCGTGACGATCGCGCATCCATTGGCGTCGAACCCCGCGATCGCGGCGGTATTTCCCAGGATCGAGGGTGGCCGGTCGGGCGGCGACGGGACCACGCCGATGGCGCGCGGCTTCAACCCCAGTCGTGGCTTCGATGTGTCGCATGGCGCGAGCTATCTGTTTGTCGCCGACGTCGGTGCGTGGGACAACAGCCGCTTCCTGCTGTTGCCCGGCCAGTCCGCCGATCCCCGCTCGCCGCGCTATCGCAACTTTTATCCGTTCTGGCTTGCCGGTGCCATGCAGCCCTTGTGGTACAGCAAGGCGGCGGTCGACCGTCACGCCGTCCTGCGCACGATACTGACGCCGTCCTAAAGCGCTTCGGCGATCGCAACCAGCGCCCGGTCGACTGCGGCGGTGGCCTGGCTGTCGGTGTCCTCGGGCATGTCGTTCGCCAATGCCGAGAAGATCAGCGTCCGGCCGCTGCGTGTCGTGAGATAGCCCGACAATGCGCGTGACGCGTTGAGCGATCCGGTCTTCGCGAAGAGCTTGCCTTCGAGGATCGTGCCTTTGAAACGGCTTTGGAGCGTGCCGTCGCGCCCGGCGATCGGCAGTGTCTCGCGCCAGGCCATCGCCCACGGCTGGCGCGCGATCCAGCCGAGCAGGCCGACCGCGGCGCGCGGGCTGATGCGGTTATAGCTCGACATGCCCGACCCGTCGGCGAAGTGATAGCCGGTCTCGGGGAGGCCGGCCTCCGCCATCACCCTTTGCATTACCGCCTGTCCGTCGGCGATCGAGCCGCTGCCTGCCTGCCGCGCGACGCGGCGCAGCATCAGTTCGGTGTGGAGATTCTGGCTCTCCTTGTTGATCCGCACCATATTTTCAGCGAGCGAGGGCGCGGGCAATTCGGCGAGCATCGCGGGTTCGTTTGGGAGGACGGCAGGGGTGCCCTTGCGGTTCTCGGGATCGTCGGCGGCGGTCAGCGGCCGGTGGCGCGCTTCGATATGGCCGTCGATGCGTACCCCGCGCGCGCGAAGCAGTTCTCCGAGGCGCCACGCCGCATAATGCGCCGGATCGTCGATGCCATAGCGCAGCGTCAGGGGCGCAATCTCGGCGCCGACTGTGCCCGTCAGGCGCAGGACGCGGCTGTTCGGCATGCGGTCAGCCTCGATCGCCTCTTCTTTTCCGGCGACGGTCGTGACCCGATTTTCGATGGTATAATAGCCCGATGCCTGCACATTTGGCACAGCGCCGACCGCTCCCGGCGCCAGCTTCACCACCAGTTCATTATCGTCGAGCGTCAGCGCTGACACGCCGGTGCCGTAGCGCGACTGGATATTGTTCCAGCTCATCCCGGGGCTCCAGCGTTCGTCTGGAAACCAGCTGTCGTCGCCGATGACGTTGCGGATATGGCGCGTCTTCGCGGCGACCGCGTCGGCCAGCGTCTGCAGGCAATCGACTTTGCAGTCGTCGGCGCTCGACAGCAGCGCGTCGCCGCGTCCGTGCAGCACGACGTCGACCTTGCCATCGGCGCCCGTTTCGAGTCGGACGCCCGCGCCCTTCGCTGTCCGCTGGAGCAGCGGCAGCTCGGCATAGGCAATGGCGGTCGTGAACATCTTGGTGTTCGACGCGGGGATGAAGCGTTGATCGGGCGCGATCGACACCAGCACTTCGCCGTCGAGCGTCGTGACGAGCATGCCGAACCGCGACCCCGCCGGCCCCTCGGCCAGCTTCTGCTCGACCGCCGCGAGTAGCGGCGTCGGCGCCGGGACCCCGGTCGTCCGGGCGTTGGCCGTCGTGAGGGAAAGGGACAGCGCAAGGGTGGAGGCGAGGGCGAAGCGTCTTGTCGATGTCGTCATATTATTCCTGTTCGTCCCAAGCTGTGATGATCCGGTCGCCCACTGCGGGGCGCAGGGCGGCGATGCCGCTGTCGGTATGGCGGGTCGGATGGACCCGGTTGGTCAGCAGCGCCCAGGCGATGCCGCGGTCGAAATCGATCCACAGCCCGGTACCGGTAAAGCCCGTATGCCCGATGGTATCGGCCGAACAGGCGTCGCCGCCATGCCATCCCGCAAAGGCGCGTTCCCAGCCACAGGTACGATGCGCGTCGTTTGCGCTACGCACCTCGGTCAGCATTGCCGACGACAGGATCGAGCCGTCCATCATCGCGCGCGCGAACCCCAACACGCCGTCGATTGTCCCGAAAAGCCCGGCATGGCCCGGTGCGCCGCCGAGCGCGAAGGCATTTTCATCATGAACCTCGCCCTTCATGACGCGCCCGCGCCAGTTGCAATTTTCGGTGGCGACCGCCGGGCCGGGCGGCGGGCCATAACCGAGCCCGTCGCCCAGCGGCCAGTCCGATAGCGCCGCGCCGGAGATGCGCTCGATCGCGATGCCGAGCAGGATGAAATTAATGTCCGAATAGACCGGCGGTCCGCGACGCCATTCGCGCTGCAGGACAAAGGCGCGCAGCCGCGCCGGGTCGTCGCCATAAGTATAGATAGGCTCGACGGCGGGCAGAAAAGTCCGGTGCATCAGGCAATCGCGAAAAGTCAGCAGGCGCTCGTCGGCGTTCGCCACGTCGTATTGGCGCAAGTCGGGTATCGCGTCGGTCAGCGGCCGGTCGAGATCGAGCCGGCCCTGTTCGGCGAGTGTCAGGATCATGGTGGTCGTCGCGATCACCTTGCTGAGCGACGCAAGGTCGAACCAGTGGTCGCGGGTCAGCACCTCGCGTTCGGGGACAAGCGCGGCCATCCCGGCGAGCCGTACGGCGCTTCGTCCGTCGGCGTGTACAATGCCGAGCGCCGCGCCCGGAATACGGCCGCTTTCGACCGCTTCCAGCGCGGGCGCAAAGCCCTGTTCGCAGATTGCTTCGATCGTCATGGCAGTGCGCGCCCTTTCACCCGCGCGATCACGGGCAGGAGGAATATCGCCGCAAAGCTCAACGCGCCCGAAAGGAGGAAAAAGCCGTCATAGCCGATCTGCGTCTGCATCGTGCCCGATGCACCCGCGAGCAGGCGCGGCAGCAGAAAGGCAAAGCCCGAGAGGAGGGCATATTGCGCGCCGGGATAGGTCGGGCTCACCAGCATCGAGAGATAGACGACGAAGACCGCGCCGGCAAAGCCATTGCCGAACTGGTCGACCGCCACCGATGTGTAGAGGATGAAGGCCGAGGGCTCGCTGTGCCATAGCCAGACATAGATCCAGTTGCCCCCCGCCGCGGTCACCGCGCCGATCGCTAGCGTCCAGACGAGCGACAAGCGTGTGGTCAGCCAGCCGCCCAGCGCGACGCCCGCCATGCTCGCGGACAGCGCGACCACGCCATCGGCGACACCGATTTGTTGCAAGCTGTAGCCCGCCTCGTTCCATAGCGGATGCGAGAGGGTCAGCGTCAGGACATCGCCCATGCGATAAAGCGAGACAAAGGCGAGCACCGCCAGCACCATATAACCGTACCGCCAGAACAGTTCGACATAGGGCGCGGCGAAAGCGGACATGCTCTTGAGGGCACCGGCGGGCAGGCGGCGGATGCGCGGTAACGCCAACGCCAGCGTCGCGAAGGGCAGCAGCGCGATGGCCAAAACGATCGGTGTTACGTTGGTCTTCGCCGAAACACCTGCGCGTTGCGCGGCGGACAATAGTGCCCAGCCGAGCATGGCGGTGACGAATGTCGCCGCGAGCATGACGAGCAAGCTGGCGACCGTTCCCGCGACCAGCGCCTGCGCGCGGCCCCCGGTGCCTTCGCGTTCGGGCCGCATGGCCGCGAGGATGGGGAAGGGCAGGAAGGCCGCGACCGCGATGACCAGATAGGCCCACGTCCAGTCGGCCCAGGCCGCAACGAGCACCGCACCGCTTCCCGCTGCGACCATGGCGCTGCGATAACCCCACAGATTGGCGGCGACGATCGGCGCCTGTTCGGTCTGGGTCGGCGCGAGTTCGATGCGCCAACCGTCGGCCGCCACTTCCAGTGTCGTGGTCCAGAAAGCCAGCAGGACCGCGAACAGCGCCGTGAGCGGCAGGCTTTCGTCGTTCGATGTGAAGGCCATGGCGACCATCGACAGGAATATGCCGAGCTGCGAGAGCATGATCCACCCGCGCCGGCGTCCCCAGAAACGCGCGAAGCCCGGCACGTCATACCGGTCGAGTAGCGGCGCCCATAAGAATTTGAATGTCGGCAGCAGCGCGATCCACGCGAAAAAACCGATGATCACGATGTCGACGCCATGACGCGAGAGGCGCAGCGTCAGCACCGCGTTGAACATGTAAAAGGGCAGCCCTGCCGAAAAGCCGAGCAGCAAATAAAGGCCAAGCAGGCGACGCGACGATGGTCTGGCCGGAAGCGCGCCTGCTATCATATCCGCTTCGATTGCCGATGCGGTCATGCGCCCGCCTTTGGTTCGATTTCCTCTTCCCAGCGCCCCACGACGCTCGTGACGGTCAGATTGGCGCTGGCGCTGGCGATAGTGCGGGTCATGTCGAGCAACCGGTCGAAAGGCAGGACGAACCCGACGACCAACGCCGTCTGTTCAGGCGAAACGCCGACCGCCGAGAGGACGGCCGCAAGCATGAACAGAGACGCTGACGGGATCGGCGCGGTGCCGAAGGCGGCCAGCGCGCCGGTCAACAGGACGATGGCAAGCATCGAGAGACCAGGTTCGACGCCCACCGCCTGCAGCGCGAAGATGCTGAGCAACCCGACATACATGGCGGTGCCATCCTTGCCGATGCTCGCGCCGATCGGCAGGACGGTTTTTGCGACACCGGGAGCGATCCGCAAGTCCTCGAGCGCGATACGCAGCGCTACGGGCAGGGTGGCGGCGGACGATGCGGTCGAGAAAGCTACCGCCAGTGCGTCGACGATCGTCCGATAGAAACGGAGCACCGGCTGCCGCGCGACGAAGGCAATCAGTGGCAGGTGGACGAGCAATATCTGGAGGACCACCCCCGCCGCGACGCCAACCGCCAGCCAGCCAATGTTCGCGAACACCGCAACACCATTGTCGGCAACCGCCTTGGCGATCAGCGCGAGCACGCCGAAGGGCGTGATCTCCATGACGATCCGCACCAGCTGGAACAGCACCTGTCCCGCCGATTGCAGCAAATCGGACATCGGCCGGCCCTGCTCGCCGGCCAGGATGACGCCGAAGCCGAATAGCATCGAAAAGAAGATGATCGCCAGCATGTCACCCTCGACCAGCGACTGGACGATATTGACGGGTACGATGCCGACTAGCTGGTCGTGCAGTGACTTGGCCTCTCCCAGTGCGTGGGGGACGGCGGTGCCCAGCGCCGCCCCTTTCCCCGGCTCGAGTAGCAGGCCGACGACGATACCGATCGACACGGCGCAGAACGTGGTCGCCGCGAACATGCCGACCGTGCGCGCGCCCACCGACCCCAGCTTGCGCGGGTCGGCGAGAGCGGTGACGCCCGATGCGATGCTGATGAAGACGATGGGGACGACGAGCATCCGGATCAGCCGGACGAATAATTCGCCAACGAAGGCGATTGCGGAGGTCGCGGCAGGCCAGGCGAGTCCGAGGAGCACGCCGATCAACAAGGCGCCGAGCACCCTTTGCCACAGCGGCACCGCGAACCAGCGACGAAGCAAGTCTGTCATCCGCCCCCTTTTTCCTTTATCTTATCAAATGCCGCCCCAGAAACCGGGGCGTGGCGGCGACATGATGCCGTTCGCTGCGCTGACCCCGCCGTCACGATCCTCCGCAAGCCAGAGCGGCCCGTCAAGGTCGACGAAACTGCTCTGCGCCGCAATGGCCCACGCGGGCGCAATCGACAATGACGAACAGATCATGCAGCCGGTCATCACGTCGAGCCCGCGTATCCGTGCTGCCTGCACCAGGTCGAGCGCGGCAGTCAGCCCGCCGGTCTTGTCGAGCTTGATGTTCACGACGCGGTACCCGTCGGGCAGAGTGGCCAGGTCGGCTGCGACATGCACCGATTCATCGGCGGCAATCGGGATCGCCGAGCGGAAGCCGGCGAGGTCGCCATCGGCATCGGCGGGGAGCGGTTGTTCGAGCAGGTCGATGCGCGAATCGGTCATCAGTTCCTGCAAGTCGCTGACTTCGGCGATCGTCCAGCTTTCGTTGGGATCGACGATCATTTTCGGTTTGGGCGCTGCGGCGCGGACGGCCTTGAGCTGCGCGGCGGGATCGCTCCGGTCGACCTTGATCTTCAGAAGCGGTGCGTCCGCGAGCGCCGCGGCGGCGGCCGCCATGCGGTCGGGTGCGTCGAGGCTCACCGTCATCGCGGTGACGATCGGGCAGAGCGGCTTCTCAAGGCCCAGCGCCGCCGCGAAATCGCTGCGGGCAAGCCGCAACTCCAGATCCCACAATGCGCAATCGATCGCGTTGCGCGCCGCGCCGGCGGGCATCAGCTTCAGCAGTTCCTGTCGCGTCGCCCCTTGCTCGATCGCCCCGCGTGCTGCTTCGATCGCGAGCACCGTGCTCTCGGCATTTTCGCCATAGCGGGGGTAGGGGACGCATTCGCCGCGTCCGGTGACGCCATCATGCGCGATGGTAACGGTCACGACCTGCGCCGAAGTCTTGACACCGCGCGATATGCGGAACGGCGTGTGCAGCGGTAGAATTTCGCCAGCGACGGTCAGCGTGCGGGTCATCGTCAGGCGGTTTGGGCAACGCCGGGCGCGGCGATGTCGGTTCCGAGCAAGCGGTCGAGGATCGCCTCCACCCCGAAGCGATAGGGATCGCTCGTCGGCAGGCCAAATTCGGCCGCGGTCGCGGCGCAGAGCGCCTTGGCCTCATCCTCGGGCATCGCCGAGGTGTTGAGCGCGATGCCCACGACGCGCACATCGGTATTGGTGAGCCGTGCCACGCGCAGATTGGCTTCCAGCGTTTCAGCGATACCGGGCAGCGGATAATGCGGCAGGCCGCGCATATGCGGGCGCACCGGATCGTGGCAGAGGACAAGGGCGTCGGGCTGCGCCCCGTGCAGCAAACCCGTCGATACGCCCGCGAACGACGGGTGATATAGCGAACCCTGGCCCTCGATCAGGTCCCAGCCGTCGTCGCTGCGCGCGGGTGAAATCTGTTCGATCGCGCCCGAGATGAAATCGGCGACCACGGCATCGAGCGGCACGCCATCGCCCGCGATCAATATGCCGGTTTGCCCGGTCGCGCGGAAATCGGCCGCCACGCCGCGCTTCTCCAGCGCGGCGGAGAGGCAGAGCGTCGTGTACATCTTGCCGACCGAGCAATCGGTGCCGACGGTCAGCAGCCGCTTGCCTGCACGTTTTTTCCCGTTGCCGATCGGAATGTCGGGCCGCGGGTCGCGCACATCGTGGAGCCTGCGGCCGAGCCGTGCCGCGGCTGCAATCAGGCGCGGCTCGGCGTTCAATCGGTGGTGCAGCCCCGAGGCGATGTCGAGGCCCGCGTCCATCGCGGCGAGCGCATCGACAATCAGATCCTCGCTCAGCTTGCCGCCGGCATTGGCGATGCCGAGCACCAGCGTCCGCGCGCCTGCCGCATACGCTGCGGCGAAATCCATGCGCGGCAGGCCCAAGGTCAGGGGGCAATCGTCGTGGCGATATTCGCCGATGCAGATGTCGGGCCGGAACACGGCGAGCCCGCGCGAGGTCTTGATGTCGGCCGGGTCGTTGGAATGGCCGAGGTAGAGAAGATAGGGCGTTTCGATCATGGATCAGGGAACCTGTGTGGCAGTGAGAAGGCGACTTTATCGCGACCTGTCGCGGGGCCCCAATATCTAGCGCCCCGTCGACTATAGCTTGATGCTATAGCCCTTCGATCACCGTTGTCAGCACTTCGAGAAACGCCGACGCCGTTCGCGACGGCGGGCGGTTCTGCAGATAGACCGCATTGATGTCGAATGTGATTGCCGGCTGCAATGGCCGGCTCGCCAGTCCGGGAGGCAGCACGGCGTGCGCTGTGAAATTGTCTACGATCGCCATGCCGACCCCCGCGCCGACCAGCGACGCCGCGACATAATAGGTGCGGGCCGAAACCACCTCGTCCAGCACGACCTCCAGCCGGCTCAGCTCGCTCGACAGCATTCGTCCGATCGGGCCACTCTGTACCGGGCTGATGAATTTGTGCCCGCATAATTCGTCGAGGCGCAGGCGCGGCGGCGCACCCGGCATATCCTCCTCGCGATAGATGACCACCAGTTCGCCCTCGCCGATCACCTGGTGCGCGACGGGAGCCGACAACGGCACTTCGAAACTGATCGCGATGTCGGTTTCATGCTCGTAGAGTTTGCGTACCATTTCATCATGATGCAGCGTCTGGAGATCGAACATGATGTCCGCGTGATCGCTCAGGAACCGGGACACCGCCTCCGGAATCGCGCCGAGGCCCAGCGAGGGAAGCGCGGAAATGCGGAGCAGTCCGCCGCGCCCGTGGCGCAGGTTCTGGCAGGCCTGGCGCAGCGAGCGCACCCGGTCCTGAATGTCGGACACTTCGGCGAACAGCGTATGCGCGTCCTGCGTCGGGATCAGCCGCCCTTTCGAGCGTTCGAACAAGGTCAGGCCGATCGAGCGTTCGGCATGGCGCAGCACTTTCGTTACCGACGGCTGCGACACGTTGAGCGACCGTGCGGCGGCGCTGACCGTGCCGTGCAGGAAGACCGCGTGAAATATCTCGATCTGGCGCAGGTTCATCCTGTCATGATCCCGAAGCTGCGGGCATGCGGCGTATGACCCTTCCTTGTTTTGGTCCTGTATTTATTGCGACTTTGACCTCTATGCCATCGGGTTATAGGAGGTGCAACAACGCTGTCTGGACGCGGGATGCCTGTGCACGACATTCTCGCTACCGAAAAAAAGCCGACCGCCGGCGTGCACCGATGCCGCCGGCCGTCATTCCCATGGAAGGATCACGCCGATGCCCCGACCGCTTGCTTCGCTTTCGGTAGTCGCGGCGCTGGTCGCCGGAACATTCTGGGTAGCGGGCGCGGCGGCGCAGCCGGACGAGACGGTCGATGTGATCATCCGGGGCGGGACGATCTATGACGGCAGCGAGGGCAAGCCTTTTGTCGGCGATGTCGCGATCCGCGGCGACCGGATCGTCCATGTGGGTTCTCCCGACGGTTATTCGGCGAGCCGGGTCATCGATGCGAAGGGGATGATCGTCGCGCCCGGCTTCATCGATCCGCACACCCATGCCGACAGCTTCATCCGCTCTTCCGACAAGGCGGTGCGCGTCAATGCCGCCTGGCTGAATCAGGGTGTGACGACGGTAATGATCGGGGTCGACGGCTCGGGCACACCCGATGTTGCGGAGGACGCCGGCAAGCTGGCAGAGTCGGGGATCGGGACCAACATCGTCCCGTTCGTCGGTTTCGGGCCGGTTCGTCAACGGGTGCTCGGTCAGGACGCCCGCGCGCCTAGCCCGGCGGAACTCGACCGGATGAAGGCGTTGGTGGCGGGCGGCATGTGCGAAGGTGCCGTCGGCCTCTCCACCGGACTTTTCTATGCACCGCAAAGCTTTGCCACCACCGCGGAAGTCGTGGCTGTGGCGCGCGAGGCGGCGATCCGGGGCGGCATCTATGACACCCACCAGCGCGACGAATCGAGCTACAGTATCGGCCTTCTCGGGTCGGTGGAGGAGGCGATCGATATCGGCAAGCAGGCCGGGATGCCGGTCCATTTCGCCCATCTGAAAGCGCTCGGCGTCGACGTCCATGGACAGGCCGGCGCGGTGATCGCCGCGATCGACGCCGCGCGCAAGGCGGGCATGGATGTGACCGCCGACCAATATCCCTGGCTGGCGTCGGGATCGAGCCTCGATGCGTCGTTGCTGCCGCGCTGGGCGGTCGATGGTGGCGGTGCGGCCTTGCTGAAGCGGCTCGACGATCCCGCCACACTGGAACGGATTCGGGGCGAGATGCAGGAAAATCTTCGCCGGCGCGGCGGTTCGGCCGCGCTGCTGCTTATCGCGCAAGGCTTTCCGTGGACCGGCCAGACCCTCGAGCAGGTCGCGGACGAATGGAAGATGGACAGCCGCGACGCCGCGCTACGCATCATTCGGCAGAGCATCGAATCCGGCGATCAACGACGGGCGGGCAGCGGTGCGGCTGTCGCGTCGTTCAACATGGCGCAGGCCGACGTCGATCTGCTGATGAAGCAGTCGTGGATGGTGACGTCGTCCGACGGATCGGACGGCCATCCGCGGATGTTCGCGACCTTCCCCGAAAAATATGTGCGTTATGTCCGCGAACGAAAGGTCATCGACCTGCCTGGCTTCATCCGCCAGTCGACGGGGCGCACCGCCGATATTTACAAGGTCGACCGGCGCGGCTATTTACGTCCGGGCTATTTCGCCGATGTGGTCGTCTTCGATCCGGACCAATATGCGCCGCGCGCCGATTATGTGCGCCCGCGCGAACTGAGCGTCGGCGTCCGGAAATTGTTCGTCAACGGCGCCTTGGCGGTCGACGACGGGCGGACGACCGGCGTCGCCGCCGGTCGCGCCTTGCTGCGGTCCCGTCCTTCCGGCTGCCCCGCCCCGATTTGATCTGTCTGCGCGGCGGGATGAGGTCGGCGGCGGGCGCGACATGCGCTCCCGGCTGCAGAAGCCTTTAGCTACCTCGCCACGTTTCGGCCTGCTCGCGGCACAGCCGTGCCACCCGTCATTGACAGGAGGGCGTCGCTCCGCTTTATCCAAAATCGAATTATTAAAGCGTCTAAGCTTTATGATTTTGGGGATGTTTGGCGGGGGGCGCCGGACATTCGGACGAGCTTGAAGGACAATCCAGCGATGACGCTTAACCTTCCGGGTCTTGACCGGCGGCAATCGACGAAAAATGGCCCCGAAGCCCGCGATGCCCGGCTGACGCTCAGCCTCTCGGGCACCAATCTGGAACGGGCGGGCGACTATAACCAGCGGATCGTGCTGCAGGCTATTCGTCTGACCGACGAAACGACGCGCAGCGATCTGGCGCGGGTGACCGGGCTGACGCCGCCGACGATCGTCAACATCACCAAGCGGTTGATCGACATGGGTCTCGTCAAGCCGGCCGGGCGGTTGCAGGGCAAGCGCGGCCAGCCCGCGATGCGGATCGTCATCGATCCCGACGGTGCCTTTTCGATCGGGCTTAACATCGACCGCGATCATATCACGCTGGTGACGCTCGACCTTGCGGGCAAAATCCGCAGCCGCCACACGCGCGAGATCGCCTTTGCGCTGCCCGGAACGGTCGTCGACCATGTCCGCGATATCCTGCCCGGGCTGCTCGAAGAGGGCGGCGTCGACCGGGCGCGCATCCTGGGCGTCGGCGTCGCGCTGCCCGACGATCTCGGGCGAATCGCGTTGCCGCACCGGCCGGCCGAATATGATGCCTGGGATGGTATCGATCTCGGCGCGCTGCTCGGCGAAGTGCTACCCTGGCCGCTCCATGCCGACAATGACGCTGCGTCGGCGGCGCTCGGCGAAGTCCATCTCGGCAACGGTATTGCGCTTCCCAGCTTCTTTTACCTGTTGATCAGCGCGGGACTCGGCGGCGGGCTGGTGATCGATCGCAGCTATGTCCGCGGCGCCGATTCGCGGTCGGGCGAGGTCTGGGCGATGCCCGATCCCGCGCGCGGTGAGGGCGCGAATGTGCAGGATACGGTGTCGCTGTCGGCGCTCTACGCCCGGCTGGAGGCGGCGGGGCATGTCGTCGACGGGCCCGACGCGCTGATCGATGGCCCGGCGGCACAGGAAGCAGTGATCGTCCAGTGGCTCGACGATGCGGCCGAGGTGCTGGTTCAGCCCCTGATCGCGGTCAACTGCCTGATCAATCCGGCCGCGATCCTCATCGGCGGACGCCTTCCGGGCAAATTGGTCGACGCGCTGGTCGAGCGGCTCAACGCACGGATGGCGGGGCGCAAGCTTCCCGTCGTGGCGCCGGTACGCCGCGCCGAGGCGGCCGACGACGCGTCGGCGATCGGCGCCGCGATCATTCCGTTCCTCGACAATGTCCTGCCATCCGAATCGATCCTGATGCAGGCGGGACGCTGAGGCTTCACTCGATCCGCTGCGCCATCTCGTCGAGGTCGACGCCCCGCGTTTCGGGGAAGATCGCCGCGACGACGATGAACTGGACGACCATCGCGGCGGCAAAGATCGCGAACGGCGCGCCGGGCGACCATGCCACCAGTATCGGAAAGATGCCCGCGATCAGCGCATTCATCAGCCAGTGCGTGCTGGCGCCGAGCGCGCTGCCGCGCGCGCGGACCGGCGTCGGGAATATCTCCGAGATATAGACCCAGATGACCGCACCCTGGCTGGTCGCGAAAAAGGCGATGAAGCCGATAAGCGCGGGCAGCATCAGACCGTTGTCGAGCGCGCCGAAAAGGACGCCCGCCGCGGCGGCGAGGCACAACGTCATGCCGGCGGCACCGGCGAGCAACAACGTCTTGCGCCCGATCCGGTCGATCAGCGCCATGCCGACGAGGGTGAAGACCAGATTGGCGATTCCGATCAGCACCGCCTGGCGGTCGGGCGACAGCGAGCCGGCGCGCGCGAAGATATCGTTCAGATAATAGAGTACCGCGTTGATGCCCGCGAGCTGGTTGAACATCGCGACGAGGATCACGAGCATCATCTGCCGCCGATGATGGCGCCACGAAAGCTTCTCGCCGGGCGGGTCGCGCTCGAGCGCCTCCTCGACGCGGCTAAGTTCGGCTTCGGCGGCATCGGGCGCCGTGCCGATCCGCGCCAGTGCGATGGCCGCTTCGCCCCGGCGTCCCTTGGCGACGAGCCAGCGCGGGCTGTTGGGGATCGCAAACAGCAGGATGAAGAAGAGGAGGGCAGGGGCGGCGGTGACGCCCAGCTTCCACCGCCACGCGATGTCTCCGCCGACCAGCCCTGCGATTGTCGCGTTGCTGAGGTAGGCGACCAGAATGCCTGTCACGATCATCAGCTGGAACAGGCCAACGAGGAATCCACGGTGCCGCGACGGCGCGATCTCGGCAATATAGACCGGGGCAAGCACCGAGGAGCCCCCGATTGCGAGACCGCACAGGAAACGGAAGAGGAGGAACAGCGGCCAGCTGGGTGCCAGCGCGCAGCCCAGCCCCGCGATAAAATAGAAGGCGGCAAGGATTCGCAGGCTGTCGCGGCTGCCGAAGGTATCGCCCGGCTTGCCCGCGAACAGCGCGCCGACAAGGGTGCCCCAGAGCGCCGCCGATACGGTGATGCCGAGCGTTTCGGGAGTCAGTGCGAACAAATGGGTCAGGTCGCCCGTCACCCCTGCGATCACCGCGGTATCGAACCCGAAGAGAAGGCCGGCCAAGGCGGCCGTTCCGATCGCGGCCGCCAAAGTACCGCGGCCTCCCGGACGCTGCAGTGCGCCGGGCACCCGAAATGCTTCGCTGTCGTGCTTGCCTGTCATCGCTCTCTCCGGCGGATCGGGCATCGGCGCCCGTCCTGATTGCCCGCAGACATGCCACAAAGGCTATTTCGATCAAATAAATTAATTTTCATTATTATCTTGACGGCGGATGGCCGATCGGGGCAGTTTTCAAAAAATCAGGCCCGCATCGGAACGGCGACCGGGCAACAGGGAGAGGGTTCGTGCCGGCGACATTGCTTGCGACGCATCGCGTGGAAAAGCCTTGGGGGCGCCACCAGCTATGGGGTCCGTTTCGCGATTCGCCTGCGGGTGGCGAGCCGGTCGGCGAGATCTGGTTCCAGTCGCCCGGCGACAGCACGCCTGACCTGCTGGTCAAATATCTCTTCACCAGCGAAAAGCTGTCGGTGCAGGTGCATCCGGACGATGAGCAGGCGCATGCGCGCGGGCTGCCGCGCGGCAAGGACGAATGCTGGCTGATCCTCGATGCCGCCCCCGATTCGGTTATCGCGCTTGGCACGAAGGCACCGGTCGACCACGCCGTGCTGCACGAAGCGGCGCTCGACGGCAGCATTGAACAATTGCTCGACTGGAAGCCCGTGAAGGCGGGAGATTTCTTCTACGTCCCCTCGGGCACAGTCCATGCGATTGGCGCCGGGCTGACGCTGATCGAGGTGCAGCAGAACAGCGAGACGACATACCGTCTCTATGATTATGGCCGTCCGCGCGAGCTGCATCTGGGCGACGGCATCGCGGTGTCCGATCCGCGGCCCTATGCCGCCTATCCGTCGCCGGGCCGTATCGACGACGATCGCCTAATCCTCGTCGACGGGCCGAAGTTCGTGCTCGAACGGCTGGCTGGCGGTGCGCGCACGATCGCGCTGCCGGACGGCGTCACTGCATGGCTGATCCCGGTTTCGGGCAAAGGCGCCGTCGACGGCGTCGCGTTCGCGGCGGGTGAATGCCTCGCGCTGACCGGCCCGGTGCAGCTCGATGCCGACGCCGGGGCCGACCTGTTGCTGGCCTATCCGGGTGAAGGAAGAATCGCATGACCGCCGGCCGCTCGGGCACCGTCTGGACCTTCGCTTATGTTACGATGTTGTTCTTCGTCTGGGGCGCGGTGACCGCAGTCAACGACATATTGATCCCGGCGGTGAAGGCGATCTTCGCGCTCAGCGACACCGAAAGCTTCCTCACCCAGTTCGCCTTCTTCATGGCCTATGGCGTCGTCTCGCTGCCCGCGGCGGCAATCATGGGGCGGCTCGGCGCGGCGAATTCGATCATTGTGGCGCTCGCGACGATGATCGTCGGCTGCCTGATCATGCCGTTCGCGACGATCGTGCGAGAATATGCGATCGTGCTCGTCGGCCTGTTCGTGATCGCTTCGGGGATCACGCTGCTGCAGGTGGCGGCCAACCCGCTGTCGGCTTCGCTCGGTCGCTCCGAACGCTCGCATTTCCGGCTGGTGCTCAGTCAGGCATTCAATTCGCTCGGCACCGTGATCGCGCCATATCTTGCGGCGCGGACGTTGCTGCAGGGCGGGCTGTTCGAAGCGGGACCGGTGACCGAGGCGAAGATCGCCTATTCGCTCGGCCGGATCGACGTTGCCTATATCTTCATCGCAGCGGTGATCGCGGTGCTCGCGATGTTCCTCTACCGCGTCCGTCACGAGATCACCGCAGCCGCACCGCCCGCCGAAAAGAGCGCCGGGGTCGCAAGTGCCTTCGCCTCGCCCTGGGCACTCGCGGGTGCGCTTTCGATCTTTCTCTATGTCGGCGCCGAAGTCGCGATCGGCAGCGCGATGGTCAATTTCCTCGAACAGCCCGATGTGTTCGCGATCAGCGCGGTCGAGGCGGGCAGCCTCGTCAGCCTCTATTGGCTCGGCGCGATGATCGGGCGCTTTATCGGCTCGGGCCTCCTCTACAAGCTGCCCGCGGGGCCGCTTCTCGCGGTGGCGGCCGTCGCTGCGGCGCTGCTCTGCCTGACGATCAGCCAGATCAGCGGGCCGGCAGCAGGCGTGCTCGCCATCTCGGTCGGGCTGTTCAACTCGATCATGTTCCCGGTGATCTTTTCGCTGACGATCGAGCGGTCGACCGCGCCTGCGTCGGCGACCTCGGGGCTGCTCTGCATGGCAATCGTTGGCGGCGCGCTGGTGCCACTGGTCTTCGCGCAGGTCGCCGACGCCAGCGGCAGCCGCTTCCTCGCCTTTCTGGTGCCGATGGCCTGTTACCTCGTCATCGCGCTGTTCGGCTGGCGCGCGGCGCGCGTTCCCGCGCGGGCCGAAGTCTTCGCAAATTCGCTGCACTGACCAAGCAAACAACAAAATATTCAGGGAAGAGGGTCGCAATGAATATCGATACGCATTTGAAGCGCGGGCGAAAGATCGGCGTCATGCTCGCGTCGGCGGCGGCGATCATGCCGCTCATGCTCGCGTTCTCGCCGGTGTCGGCGCAGCAGAAATCGGGCCAGTCGCCCGTCGACCTCGCCGATCCGCTCGTCGGTACCGCGCCGCTCGACGATCCGAAGCTGATCGGCAACGCCCCGCCGCCGGGCGAGCCCGTCTATTCGGGGCAGACCACACCCGCCGCGATGCTGCCGCACGGCTCGGTCGCCGCGGCGCCGATCAACAATAATATCGAGCTCCAATATCCGAACGGCGTCCCCGTTCCCTATTATTACACCAATCCGACGATGATCGGCTTCACCGGCGGTGGCGGACCGACCTATGGCGGCAATGCCGAACCGGTCATCATGCCGGTCGTCGGCGACTGGTCGCCGCCGCCCGCATATAGCCAGTCGTGGTATGACAAGGCGCGTGAAAAGGCGTCGCCCGGCTATTATTCGGTCCATCTCGACACGTTCAGGACGCAGGCCGAACTGACGGCGACGCGGTGGGCAAGCGTGATGCGCTTTACCTTTCCCCGGAGCGAGCGGTCGAACGTCATCATCAACTTCCCGCGGCACGGCGGCACGGTCGAGGTCGTCGGCGACAGCGTCGTCCGCGGCAAATCGGACAAGGGACGTGGCGGCGAGGGCGTCGACGGTAGCTATTTCGTCGCGCATTTCTCGAAACCCTTCACTGCACTCGGCACCTTCCGAAAATCGCCCGGTGACAATCAGGGCTGGGGCATCGGGACGAGCGACGTCCAGCCCGGGACGCGCACCCTCGCGGGCAGCTATGCCGGCAGCTATGTGACCTTCCGCACCAACGCGAACGAACAGGTGCTGGTGAAGATCGCGCACGGCACGAGTTATGAACAGGCCGAGCAGCGACTGGCGGCCGAAGTGCCGGGCTGGGATTTTGACGGCGTCCATGCGGCGGCGCGCGACCAGTGGGCGACGCTTCTCGGCCGCGTGCGCGTGTCGGGCGGCACCGACAAGCAGCGCAAGCTATTCTACTCGACGCTTTACCAGTCGTTTGCCAGCCCGCGGCTGATCGCCGCGAAGGGCGAGAAATTCGCCGACACCAATGGCAAAGTCCAGACCGCGACGCACGACCGCTACGGCCCGGTGCCCTTCTGGGATACGGGGCGAAACCAGATCGTCCTGCTCGAGTTGATGGAGCCCGAGGCGGTGAAGAATATCATGGCGTCCGAACTCGCGATGGCGCGCGAGAAGGGCTATATGAACACCTCGTTCCACGGCGACAATGCGGTGTTCCTCTACCTCGGCGCGTGGGAGCGCGGCATCGAGTTCGATTATGAAGCCGCCTATGAATATATGCGCAAGAATGCGACCGACCCGAAAGGGCCGCGCGGCTATCTCGCCGAATATATGAAGCAGGGCTGGATATCCGACATCGTGCCCGATCACAATCCCAGCCCGCCCTATGCCGGCGGCAAGGCGGGCGCGGCGAAGACACTCGAATATGCGTGGGACGATTATGCGCTCGCGCTGTTCGCGAAAAAGCTCGGCAAGGATGCCGACTACCGGATGTTCCTGAAGCGCGCGGGCAACTACGCCAATGTCTTCGACAAATCGATCGGCTTCATCCGTGGGCGCACCGCCGACGGCAAGTGGATCGCGCCGTTCGATCCCGCCGAGCCCTATTATAATTTCATGATGAAGGAGGCATCGGGCTGGTCGACGCTTTGGCTCGCGCCGCACGATGTCCAGGGGCTGATCGGCCTCCTCGGCGGGCGCGATGCGTTCAATGCCAAGCTCGACGAGTTTTTCACCAAGCCGTATAATCCGACGGGCATCTGCCGCGACTGCACCGGCGTGATCGGCCAATATGTCCACGGCAACCAACCCGACCAGCAGGCGCCCTATTATTACAACTGGAGCGGCCAGCCGTGGAAGACGCAGGCGCTGGTCCGCCAGGTCCTCGACAAGACCTATGGCAGCGACGCGGCGGGATACGGCTATCCGGGGATGGACGATCAGGGCGCTACCTCGTCATGGTACGCGCTCTCGGCACTCGGATTTTACCCCGTCGATCCGTCGAGCCAGGATTATATCATCGGCAGCCCGGTGTTCGACGACGCCAGCCTCGACATGGGCAATGGCAAGACGCTGCGGATCGTCGCGAAGAATAATTCACCGACCAACGTCTATATCCAGTCGGCGACGCTCAATGGCAAGCCGTGGAACAAGCCGTGGTTTCGCCACGACGATGTCAAGGATGGCGCAACCTTCGTCTTCACCATGGGCGCAAAGCCAAACAAGGCGTGGGGCGCTGCCCCAGACGCCGCGCCGCCATCGATGTCGCGAAAGCGCTGACCAGCCCCCTCGCCCCCGCCACCCCCGCGGGGGCGCGAGCCCAGGACCCGCCATCCCCCAAGGGTCCTGGGCTCCCCCAATTTCAACAGGAGAGACATCATGCGCAGCCTCTTGATGACCGCATCCCTTCTCGCCCTCGCGCCGGTCGCGGCGCAGGCCCAGACCACCGCCACGCCGCCTGCGGGCGACGCCGTCTATACCAGTGAGCTGATGACGCGCTGGGGCAAGGAAGTGACGCCCGAAAACGCGTGGCGCCTCTACCCCCGGCCGCAGATGGTGCGCGAGCGCTGGGTCAACCTTAACGGTCTGTGGGACTATGCGATCGCGCCCAAGGCGGGCGAGCAGCCGGCGGCGATGGACGGCAAGATCCTCGTGCCGTTCCCCGTCGAGTCCAAACTGTCGCGCGTCGCGCGCAAGGTCACGCCCGACGACCGCGTCTGGTATCGCCGCAGCTTCACCGTCCCCGCCGACTGGCGCGGCCAGAATGTCATGCTCAATTTCGGCGCGGTCGACTATGAAGCGACGGTGCGCATCAACGGATCGGTCGTCGGCTCGCACAAGGGCGGTTTCGACGCCTTCGGTTTCGACATCAGCCCCTATCTGAAACCCGGTGCGAACGAGCTGGTCGTCGAGGTCACCGATCCAACGAGCGCGGGGACGCAGCCGCGCGGCAAGCAGATCCTCGACCCCGCCGGCATCTGGTACACCGCGGTCAGCGGCATCTGGCAGACTGTGTGGATCGAGCCGGTGCCGAAGCTCCACATCGCCGAGGTGCGCGCGACCCCCGATATCGATCGCGGCACGGTTGATGTCGCGGTGGCGCTCTCGGGCTGGGCGAACGACAATGATGCGGTGCGGTTGACCGCGAGTGCGGGCGGCAAGGTGATCACCTCGACGATCATTCGTGCGAACCGGCAGGCGACACTGGCGATCCCGAACGCGCATCTGTGGTCGCCCGACGATCCCCACCTCTATGATCTCAAGGCCGAGCTGGTGACGATTGCCGACCCTTATGCGGGCGAGGCCGAGCGCGACCGTAAGGCCTATGACTCGCGCTTCACCGACCATGAGAGCCGCGTCTATGCGAAGGCGAGGGTCCAAGGCGCGCCGCGCGACAGCGTCGCTGCCTATTTCGCGATGCGCAAGGTGTCGATCGGGCCGGGCCGTGTTGCAGGACAACCCGCGATCCTGCTCAACAACAAGCCGCTGTTCCAGCATGGCACGCTCGATCAGGGGTGGTGGCCCGACGGGCTTTATACGCCGCCGTCGGAGGAAGCGATGAAGAGCGACATCGTCTTCCTGAAGAAGGCGGGGTTCAACATGCTGCGCAAGCATATCAAGGTCGAACCCGCGCGCTATTATCACGACGCCGACCGGCTCGGCATGCTGATCTGGCAGGACATGCCCTCGGGCGGCGGCGAGGATCAATATCTCGCGGGCACCAGCCAGTATCAGGCGATCTTCCCGTCGGAGACGCTCGCCGAGCAGCAGAAACAATTGTCCGAAATGATCGGCGAACTGCGCGCCTTCCCCTCGATCGTGACGTGGGTCGTGAACAATGAGGGATGGGGCCAATATGATTCGGCGACGCTGTCGCGTTTCGTGAAGGGGATCGATCCGACGCGGCTCGTCGACGCCAATTCGGGCTGGCTCGACGTTGCGCCGAAGGATTCGGACATGCTCGACATCCACACTTACGAGGATGTGCCGAGGACGCCGCCGCTGCAGGCGGACCGCGCGATCGTGCTCGGCGAATATGGCGGGGTCGGTTTCCCCGTGCCCGGCCATATCTGGAAGCCGGGCAAGGGCAACTGGAGCTATCAGGTCGCGCAGGACGAGAAGGAATATCTCGTGCGCTTCCGCCGCAAGATGGAGGGTGTGATCCGGCAGGCGAAGGAGAATGGGTTGAGCGCCTCGGTCTATACCCAGACCACCGATGTCGAGGACGAGATCAACGGTCTGCTGACCTATGACCGCGCGGTGCCGAAGGCGTCGGCGGAGGCGTTGGCGGAGATCGCCGCACCGCTGTGGACGACCCCGACTCCGGACTGACCGGTTGCGGGCGAAAGCGTGACGGCACCTGCCGTCCCCGGAGTCGGGGATGGCGGGCGCGGCGACCTACGGCCGCGAGTCTGTACCCACGGAAAACTGCGAAAAAATGAGCCTTTGTGACAGGCCTGTAACGATTCATCGCGTCCCGCCACCGGCTCGAAAAATTTATTTTGACAAATTGTTTTTTATATTCTGATAGAGGCTCAACGGGTCGGATGATCCGCTGCCCGGTGACTCGATGCACCGGATAACGAGTGGGGGCGAACAGCCCCTCGAACAGGGAGGTCGATGAGATGAAGGCAGGACAAATCCATTCAGTGAAGGCCCGCGGTCGCGAGCGACTGCTGCGCGAACTGA
The DNA here is from genome assembly GCA_032154175.1 of Sphingopyxis sp. Taxonomy (GTDB): domain Bacteria; phylum Pseudomonadota; class Alphaproteobacteria; order Sphingomonadales; family Sphingomonadaceae; genus Sphingopyxis. The sequence goes on along the minus strand of JALDYH010000025.1, from coordinate 3,018 downwards.
TGCTGGGCGCCGGTACGCTCGTTGCGTTGGGCAGTGCCGGACAGGCTTATGCACAGGCAACGTCCACAGCGCAGCCGCAGCCGCAGGCGGACAGCACGGCAGAGGCGCCGGGCGACGCCATCGTCGTAACCGGCTATCGCAAGTCGATCGAACAGAGCCTCGAACAGAAGCGCGACGCCAACTCGCTGATCGAGGTCATCACCGCCGAGGACATCGGCAAATTCCCTGACAAGAACGTCGCCGACGCGCTGCAGCGCGTGCCTGGCGTAATCATCACGCGCGACGGCGGCGAGGGTAGCCGCGTCAGCATCCGCGGCCTCGCCTCGGACCTGACGCTAACCCTGCTCAACGGCAATTTCATCGCCGGCGCGGACAGCGGCGATCCGCGGCGCTCGTTCAACTATACGCTGTTGCCGTCGAACTTCATCGCCAGCACCGAAGTCTATAAATCGTCGGAAGCGCGGCTCGAAGAGGGCGGCGTCGGCGGCACCGTGATCCTGAATACCCGTCGTCCGTTCGACTTGCCGGCCTGGTCGGGCTTCGTCTCGGCCGAAGGCACCTATTCGGATACGGCCAAAAAATTCGACCCGCAGATCGCCGGCCAGATTTCGTGGAAAGACCCCGAAGAGCGGCTCGGTTTCCTGATCGGCGCGACCTATCAGGAGCGCGCGAACCGCGAGCTGCGCGGCTCGACCGAAACTTGGCGCTGGTGGAGCGACCGCGACGCGAACGGCGATATCATTACCCCCGCGACCGACGTCAACGGCAATCCGTTCGAGAATGACGACGCGATTTCCTATTGGCCCGGCACCGGCGTAACGGGTCAGGACGGCAAGCATTATTCGGGCTATTGGGCGCCGCAGTCGGTCAACGCCGAAATCTTTTCGCAGCAGCGCAAGCGCCTCGGCATCCAGGCGACCGCGCAGATGCGCCCGATCGAAAATCTGACCGTCACCGCCAATTATTTCCGTTTCGACTACAAAAGTAACTGGCAGAATAATGTGCTCAAGATCCCCGAGTGGGGTTATGGCAATTTCTTCACCGGGCCGACATTCGACGAAAGCGGAACGATCTTCCAGTCGGCGAATTTCCAGGTCCCCGCGGCGGGCACGGGGTGCCTCGTCAACACGCCGCCGTGCACCATGGAAACGCCGCAGATCGCGGGCACGTATAGCCGCGAAAAACAGGTTTCGAACACCTTCGAGACCGAGGTCGCATGGAATCAGGACAATTTCGACGCGGTGCTGAAATTCGGCAAGACGCGCGCGACCGGCGGCCCGTCGATGCGCTTCGGCGTCGCCGCAAAACCGCGACTGACGGTCACCGGACAGGAGCAGAACGGCAATTTCCTCAGCATGTGGGATTTTACCGGCGGCAACCTGAACATGGAATTCTCCCCCGAACTGCAGGAGAATATCAGGAACGGCGTCGCCCAGATCGACGTCGGCTCGACCGGGTCGAACTACACCAACAGCGCGATCACGCAGCGCTATGCGCAGCTCGACCTCGTCCGCCGCTTCGACAGTTTCCTCAGCGCGTTCCGCGTCGGCGGCAAGTGGCGCGAGATGAACATCCACCGCGAAACCGGCCGCAACGAATGGTATGCCGATCCTGCGACCAAGCTGCGTTATCAGGACACGCCCGCAGGTGCGGTCGCACGGCCCGAATATTTCTATGACAAGCCGATCGGCAACATCGCCGGCGGGTTCGATGCGAGTTCGTTCCCCGGCATCAACTTCAGCAATTATCTCGATTATATCAACGAGACCTATGGTCCGTCGGTTCGCGTGCCCGAACTGGACAATATTTATGATCTGAAGGAGCGCGTCTTCGCCGGCTATGTCCAGGCCGACTTCGCAACCGGGCCGCTTCGCGGCAATATCGGCGTCCGTGTCGCGCATACGAAGCAGTCGGGTCTGAACTCGGATCGCCTGCAATTCCTCAACGACTATTGCGTCGACGGCCCCGGCGGTCCGCTCGATCCGAACGTACCGATCGGCCCCGACGGCAATTGCCAGGTGCTGCCGCTGTCGCAGCGCGAGACGATCGTCAACACGCAGGTTGACCAGTCGAAGAGCTACACCGACTGGCTGCCCAGCCTGAACATCGTCTATGAAGTCACCCCCGACATCGTCGTTCGCGGCGCGGTCGCCAAGGTGATCGCGCGCCCGTCGTTCAACGATCTGGGGTCGCGAAGCTCGCTGACCTATCGTTCGGAAGCCTATGCCTTCGATCGCGGCCAGTTCGGCGAATTCGAGGGCTGGTCGGGCGAGGGGGGCAACGCCAACCTGAAGCCTTTCTCGGCGTGGCAGTACGATCTGGGCGTCGAATGGTATTTCAAGCGCGGCTCGGTGCTCGGCGTCGGCCTGTTCCGCAAGGAGGTTTCGGACTTCGTCGTTCCCCTCGTGATCGACGTGACGCGCGAAGTGAATGGCGAGCAGGTGCTGATCCAGCCCTATTCGACCACTGCCAACGGATCGAACGCGGTGTCGCAGGGCGTCGAAGTCTATGCCCAGCATAGTTTCGACTTCGGCCTCGGCGCGCAGGTGAACTTCACCTATAATGACACCTCGGTCGCCGACATCACGCTCGATGGCCAGACGGTCGGCAAGTCGCCGCTCGTCGGCAGTGCGAAGACGCAAGTCAACGCGTCGGTCTTTTACGAAACCGACAAGTTCCTCGTCCGCGCTTCATACAACCGCCGCGGCGAAGTCGTCGAAGCGCTCCAGTCGGGTCTCAACATCTACAGCGCCCCCTATGAACAGGTCGACATCAACGCGTCGTACGAGCTGATGGACGGCTTGATGCTCACCGCATCGGTCATCAACCTCACCAAGTCGGAGGAGCGCCAGCACCTCGGCAACGACACCGACGCGCGCTTCGTCCACAGCTATTATACCGGCCGCCGCGCCTATGTCGGTGTGTCCTACAAGTTCTGATGGGGCCCATACCCCAGCTCTCCCACTCGGGTGGCTCCGCAAGGAGCCACCCACCGACCGGGAGGAGTCGATCATCGAC
>JALDYH010000202.1:0-7399 GCA_032154175.1 Sphingopyxis sp. | reverse complement strand
CGGTCGTTGGCGGCGCGATCGTCATCATCGCCTTCATCAGCTTCATGGAACGCGCCCAGCGCCGCGTCCTCGTCCAGTATCCCAAGCGCGCGACGCAGCGCGGCGTGATGCAGGCCGATCGCAGCCACTTGCCGCTCAAGGTCAACACCGCGGGCGTGATTCCGCCGATCTTCGCCTCGTCGCTGCTGCTCATGCCGCTGACCGTCACCCAGATGATGGGCCAGAATGTTCAGGGGGATACCGCGACCGGCGACTTCCTGATCTCGCTGAACCAGTATCTCGCGCACGGCCAGCCGCTCTATATGGCGCTCTATGCCGCGGGCATCATCTTCTTCTGCTTCTTCTACGTCGCCGTCGTCTTCAATCCCGAGGAAACCGCCGACAATCTGAAGCGTCAGAACGGCTTCATCCCCGGTATCCGCCCGGGCAAGAACACCGCTGCCTATCTCGACCATGTGCTGACGCGCATCACCGTGATCGGTGCGGCCTATCTGGCGGCGATCTGTCTGGTTCCCGAATATTTCATCGCCGGATCGGGCCTTCCGTTCCAGCTCGGCGGCACCAGCCTGCTGATCATCGTCAACGTGACGATCGACACGATCAGCCAGATCCAGAGCCACATGCTCGCGCATCAATATGGCGACCTCATCAAGAAGGCCAAATTGAAAGGCGGCGTTGCGCGGCGCTAAAGCGCCCGCTACGCCAACTACGCCGAAGTCGGGCAACGTGCAGGGCAAACAGGGGTCCCCATGACGCTGAATATCATTTTGCTGGGTCCGCCGGGGGCGGGCAAGGGAACGCAGGCGGTGCGCCTCGAAGACGAGCATGGCATGGTCCAGCTCTCGACCGGCGACATGCTTCGCGCCGCGGTCAAGGCGGGAACGCCGATCGGCGTGCAGGCGAAAGCCGTGATGGATGCGGGCGAACTCGTATCGGACGAGATCGTGTCGGGCCTGATCGGCGAACGGCTCGACCAGCTCGGCAGCGACGTCTCGGTGATCTTCGACGGCTATCCGCGCACCGCGGCGCAGGCCGAGGCGCTCGACGGCATATTGTCGGCCCGCGGCCGCCAGCTCGACCATGTGATCGAACTGCAGGTCGAGGAAGACGCGCTCGTCGACCGCATCACCGGGCGCTTCAGCTGCGCCAAATGCGGTGCCGGCTATCATGATCGCTACAAGCTGCCCAAGGTGGAGAATGTTTGCGACGTTTGCGGCAGCGACGAGTTCAAGCGCCGTCCCGATGACAATGAGGAAACGGTGCGCACCCGCATGGCCGAATATCGCGCCAAGACTGCGCCGATCCTGCCGATCTACGAAGCGCGCGGCATCGTGACCCACGTCGACGGCATGGCACCGATCGACGAGGTCAACGACGCGATCGAAACGATCCTCGCGACTGCCGGCTAGCCAGTCCCCCGGGCGCCGGTTATTGAGGCGACAAGGGGGACAGGCTGATGGCAATTTCGGGATATTTCGCAGGCGCGGCCATGGCCGGTGCGCTTGTTTTCGCGCCGGTCGCAAACGCCAAGGTCGTCGACCAGAGCGAGGCCGGCTTCACCGTCGCGCATACAGCGCAGGTCGCCGCGACCCCCGCCGACGTGTGGAAAATGCTTCGCATGCCGCAAAGCTGGTGGTCGAAGGAGCATAGCTGGTCGGGCGACGCCGCGAACTTCTGGCTCGATTCGCAGGCCGGCGGTTGTTTCTGCGAGAAACTGCCCGACACCGGGTCGGGCGTGGGCAGCGTCCAGCACGCGCGCATCCTCTTTTCAAAACCGAACCAGATGCTCCGCCTTTCGGGCGCCTTCGGACCGCTGCAGGGCGAGGCGCTGAACGGCACGCTGACGATCCAGATCAAGGAAACGCCGACGGGCAGTGCGCTGCGCTTCGACTATGTCGTCGGCGGCTATATGCGCTTCAAGATCGGCGATATCGCGCCGGCGGTCGACAAGGTGATCGGCGAGCAGTTGCTCGGCCTCGCCAACGCGCTCGGTGGCGCGCTGCCGCCGCCGCGCGATGAAAAGACGGTGGGCGAGGGCGTAGACGAGCCGAAGACTGAAACGCCGTCCGTAAAGGACGAGCCCGGGCTCGACGCCGCAGTTGCCGATCTGGTCGAGGAAGAGCCGAAGGCGGCCCCCGACGACCGCTCCTAGGCGTCGGGCCTTCCGCGCAGCCTGGCCAGCGCAGCAAACGGCCCTGCCGCTTCTTCGCTGAGCACGCCCTTTTCCGCAAGGATGCGGTCGGCGTCGGGATGGCGCGGGAAGGGATCGAGCGCAAGCGAGAGCGTCTGCACGGCGGCCTCGCCGAGGTCGACCCGGTCGCCCTCGAGCGGAAGCAGATCGAGATCATCGCTGCCGATCTCGATCTCTTCATCCTCGCTGACCGGCGCGTCGACATCGCGCAGAAAACGCAGATCGAAAGGCTCGGCGATCGTCGCCGGGACGGGCAGATCGGTCGCGGCGCAAGCCTGCACGACATCGGCCTGCACCTCGCCCTTCGCGCCAATGCCGCCGGCGATCGCGCGCGCTTCGGCGGTGATGACGAAGCGGTCGAGTGCGACCAGCGCCAGCCGCTTCGCAATCCGGGCGCGCGTCTCGGCATCGGCCTCGACCGAAAGGGTACGGCCATGCGCGGCGTCGGCCAACGTCACGACGAGCGAGAATTCGGGCGGCGTGCTCAACGCGCCGCTCCGCCGAGACAGTCGGCGACGACAAGATCGGCGACGGGCATCGCGGCGAGGGCCGCGCGCAGCGCCGCGACCTCGGTCATCACATGCGCGATCCCGGCTTCGCCTGGTTCGTTGCCGCGCCACAGGTTGCGGACCAGCGCACCGCGCAATTCGTCCGATCCGTCGGCGGCACGATAGGCGCCAAGCCGGCCGCCGAGCGCGCTCATCATCCGCCCGACCTGCTTGCCGACGACCATGTCGCCAAAGCCGATCTGGCGCATCTGGCCGTCCATGTCGTTCACGAACAATTCGGTGAGCTGGACTCCCGCGAGCCCGTGCGCCGGGTCGGCGTCGATCCGGTGCAGCACGAGCGCCATCACGAGGCTGATCATGTCGAACCGCCCGTCGAGCGTGTCGGGAACGGTGCCCTGCGCGTACCAGTGCGGTGCGCGTGCGGTGGCGACGACGGCGTTCCACAACGGGCGGCGTGCCTCGCGGGGATCGGGTTCGGATTTGAACAATTTGCCAAGAGAGAACATGGTTGCTGCTTAGGCGCATTCGAGCCGCCGGAAAAGAGCCGCTGGTCAGCTTGTGGCAAGCTTTGCCGCGGCACAAGCGGCTTGTGCGTGCCGTCCGCTTGCGGTTAAGAGGCGCGAGAGCCAGCGCCGACCGCCGGGATAAGCGGCGGACAGGCGCAACGGAGATATTTGATGCCGAATTCGATCCTTTCGCTTCCTGCCCCGCGTGTGCGCCTTGTCGTGCTCGGCCTTGCCGTCGCAATCGCCACCAGCGGTTGCGCGCAGCTCAAGGGGCGGCAGGGCTATGTCGTCGATCCGCTGCTGACCGAAGCGATCACGCCCGGTGTCGACAACCGCGAATCGGTGGAAAAGACGCTCGGCCGGCCGACCTTCGTCGGCCAGTTCAGCAACAATGAATATTATTATGTGTCGCGGGAAACGCGCCAGCTCGCCTTCGCCAAGCCGCGTCCGGTCGATCAGCAGGTGCTGCGCGTCCGCTTCGACCCTGCCGGCAATGTCGCCGCGGTCGATCGCACCGGGCTCGAACTGGTGAGCCGGATCAGCCCCGAAGGCGACAAGACCCCGACGCTCGGCCGTCACCGCAGCTTCTTTGAAGATATCTTCGGCAACATCGGCGCCGTGGGTGCGCCGGGTGCCGGCGCACCCGGCGGGCGCTAAAGCGGGCAATATGCAAAAAGGGCGGCGGCGCTTCGGCACCGCCGCCCTTTTTATTGTGCGATTCCGCCTGCCGCGAGCACCGCGAGGGTAACGAGGTCCGACGCAGTCGACGCCATCGTCGCGACCTGTACCGGATTTTCCATGCCGACGAGCATCGGGCCGATCACGGCGCCGCCGCCCAGTTCGCGCAGCAGCTTCGCCGACAAATTGGCAGATTGAAGCCCCGGCATGATCAGTACGTTCGCGGGTCCCGACAGGCGGCAGAAGGGATATTTTGCCATTACCTTCGCGTTCAGTGCGACGTCGGGTGCCATTTCGCCTTCATATTCGAAGCCGGGCTTTCGCTGGTCGAGGATTGCCACCGCTTCGCGAATATTGTCGAGCCAGCTTCCTTCGGGATTGCCGAAGGTCGAATAGGAGAGGAAAGCGACGCGCGGTTCGTGACCCATGCGCCGCGCGACCTGCGCCGTACGCTCGGCGATATCGGCAAGCATCTCGGCGGTGGGCCGTTCATTGACCGTGGTGTCGGCCATGAAGATGGTGTGATGCTGGTCGACGAGGACATGGATGCCGAATGGCGTCTTGCCCTCGGCATGGTCGATCACCCGGCGGATTTCGCGCATCGACTGCGAATAGGTGCGCGTCGTGCCGGTGATCATCGCATCGCCGAGACCCATCTTGAGCAGCAACGAACCGAAAATATTGCGGTCACGATTGACCATGCGCTCGACATCGCGGCGCAAATAGCCGCGGCGCTGCAGCCGCTCATAGAGCATGTCGACCATCTTGGGCACATGCGGCGAATTGACGCTGTTGTGGACTTCGTAGCTCTCGGGATCGGCGACGCCCATTGCGCGCAGCTTGTCGTGCAGCCCTTCGCGTCCGACCAGCACCGGTGTGCCATAGCCGCCATCGCGGAACTGGATGGCCGCGCGCAGCACGACCTCTTCCTCGCCCTCGGCAAAGACGACGCGCTTCGGATTGTTGCGTGCCGCTTCATAAGCAAGGGTAAGGACCGATGTCGTCGGGTTGAGCCGGGCACGCAAACGGGTGCGATATTCGCCCAGATCGGCGATCGGTCGCTGCGCTACGCCGGTCTGCATGGCCGCCTCGGCGACCGCCGCCGGCACGATTTCCATCAGGCGGGGGTCGAAGGGCGAGGGGATGATATATTCGGGGCCGAAGCTCGACGCGCGGCCGCCATAGGCCGCTGCGACCTCTTCGGGGACTTGCTGCCGCGCGAGGTCGGCGATCGCATAGGCTGCCGCGATCTTCATCTCTTCGTTGATCGCCGTCGCATGGACGTCGAGAGCGCCGCGGAAGATGAAGGGGAAGCAGAGGACGTTGTTGACCTGATTGGGGTAGTCGGAACGCCCCGTCGCGATAATCGCGTCGGGCCGTGCGGCGCGCGCATCGGGCGGCGAAATTTCGGGGTCGGGGTTCGCCATCGCGAAGATGATCGGCGCCGGCGCCATGTCCTTGACCATCTCGGGCTTCAGCGCGCCGGCGGCGGACAGCCCCAGGAACACGTCGGCGCCGACGAGCGCCTCGGTCAGGTCGCGCGCTTCGGTCGGCACCGCATGCGCCGACTTCCACTGGTCCATGCCGTCGGTACGGCCCTGATAGATCGTGCCCTTGCGGTCGCACATGATGACATTTTCGTGCCGCACGCCCATCGCCTTGATCAGCGCGGTACAGGCGATGGCTGCCGCGCCCGCGCCGTTGACGACGACCTTCACCGTCGAAAGGTCGCGGCCGGTCAGGTAACAGGCGTTGATCAGGCCCGCCGCGGTGATGATCGCAGTACCGTGCTGGTCGTCATGGAACACCGGGATGTTCATGCGCTCTTTCAGCGCGGCCTCGATAATGAAACAATTCGGCGCCGCGATATCCTCGAGGTTGATGCCGCCGAAACTCGGCGCGAGCAGTTCGACCGCCTCGATGAAGCGCTGGGGATCCTCGGTATCGACCTCGAGATCGATCGAATCGACGTCGGCGAAGCGCTTGAACAGCACCGCCTTGCCTTCCATCACCGGCTTCGACGCCAGCGCACCGAGGTTACCGAGCCCCAGGATCGCAGTGCCGTTCGAGATCACCGCGACCAGATTGCCCTTGATCGTATAATCATAGGCCTTGGCCGGATCCTCGGCGATCGCGTTCACCGGAACCGCGACGCCGGGCGAATAGGCAAGGCTGAGGTCGCGCTGCGTCGCCATCGGCTTCGACGCGACGATCTCGATTTTCCCGGGCCGGCCATATTCGTGGTAAAGCAGGGCCTCGCGGTCCGAAAACTGCACCTTGCTGCCGCTGTCCATCCTATATCCTCTCAACTGATCCACAAGCTGCGCGCCCGAGCCCATTCCCTAACGTCGCCTTGGCGAAATGGAACCCGCGAATCGCGCGCGCGTCTTGCCACGGCCCTATATCCGTCCCTAAGCATGTCGCATGCCTGTCACCGCCCGCTCCGCTGCCAATTCGAATAGTCCCGCGCCTGCCGCAACGCCGATGATGGCGCAATATTGGTCCTTGAAAGAAAAGGCGGGCGACTGTCTGCTCTTCTATCGCATGGGCGATTTTTTCGAGCTGTTCTTCGACGACGCCAAGGCCGCGGCCTCGACGCTCGACATCGCACTCACCTCGCGCGGCGAGCATGACGGGCAGCCGGTGGCGATGTGCGGCGTGCCGGTCCATGCCGCCGAATCCTATCTCGCGCGGCTGATCCGTGCCGGTCACCGCGTCGCGATCGCCGAGCAGATCGAGACTCCGGCAGAGGCGAAAGCGCGCGGCGGGTCGAAGGCGCTCGTCGCGCGCGATATCGTGCGCTTCGTCACCGCGGGCACGCTGACCGAGGAGAGCCTGCTCGAAGGGCGTAGCGCGAACCGCCTTGCCGCGCTCGCGCAAATCGGCAGCGACGGCGAGGTCGCAATCGCCGCCGCCGATATTTCGACGGGGCGCTTCGAGGTCGTTGCGGTGCGCAGCGAGCAGGTCGATGCCGAACTCGCGCGGCTCGCGCCGTCCGAATTGCTGCTGAGCGAGTCGGCCGAAGACCTGCCGATTTCGTCGGCGCGGCAGGTCGTGCGTCGTCCGTCTGCGGACTTTTCGAGCACGAGTGCGCAGAAACGCCTCGAAATCTTCTTCGGCGTCCAGACGCTCGACGGCTTCGGCCAGTTCGGGCGCGGCGAAATCGCTGCGATGGGCGCGCTTGTTGCCTATCTCGACCATGTCGGCACCGGCGGGCCGACCTTCCTTCAGCCGCCGGTGCGACATCTTGCGTCGGGCCGAATGGCGATCGATGCGGCGACGCGCGAAAGCCTCGAACTCGTCCGCACGATGGCGGGCGCGCGCGACGGCAGCCTGCTCGGCACGATCGACCGCACCGTCACCGCGGCGGGGGCGCGACTGCTCGCCGACGATCTTGCGAGTCCGCTGACCGACAAGGACGCGATCCTCGACCGGCTCGACCTTGTCGACGGTCTTGCGCGCGATACGCTGTGGCGCGGCGAACTCCGCGCGGCGCTGCGCGCGCTCCCCGACGC